>DBGDZK010000001.1:0-12038 GCA_048373195.1 Collinsella sp.
TTTGCTGGTAGAACAATTGGTATTGAGACAATACCATGATTGCCTGTCTCTTTGCTGCTCAGTTATCTCTCATATTTTTCTCTCATCTTCCTGTCATCTCTCATATTAGAGACGAATGAGGGACGAGAGATACGCGAGTGATGGACGGGCGAGGATTTCCGGATATCCACTCTCGTTTGGCGAGTGTCCAATTTTCCACGCTCGCGCGGCGGTCACGCGGGGCCTTTACCCATTCCGCCGGCATCGTCTTCAGTTCGCCGCAGAGCCGCGGCCCCATATGGGTATACTCTCGAGGATTCGACTCGATTCGCCCCCGCTGGGGCGTCAAAGGAGACTGCATATGCCCGCCACCTCAACCGACCCGCGCGCCGCTGCCGCCGCGCTGCTGGTACCCGGCACCACCTGCCACGGCTTTGCCGTCGAGCGCTTCGAGACCGTGCCCGAGCTCGACTCGGACGCCTACGTGCTGCGCCACACCGCATCGGGCGCTCGCCTGCTGTACCTGGCGTGCGACGACGAAAACAAGGCCTTTGCCATTGGCTTTAAGACGCCGCCGGCCGATTCCACCGGCGTGTTCCATATTCTTGAGCACTCGGTGCTGTGCGGATCGGCCAAGTTTCCCGTCAAGGAGCCGTTTGTCGACCTGATCAAGAGCTCCATGCAGACGTTCCTCAACGCCATGACCTACCCCGACAAGACCATCTACCCCGTTGCCACCACCAACGAGCAGGATCTGTATAACCTGATGGACGTGTACCTGGACGCGGTGTTCAACCCGGCCATCTATACCAAGCCCACCATTTTTGAGCAGGAGGGCTGGCACTACGAGCTGGACCTGCCGGAGGACGCCGAGGGCGACAGCAGCTCCGCGAGCCTGCGCGAGGGCACGCTGCGCTATAACGGTGTGGTGTTCAACGAGATGAAGGGTGCGCTGTCCGACCCCATGAGCGTGCTGGACGACGCCGTCAACGCCGCGCTCTACCCCGACACCGCCTATGCGCACGAGAGCGGTGGCGACCCGCGCGCGATCCCCGCGCTCACCTACGAGCAGTTCCTGGACACGCACGCGCGCCACTACAACCCCTCCAACTCTTACATCACGCTCTACGGCGACCTGGACGTGGACCGCGCACTGGCCTTTTTGGACGAGCGTTATCTGTCGCAGCCGAGTGCCGCGAGCCGCCGCATGGACGCTGCCGTCGCCGCCGGCGAGAACCCGTCCACGCTGGCGCCCAATCCGCTGGGCGTGCAGGCACCCGTGACCTGCGAGTACAAGCGCGTCGAGATGGCTACCACGCCCGAGAACGCCCTGGTGGGCCTGGGTCTTGTGCTGGGCAGCGCGCTCGACCGCAAACGCACGATCGCGGCAGATATCCTGTTTGAGGCACTGCTGGGCTCCAACGAAGCGCCAGTTAAGAAGGCCATTCTGGCCGCCGGCCTGGGCGGCAACGTGGTGAGCTACACCGCGGCCGAGAGCCTGCAGCCCTACGAGCTCATCATGCTGCAAAACGCACAGCCCGGCGTGGCGCGCGAGCTGCGCCGCGTGTTCCAGGACGCCTGCCGCGACCTATGCGAGCATGGCGTTCCGCGCGAGCGCCTGGAAGCCATCATCAGCAGCAACGAATACGACCTGCGTCAGCGCGACTACGGCATCGCCGACGGCGTGGCCATTGCGTGCGACGCGCTGAGCACGTGGCTCTACGATGACGACGCCGCGACGCTGGCGCTCAAGTACGGCCCGGTGTACGAGGAGCTGCGCAGCGAGCTGGACGGCAGCTATTTTGAGGACCTGCTGCGCGAGCTGGTGCTGGAAAACGACCACATGGCACTGGTCGAGCTGGTGCCGGTGGACGCCGCCGAGGGTTCGGAGGGTGCCGAAGCCGCCGAGCTGGCAGCCAAGCGCGATGCCATGACCGATGCCGAGCTGGCCGACGTGGTCGAGCGCACGGCCGCGCTGCGTGCCGCGCAGGAGGCAGAAGAGACGCCCGAGGCCAAGGCCACGCTGCCGCGCCTGCGCGTGTCCGACATTGGCGAGGCGCGCCCCGAGCCGCCGCTGGTCGTAGACACGACCACGCCCATCCCCTGCCTGCGCCACGACATCCCCACCAACCGTCTGGCCTACGCCATGCAGTATTTCGACCTGAGCTGCGTCGCGTTTGAGGACCTGCCCTATGTGACACTGCTCTGCCGCCTGCTTAAGCAGCTGCCCACGCGCGAGCACTCGGCCGAGGAACTCGACAACTTGCTCGCTGGCAAGCTCGGCTTTTTGAGCTTTACGACCGAAGTCATGACGCAGCCCGAAGTGGACGGCGTGCGCCCCTACCTGCTGGTGAGCGCCGGCGCCCTGTCCGAGAAGATCGATGCGCTGGCGAGTCTGCCGCGCGAGGTATGGTCGAGCACGCTTTTGGCAGATGCCGACGCCGACCGCGTGCGCGACGTGCTCACGCAGATTCGCATTGGGCTTGAGCAGGGCTTTATCAACAACGGTCACTCGGCGGCGCTCGGTCGCGCGATGAGCTACAGCTCGCCTTCGGCCGTGGTGCGCGAACAGCTTTCGGGCGTGGATTTCTACCTGTTCCTGCGCGATCTGCTCGAGCACTTTGACGAGCGTGTGGACGGACTGCGTACCAAGCTTGCCGAGCTGGCGGAGCGCATCTTTGTGGCCGATGGCTGCATGGCGAGCTTTACCGGCAGCGATGAAGACTTTGACGCGTACTGGGATGCCGCGGGCAACCTGGGGCTTGGCGCGGGCGACGGCGCTGCCAGCGACACGCTCGTGGTGCCGGAGCCGCGCGACCGTCACGAGGCTTTCGTCATCCCCAGCGACATCTGCTTTGCGGCAAGCGCGTGCGATCCGCGTCGCCTGGGCATCGACGTGACGGGCGCCTGGGCCGTGGCTGCCAACGCGCTCTCCTACGACTACCTGTGGAACGAGATCCGCGTGAAGGGCGGTGCGTACGGCTGCGGATTTCGCGCGGCCGGTGAGCGTCAGACGGCGTTCTACACCTACCGCGACCCAGCAATCGACCCCTCGATTGAGCGTGTGGCGCGCGCGGGCGAATGGCTCGGCAGCTTTGAGCCCGACGAGGCCGCCTTCGAGGGCTTTATCGTGAGCTGCGTGAGCGGCATGGACGCGCCCGTGAAGCCGTACGCGCTCACCAAGCGCCGCAATACGACCTACCTGGCTGGGCTCGATCCGCACGCGCGCGAGGAGCGTCGCGCCCAGATGCTCGCGGCCACACCCGGTGAGCTGCGCTCGCTCGGCGCCGACGTGACGCGCATCGCAGCCGCGTCGCCCACCTGCGTCTTTGGCGGCCGCGACGTCATCGCCAAGAGCAACGCCGGCTTCAACGTAGTCGACCTGCTGGGCTAAGGCACTAAAGGTAGATTTTTGGGACATGCCCGAAAATCTACCTTTTTTCTGCGGCCTGAGCGGGGCGGCGCAGCCCACCGCGGCGGTTTGTCTCGATCTGTAACATCTAGACGGCAATATCGGCTCCAGATGTTACAGATCGAGACGTTCCCGAACGGCACCAACTCTTTGTCTCAATCTGTAACATCTAAGTCCAATTTTGCCGAGTTACTGTTACAGATCGAGACAAACCGCCGCAGACGCCCATCACAGCACAGACCACCACGAAGGTGCCTGTCCCCTTTCTCAGTGGCGATTCGAACACTTGTTCTATACGCACACATGTTCTATAGTAGAGGTGCTTGCATCGAACTGAAATTGCAACTAGAATATAGTTGCAGAATGTGAGGCGGGATGACTCGATCCGATAAACTCATCGCCCAGCTGCTTAGCTGTCCTTCAACGTATAGATTTGCTGACTTTCTTAAAGTTATGGCTTCATATGGCTTTGAAATGGACAGCAAAGGCAAGACATCCGGATCGCGCGTTCGCTTCTACAGGCCATCAGATGGCAGGATGTTCGTAATGCACGCGCCTCATCCATCTGACGAATTGACAGCGGGGACCATTCGAAACATCGTTCGCTTTCTGCAAGATGTCGGAGGTAGTCATGAGTAACGTTTTGGCATACAAGGGTTATTTCGCCCCGGTCGAGTTCGATGCCGAACAGCATGTGCTAACAGGTATGGTCGCCGGCATTAGGGATGCAATCGTATTTGAAGGCTCCACGGCTGAAGAAGTGGAGCAATGCTTCCACGACGCCGTCGACGATTACCTTGAGTTTTGCGCCGAGAAGGGCAAGGAACCCGAGCGGGCTTTTAAGGGCTCGTTCAACGTAAGAACGGGCTCTGAGCTCCACAAGCAAGCAGCGCTGGCAGCGGCAAAGAAGGGTGAGTCACTCAATAAGTTTGTGACTGAAGCGATCGCTGCGGCGCTGTGAAGCCAACGTCGAGTCGAAGCCGCCACACAGGGCGCCTTTGTGGCGGCTTCGACGTTTGCCCAGATAAAACCTGTCAGAATAAACCTGTCCCTTTTTGGTAGGTTTGGGAGAGGGAGCCGGGATGGACAAGGCTGAGTTGCGGCGAGCGGTGATTGCTCGGCGCGATGCTCTTGATTTGGACTTGCAGGCGGCGAAGTCTGCTGATATCTGTGCGCGGCTGGTTGATCTGCTGGGCCGCTTGGATGCCGCGGCGCCGCACACCGTTGCCGTCTATGCCGCGATGGGTTCCGAAGTCGACCCAGCCGCGTTTGCCGCAGCTGCCGCCAAACGCGGCTGGCGCGTGGCCTATCCGTGCATGCTCTCGGCAGCCGAAGCCGCAGCTTGTGGCCAGCGCATGTGCATGCGGGCAGTTGCTGCCGGCGACGCGGACGCGCCCCCGTTTATCGCCCACCCCACGCAGGCCTTTGCGGCCACGGACATCGACAGCAACCGCTTCCCTATCGTCCCTGCCGAAGCACTCGACATGATTGTTGTGCCGCTCGTGGCCTTCGACCAAACCGGCGCGCGCCTGGGCTACGGCGGCGGTTGCTACGACCGCTACCTACCCACGCTTTCGGCCACATGCCAGATCATCGGCATCGCCTTTGACGAGCAGCGTGTCGACCACGTTCCCACCGACGCCCACGACCTGCCGCTACCCCACATCATCAGCGCCTAACGGCTGGTGCACCTCCCGGCGGCCTAGTGCTCCTCGCCGGCGCGGGCCAGGTCGTAGGGCGTGGTCTGGTAGACATAGTAGTTGAGCCAGTTGGTGTAGAACAGCTGAGCCTGGCTGCGCCAGACGTTACGCGGCTCGGCGGTGGGGTCGTCACCCGGGAAGTAATGCGCCGGCACCTGAGGGTTGAGGCCGCGCTTCACGTCGCGCTCGTACTCCAGGCGCAACGTGTCGGTATCGTACTCGGGGTGGCCAAAGACAAAGAAGCGACGGCTGTCGGTCGACTTGACGATATACAGGCCCACCTCGTCGGACACGGCCACGACCTCAAGCTGCGGCTCGGCCTCCACGTCCTCGCGGCGCACATCGGTGTTGCGCGAATGCACGGCATAGAAACGGTCGTCGAAGCCGCGGACCAGCGGGCTTTGCGGCTTCACCAGATAATGCTCGAACACGCCGCTCGCCTTTGCCGGCAGGTCGTACTTCTGGATACCGTAATGATGGTAGAGCCCCGCCTGCGCGCCCCAACAAATGTGCAGCGTAGAGTGTACGTGTGTGGTAGACCAATCCATGATCTGGCAGAGCTCGGGCCAGTAGTCGACCTCCTCGAACGGCATCTGTTCCACCGGCGCGCCCGTGATGATCAGGCCGTCGTAGTGGATGTCACGGATGTCGTCGAACGTGCGGTAGAACGTCTCCAGGTGGCCGGCACTCACATGCGTGGCCTCGTGCGTTTTGGTGCGCAGCAGGTCTACCTCCACCTGCAACGGCGTGTTGGAGAGCTTGCGCATGATCTGCGTCTCAGTGGCGATCTTGGTGGGCATGAGGTTGAGGATGAGCACGCGCAGCGGACGGATGTCCTGGTGCAGCGCGCGGTACTCGGTCATGACAAAGATGTTCTCGCTCTCGAGCTGCGCGGCGGCAGGGAGGGCGTCGGGGATGCGAATGGGCATGGATGCTCCTTACGAGTCAGTTGCAGCTATGGTACAACGACCGGCCCCATCCGCGCGAGCATATCGCCCAGCGATGCCGTCAGCGGCCCAAATCACTCCAAAAGTAGAGATTAAGGCATGCCCAAAAATCTATGGCGCTTTAGCCTAGCAAAGTGGCAGCAGGACGCTACAATGGTTCGACGCGAAAAACTCGGCCGAAAGGATACATATATGTACCAGACGCGTAAGATCGGTGTGGTCGGCCAGGGCCACGTAGGAGCACATGTTGCCAACAGTCTGCTCATGCAGGGCATTGCCGATGAGCTGTACCTGTGCGATATCAACGAGGCCAAGGTGACGTCCGAGGTCCAGGACCTGCGCGACTCCCTTTCGTTTGTCCCGTACAACACCAAGATCGTCAACTGCTACGACCACTACGAGGAACTTGCCTGCTGCGACGTCATCGTCAACGCCGCCGGCAAGGTCGCGCTGGCCGCCGGCAACCGCGACGGCGAGCTGTTCTTTACCACCGACGCCGCCCGCACCTTTGCCAAGCGCATCGTCGACGCCGGCTTTGACGGCATCTTCGTGAGCATCTCCAACCCCTGCGACGTCGTGTGCACCGAGCTGTGGCACCTGACCGGCTACGACCCCAAGAAGATCATCGGCTCGGGCTGCGGCCTGGATTCCGCCCGCCTGCGCACCGAGATCTCCAAAAAGGTCGGCGTGAGCCCCAAGTCCATCGACGCCTACATGATCGGCGAGCACGGCTTTAGCCAGCTGGCCGCCTTTAAGGCCGCAACCATCGCCGGCAAGAGCCTTAACGAGCTTCAGGCCGAGAACCCCGACAAGTACGCCTTCGACCACATGGAGGTCGAGGAGCTCGCACGCAAGGGCGGCTACGTAACCTACCAGGGCAAGCAGTGCACCGAGTACGCCGTCGCCAACTCCGCCGCGCGCGTCTGCGCTGCCGTGCTGCACAACGAGCACGCCGTGCTTTCGGCCTCCACGCTCATGACCGGCCAGTATGGCGAGGAGGGCATCTTTACCTCCCTGCCGTGTGTGATCGGTGCCGAGGGCGTCGAGGAGGTCTACACGCTCGACCTGTCCGAGCACGAGCTTGAGGGCTTCCACAAGAGCTGCCAGCACATCCGCGACAACATCGCCCAGCTCGACTGGTGGGACGCCGAGGCCTACGACGCGAAGTAGGCCGCCGGCTGCCGCAACCTTGCGAATCTATGCGCGATACTAAGCGGGCCGCGCCGGAAACCCACCGGCGCGGCCCGCTTTTTTGACTCACGCAGTGCCCCTGCGAATCGAAGGTGAATACTTTTCCCGTTACTTAGTACTGCTCGATGCCCATGTAGCGACGAATCTCAGGGCTGTGGTCGAACACCTTTCCGCGGGCGGCGCGCAGCTCGCAGCTCATGTTGTAGAAGAAGATCGGCTCCAGGTACGAACGCACGCTGGCGGGCACCTCGCCCACGCCGTACTCGAGTGCATCGAGCACCATTACCGTATCGGTATGCGTGTTGAGGAACGCCAGCGCGCGCTCCTCCATGGGGCGGCACTCGCCCGATCCGAGCTGCACGAAGTAGAACACGCCGGGCTCGGTGGCCTCGAAGGGGCCGTGGAAGTACTCGCCGGAGTGGATGTAGCAGCAGTGCTGCCACTGCATCTCCATGAGCGAGCAGATGGCCATGGCATAGGTCTGGCTAAAGTTGGGGCCGGAACCAAGGATATAGAAGAACTTGTGCTGCTGGCAGAGCTCGGCAAAGCGATCGCCCAGCTCGGCGTTGACCTTCTCGCGGGCGGCGGGCAGCAGCGCATCCATCTGCTTGAGGCCCTCGTACATGTCAGCGAGTGCCTCGTAGCCTTCCTGCTGGTCGAGCAGCTCGGCGGCGATCAGAGCGCCGATGCCCTGCGGCACCTCGACCTGTGACACGCCCTCGCCCCACGGATAGACCCAGGTGGTCCACTTGCCGTTATCGATCTTGGAGCCCTCGCAGTCGGTGAGGGCAACGACCTCGGCGCCGGCAGCCAGCGCCATCTCGCAGCCGTCGACGACCTCCTGCGTGTTGCCGCTGTGGCTGCAGGCAATAACGAGCGACTTCTCGCCAAGGCTCTTGGGGGCCATCAGGCAAAACTCGCGTGCAGTGTAGACCGTCGAGGTAAACGTGGTGGCCTCGCGCTTGAGCAGCTCGTTAGCCGGCATCAGGTCGATCATCGAACCGCCGCAAGCGATCCAAAAGACGTTCTCAATCTTGCCCTTGCGCTCGATGATTTCCTGAACCAGATCATGTGCGTTCATCCTGGTTTTCCTCCTTGTGTGGCGGTTTTGAACGACGACAGCTCGTACCTGCGGTCGTTCTATGTTGTCCTATTTATAGCACGCACGACGACGCTCGTGAAGTCATTTCACCAAACTTGTTCTATGTTGTTCTATCTATGGACGTTAGATGTCGAACACGTAGCGCGAGCCCACGATCTTTTGGCGTCCGAGCAGCAAGGGCCGCTCGTCCGCATCGGTAAAGTACGCCTCCATATAGAAGAGCGGCTCGCCGACCGGCACCTCCAGCAGCGGGGCTGCCTGAGCATCGGCAAGCGCAATCTCCACGGTGCAGGGGTCGGATTTGAGCGGCGCGCGGCCCGAATGCTCGGCAACGAGCGCAAAGATGGAATTGTCCGTGAGGTCCTTGTCGGCAAGCGTCTGCAGATAGGGATGGTCGGCCAGCACGAAGGCGTTGTTCTCGAGCATGACGGGCACGCCGTCTGCCGTGCGCACGCGCTCGACAACGATGAGCTCGCAGCCGGGTTCCACCCCAAAAAACGCCGCGTCCTCGCGCGTCGCCGCAACCACCGTGCGTGACACCAGACGTGCTCCGGCCACCATGTCGTTGGCAGCGCAACCCTCGGAAAAGCTCTGAACGTCACCCTTCTGGACAATCTTGCGCTTGAGCTTGGGCGCGCACACAAACGTGCCCCTCCCCTGCTGGCGGTTGAGATACCCCGCGCGCGACAGCTCCTCGATGGCGCGGCGCACGGTGATGCGTCCCACGCCGTAGTACTTCACGAGCTCCATCTCGGAAGGAATGCGCGAGCCGGCGGGGTACACACCGCGCGCGATCTCGCCCTTTAGGTCATCCATGACCTGTTGGTACAGCGGCACGGCGGGCACGTCAGTGCGGTCGGTTTTATCGTCGAATGCCATCGTTACGCTCCATCCCGCGCATGCTCGGACTCAAATTCTTCAATCGCCGCCATAAACTGCTCGCCAAAGGCGTCGGCTTTTTTCTCGCCAATGCCGTTGACCTGGATCAGCTCCTCGCGCGTCTGCGGACGCAGGCGGCACAGGCCGCGCAGGGCCTTGTCGGAAAAGACCATATACGGCGCCATCTCCAGCTCGGTCGAGATCTCCTTGCGGAGAGCACGCAGGCGCTCGAACAGCTCGGCATCGTCGCCAACGCGCGGGTGCTGGTCCAGCTCGGCCTCCTCGCGCAGCAGATCGACGGCGCGGCGGGCGCGGGCCGAGGCCTTGCGCTTGGACGCGCGACGCTTAACGGTAAAGGCGAACGTCTCGTCCTCGACCTCGCCGGCACGCGGGCCCAGACCCACGACCGGATACTGGCCCTGCGAGGTGGCCAGGTAGCCCCGCCCGCACAGCTGGCCGATGATGTCCTTGATGCGCCCGACCGATTCGCTCGACAGCTCGCCGTAGCCGCGATCCTCGTCCAGATGCATCTGGCGAATGCGCTCGGTGTTGCCGCCGTGAAGCACGTCGGCGATCAGCGACTTGCCAAAGCGCATAGGGCGCGTGGCCACATAGCGCACGGCGGCGCGGGCCATGTCGGTGACGTCCTCGACCTCGAACTGCGTGAGGCAGTTGCTACAGTTGCCGCAGCCCTCGGCGTCGTCTGTGGTGCCGCCCGCAGCAGCCGCAACCGCATGCTCGGCCGCGGCTTCGTCGCCAAAGTAGCGCAGCATGTATTCGCGCAGGCAGCCGGTGGTATTGCAGTAGCCCTCCATCTGGCTGAGCAGGCGATAACGGTTCTGGAGCGCCCACGCGCGCTGCTCGTCGTCAAGCGCCTCGTCGGCCGCATCGCCGCGGTCGATCAAAAAGCGCCGCATGCGGAAATCGTTACCGTTCCACAGCAGATGGCAGCTGGCCGGGTCGCCATCTCGGCCGGCGCGGCCCGCCTCCTGGTAGTAGGCCTCGATGCTCTCGGGCACGTTGTTGTGAATCACGTAACGCACGTTGGGCTTGTCGATGCCCATGCCAAAGGCGTTGGTGGCAGCCATCACCTGGATGTCGTCGTCGATAAAGGCACGCTGGCTCTGGCGGCGGGCGTCGTTGCCCATGCCGGCATGGTAGCGCCCCACACGAATGCCGCTGGGGCCCAGCGCCTCGGCAAGCTCGCCCGCCAGCGCATCGACCGTCTTGCGGGTCGAGCAATACACGATGCCGCTCTCGCTCGAATGCGCAATCACGTAGTCGCGCACCCAGGCAGTCTTGGCCTTGTCGCCCATCTCCTCGCAACCAAAGTAGAGGTTCTTGCGATCGAAGCCCGTCACCACCGTCGCGGGGTTTTGCAGACCGAGCATCTGCTGAATGTCCGCACGCACGCGCTCGGTCGCCGTGGCGGTAAAGGCCGCCACGATGGGGCGCTGCGGTAGGGAATCGATGAACTCGCGAATCTGCAGATAGGCGGGGCGGAAATCCTGGCCCCATTGGCTCACGCAGTGGGCCTCGTCAATGGCCACGAGCGGCACGCCAATGCCGCCGTCCACCGCGGCTTCCTGCGCAAAGGCTAAAAAACGCGGCTCGAGCAGGCGCTCGGGCGCCACGTACATAAGCTGATAGCGGCCCTCGCGCGCCCGCTTGAGCACGGTGTTTTGCTGGGCCGGAGTAAGGCTGGAGTTGAGATAGCTGGGTCGCGCACCCGCCGCGAGCAACGCACGGGTCTGGTCCTCCATAAGCGACAGCAGCGGACTCACCACAAAGGTGATGCCGGGCAGCATGAGCGCGGGCACCTGGTAGCAAATGGACTTGCCGGCGCCCGTGGGCATAACACCCAGCGTATCGCGGCCTGCAAGAATCGCATCCACCATGCGGTCCTGCCCCGGGCGAAACGAGGTGTAGCCAAAATAGGCGCCGAGCGTGTCGAGCGCCATCTGCTGCATGCTATCGGTCATGGTTTCCTAACGTCCAAGTCATCTGCCGCCGATTATACGCCGCCACGCGGACCGGTGCCGCACGGCTGTCGGCCACGGGCAACGCAATCCAAAAGGAACGAGCGTGGGATTTTTGGACACTTTCCCAACGGCTAATCTCTTGACAAGCGCGCAAACGTCGCTGGTTGAGCATAAGTCAGACACTATGACCCAATCCAGGGGCACGGAAACGACAGGAGCCCCCGCTCGTGACCGCGGGTCGGGGCTGCGACAATGTTGTTGAAGTGCCAGAGGCGCAGCCGCGCCGCAACGAGGTTGGGAGGCTCCCGTGCCTAGATATTCTACCGCCTTCGGAATGGACGTACACCTCAGGTCCACCACCGTCTGCGCGCTCGACGCGGAGACGGGCGAGGCCGTGACGAGGAGGTTCCGCGGCAACCCCTGGGGCGAGGTCGCGGAGTGGATGTCGGGCTTCCCCGGCCCGTCGCTCGCCGCCTACGAGAGCGGCTACCTCGGCTTCGCCCCGCAGAGGGAGCTCTCCGGGCTCGGCGTCGACTGCGTCGTCGCGGCCGTCTCCAGGGTCCCGAGGTCGGCGGCAGACCTCTCGTCCAAGAACGACCGCAACGACGCGGCCAGGATGGCCAAGGCGATACTGTCGCACGACGTCACCCCGGTATGGGTGCCGTCCCCCGAGATCGAGGGGCTCAGGGACCTCGCCGCCGCCCACTGTTAGCGTCAATCTATTTTTCACCAGTTTCGCTAAACAGGCGCGCCGTTCGCGCAAAGGCGGTTTCACCGGTTGCGCTAACGTATTTTCACCGATTCCGGTCACGGCTTGACGGGCCCGTCCCTCGGCAGGTCCTTCAG
>DBGDZK010000002.1:0-11380 GCA_048373195.1 Collinsella sp.
TTCCCAACGAGCGCGAAGCTCTTTTGGTTCATCTCAACTTGAATTAGCTACCAAGTTTACCTGCGTATTCCATAACCTGCCGACAATTTTTCGGCAATTTGGAATTTCTTCTTGCGCTGACGTTTTTTGTCCCGTAATATATTTCCTCGCAGCACGGCAGTGCAGATGTCATGTGGCCCGTTCGTCTAGCGGTTTAGGACGCCGCCCTCTCAAGGCGGAGATCACCAGTTCGAATCTGGTACGGGCTACCACGCATCTGATACCCGGACTTCCTATGGAAGGCCGGGTTTTTTTATTTTCAAACAACCGTCTGCAATTCCCGTTTGAACCAGAGCTTTGCGTTCTGCCTATGGCCCTTACGGGTACAATATCCAAGATATTTTGACTGTTAGAAGGAGTCTCATGACGGAGTCCTCTCAGCATACGTCTAAGCCCCAGGTCGAGGTTGAGGCCTCGGGCGGAGATGACAATAAGAGCGCACGCCGCGGCGCCATCTTTATCGGCGTCGTGCTGGTAGGTTATATCGTCTATCTGGTGGTAACCGGGCAGATGGGGCAGTTCTGGGCCGCTATGTCGAGCGTCCAGGCGTCATGGCTCGTTGTCGCGTGTCTTTGCATGTTCATGTACCTGTTCTTTGGCATTGTGGCCTATGCGATCGCCGTCTGGCTCGATCCCAATTCGCCCGTCGGCATCCGCGACCTGATCTCGGTCGAGGCGAGTGGCATCTTCTTTGGTAACCTGACGCCCATGATGATGGGCTCCACCCCGGCTCAAATCTATCGCCTGACCAAGGCCGGCCAAAACGTGGGCGAGGCCGGCGCCACGCAATTCACGCGTTTTATCGTGTACCAGTTTGGCCTGGTCGCCTGGGGCGCTATCCTGCTGCTCGCCCGTATGCCGTTTTTTGCCGAACGCTACGGCGACATGACGTTGCTGTGCGTCTTTAGCTTTGGTGGGCACTGCTGCATCTTGCTGGGCATCTTCGCCGTTGCGCTCATGCCTAAGACCGTCACGCGCGTCGCCCATTGCATCATCAATTGGCTTGAGCGCATTGGTGTCTCGGCCACTAAGATCGAGGGATGGCGCACGTTTGTCGATGGCGAGATCTACTCCTTCTCCGAGAAGTTCAAGCTTTCAGCCGGACATTTTTCTTCCATGCTGCTCACCGTGTTTATCACCATGCTGCAGCTCGCGTTTTTCTATCTGGTTCCGTATTTCCTGATGCTTGCCTTTGGCCACCACGAGGTCGACTTTTTCTCGGTCATGGCCGCGAGCGCCTTTGTCCAGCTGTTAAGCTCTGCGGTTCCCTTGCCCGGTGGAACTGGTGGCGCTGAGGGCGGCTTTGCATTGTTCTTGGGTCATTTCTTCGGTTCGGCTTCGACCGCCGGCTATCTGCTGTGGCGTCTCATTACGTTTATTGCGCCTACCATTTTGGCTGCGCCCCTGCTGGGACTTAAGAGCGCCCACAACGAGAGCATCCATGCGCGCTGGGATCGCGTGATGCGCAAGCTCGGCCGCACGCCTCAGACGCCCTCTGCGCCCACTAAGCCGCACCCCACGAATGCTGTTACCGTTGATCCCAAGAAGCACGCTCAGAAGGCTCCTGGGACCGCTAAGCCGACTCATAAAACCTATGTGCGCCAGACGGGCGACGGTATTCGCGTATCTCCGTCGGCACTCAATAAGAAGAAGCACCCTAAGTCGCAGTAGGGCAGTCGTGCGTTCTTCATGATGCGGGGTATATTTGTGCTGTTTGAGAGATAATCCTCTTACGTAGATTATCTCTCATCTGTTGATGATTGCTCGTATATCGAAGGGACACGCCCATGGCAACCAGCAAACCGCGCCTTGATCGCCGCATCGTTCGCAGCCGCAATGCCATCCTTTCCGCTTTCGAGCGCCTGCTCATGGAAAAGCCGCTGGCAGACATTACGGTGAGTGCCATCGCGCGCGAGGCCAATGTCGACCGCAAGACCTTTTACGTTCACTTTGGCACGGTTGATGGCCTGCTCGATGCCATTGCCGTCGATGTGGTGGAGATGATTGTCGACTCGGTCGAGAAAACGCTTGCTTCCATGGACGGCGACACCAACGAGCGCGCCCTGGGCGCGGCGGCGACCTTCTTTAAAACCGTTAATGAGGCACTGTGCAACAACTTAGTGCTCAATCGTCAGCTGATCGAGAATATTCCGCTCGATGATTTCATGGCTCGTCTTCGTGCGCCGCTCGAACATGAGATTGCCGAGCGCGATCTGCTGCCCCAAGGTCTCAAGGACGAGATGTTCGACTACTATCTGGCGTTTTTGCTGTCGGGTATTATCGGTATCTATCGCACGTGGGCGCTGTCTGACGGCTCGGTTCCTATCGAGCGCGTCTCTGAGGTCGCCAACGATCTGACTCTCAATGGTCTGTCGAGTCTGGAATCTCGCTTGGATTAGGCCTAGTTGGGCTCGTCGGCGTGGAAATTCCTGTTCCTGAGGTTCTCCGGCGCCTTGGAGACCTTGCCGGCGTAGGAGCTGTAGCCTGAGGATCCTTAAAAGAAAGTCCAGTTTATCCTTCCCACTCCAATTTTGGAATCCTCCGATGCGCCTTCGCACGCTCGCATGACCTCGATACCATGCGAGCGTGCGAACTCGACGAGCTCTGCGTTGCGGGCGTTTATGGTGCCGAAGGCGGCGGGGCACACGATAAGGCGTGCGCAGTGGACGAGGAGCTCTTTGGCGCGGGCTATGGTTTTATCCCCGATTGGCTCGAAGGCGCGCTCGGCCACGCATTCCGTCGCTAGGTCGCGCGCGAGCTCGCAGTCGATGTCCCCTTCGTGCAGAACGCCCGCGTAGAACGCCTTGCCCTGCCGGATGAGCTGGCGAAACACAGCCGACCCCGTACCTGCGCCAGCGATGACGAACGTGTGCGCATCGCCGTGTGGGCGCCCAATTTCCACGCTGCCGAAGCGCTCGTTGAAGGTGCCATGTTGAAGGCCATAGAGCTCGCCAATCGTCTCGCGCGTGAATATGTCCTCGGGTGCGCCGGCGCGGAAGACCCGGCCGTCCTTCACGCAAATCACCTTGTCGGCGCTTTTCTGCGCGAGCTCGAGTTCGTGGATGGACATGATGACAGCCACATTCCGCGATTTCGAAAGGTGGCGAAGTATTCGCAGCAGGTCGATCTGGTAGCGGATATCGAGATACGACGTGGGCTCGTCGAGCACGAGCACACGCGGATCCTGCGCGATGGCTCGTGCGAGCATGACGCGCTGGCGTTGCCCGTCGCTTATCTGCATGAAGTCGCGCTCGGCGAGCTTTTCCACATGTGCGGTTTTCATGGCCTCGTCGACCCGACTATGGTCGTCGGGCGAGAGTGTGCCCATTCGCCCGGTGTAGGGATGCCTTCCCGCCTCTACGATATCGCGGCAGGTGAGGAGCTCGGTCCGGGGTCGATCTGTCAGCATAACGGCAAGGTTCCTTGCGAACTCCGCCGTCTTCCATCGGGAAATCTCCCGCCCGTCGAGCTCGACCGCGCCGGCAAGCGGTGCCAGATGGCGTGTGATGGTTTTCAAGATGGTCGACTTGCCCGAGCCGTTCGGCCCGATGAGCGCCACGACGTCGCCCGCGCGAACCTCCAGCTCGACGCCTTCGACTACGACCTTCTTGTCGTAGCCAGCCGACAGGTCGCTTATGCGGAAAAGCGGTGCTCCGTCAGCCTGCGTTTCTACCGGGGTTTCGAGGTTCGACTCCCCTCCGAGTGTTTTGGGCCGCGGCACGAATTTCCCCATCTACCTCACCCGCTTCTTCAACATGAGCGCGATAACCACCGGCGCGCCGAAGATGGCGGTGACGGCGCTGATGGAAAGCTCGACGGGAGAGAACAGCGTGCGCGCGATCAAATCGCAGCCCGCGCAGAAGATGGCGCCTCCCAAGAAGCACGCAGGAATCACGCGGATGGGCTTCGACGACTTCAGCGCCGACTTAACGAGATGCGGAACCGCGATGCCTACGAACGACACCGGACCAGCGAACGCGGTCACGCAGGCGGAAAGCATGCTCGCTAGAAGGACGAGCACCACGCGGAAGCGTGCGACGTTCACGCCGACGCTTTTCGCGTAGGCTTCTCCCAGCTGGAAGGCGGAAAGGGGCTTCGATATCGCGAATACGCATGCGCTCATGGTGATCACCACGACCGCGATGACCGCGACGTCGTTCCAGCTCGAACCCGAGAAGCTACCCAAAGACCAGTTGTGCAGGTTCACGATGGACTGGTCGTCGGCGAAGGCGATGAGGAAGTTCGTCGCCGCCGAGCAGATGTATCCCACCATGACGCCCGCCACGATGAGCATGGCCATGGAACTTATGCGCCGTGCGATGAGGAGCACGAAGCCGATGGTGATAAGCGAGCCCAGAAACGCTGCGGCCACCATGGCCGGCGAGGACATGGCCTGGTTCGCGCCCAGAAGTACGATCATCGTAAGCGCGACGACGAACTTTGCGCCCGAGGAGACGCCCAAGATGAACGGGTCGGCGATGGGGTTGTTGAAAAACGTCTGCAGCAGGAACCCGGAGAGCGAAAGTGCCCCGCCGAGAAGCACGGCTGAAAGCACGCGCGGCAGGCGAATCTCCCAGATGACTTGACTTTCCATGGAATTGGCCGCGCCGCCCGAAAGGATGCCGGGGATGTGGTCTGCGGGCACGAGCACGCTCCCGATGCACAGGTTGGCCCCGACGAGCACGATGAGGGCAACAGCGAGCAGCGCCGTCACGACGCGACACCGCGCGGCGCGCCCCGATTCGTCGTATGTCATGGAAAGCCGGCTTCTCATGACGCTAGCCGAGTTTCCTCAGATAATGGAAGTCGCTCGCGTCATCGCCGGTGAACGCCCCGTGCAGCTCGTCGATAATGTCGGCGGTAGAAGTCATCTGCTGGTACATGTCGGCGCTTGTGACCCAGACGTTGCCGTTCTTCACGGCTTTGAACTGCGACAATAGCGCGTTTTTGCTTACGAAGTCGTTCAAGGTTGCAACCGATTCGTCGATGGTGCCATTGTAGACGATGATGTCGGCATCCTTCGCCGTCGCGTAGAAGCGCTCCATTTCGAGCGTTACTGACGAACCTGACGTCGACGCCGTCTGCGCGTCATCGAGCGCGTAGTTGCCGCCTGCAAGCTCGATCATCTGCGCCACGTAGTCGCCCGCCCGCCGCGTGACGGCGGCCCCGTTCGAGTTAATGTAGAAATACGCCACGGTTTTACCTGACGACGCGAGCCCCGACGTTTGCTCGACGCGGGCCTTCTGCTCGTTGAACAGGTGTGCGGCCTCGTCTTCCTTGTCGAACAGGACGCCGAAAAGCTTAATCCACTCGACGCGCCCGAGTGCTTCGGGCTCGCTCGACGACTGTTCGGTGAGCACGACGAGCCCGAGCTTCTGCAGCTTTTCCTTCACATCGGGCGTGTGGTTGATCATGGTGTTCTCGATGGCGAGCGTGCAGCCCGAGGCCGATATTCGCTCGTAGTCGGGCGCGCTGTACTTGCCGCCGTAGGCGATCGCCCCACTTTCGAGCGCGCTTTTGAAGCCCGCGACCGAGCAATCGTCGGCCTTCGTGCCCGACATGATGATATTGTCGTTCGCATCGAGCGCGTCGACCAGGCACATCGTCGCCGATGACACGAGGTACACCTTGTCGGCGGGGCGCCTTATGACCGCGATGTCGGAGCTCAACCCATCAGGTACCTTCGCATCCTGCGGCACCACGAGGAAGCGCTCCCCGTTCGAAACGCAGATAAGCCGCATGCCGCCTTCGAACTCGTCGACAGTGAAGTGCTTGGCGTATTCAAGCTGAAGCGCCCCCGTCGGCTCCCAGCCGCAGCCCAAATCGGCGTTGTGGAAGTCGGCCGCGGCGCTTGAAGCCGTTCCCGCAGGGGAGCCGCCGCTTGCATCGTCGCCCGTTTTCTCCTTCATGGTGGATGAGTCGAAGTGGAGCGTGTAGTCGATGGTATGCGGCGTCGACATGGCGACGGTCTCGGCCGACACGGCGATGTCCTCGTCGAGCGTGACGGGTATCTCGAACGTGGAGTTGCCGCCGTCGTTTACGGGCGCGTAGTCCACGCCGTCGACGGTCATCTTGTCGTAGTTCGAACTCGACCAGGTTATGGTCGCGGTGTAGGTGTCGCCATCCTTCACAATTGTGGTGGGTGAGGCGATGCTTGCGCGCCCTGACCCGCCGGAAAGCGAGACGCTCACAGTGTATTCCTGAGAGTCCGTCGTGGCACCGGTCGCGTTCGGGCTCGCACTGCACCCCGCGAAGGGAAGCGCGAGCAGGGCGACGAGAACGCAGGCGATCGCGCGCGCCGCGATGCTGCGGCGCTTTCTGCTCTCCCCCTTGGGAAGAATCGACCGCATGGCGTTACTTCAGCGCGTCGGCGCGCAGATCGACGCCGGCGGATTCGAATACGAGCGTGCGGTCGTACCACCGCTCCCTTTTAATGCTCCACGCGGCGCAGGCGGTGTCCTCGTCGAGCGCATCAACGGGCACGTCGTAGGTGTACTTGCCTTCCGCGTTTTCCACATAGGGGATGAAGTCGGCCTCGCTTGCGGCGGCAGCCTCGTCGCCCGTGCCCATGAAGAGCTTGCCGTAGCCCGTGCCGGAAAGCGTCATCACGCAGTGCATGGAGCCGTTTTCCACGATGAGCTGGGCGTCCACAATCCTGAACATGTTCGAGCTGGAATCTACGGTGATCGGATAGGTGCCGTCGGCCACCTTGTCGGCGGTGATGGGGGCAGCGCTTGCGTCCTCGGGCGCATCGGCCGCCTGTTCGGTTTTTTCCTGGGAATCGGCATCGCTTGCCTTAGCGCTGTCGATTGAATTTCCGCCGCAGCCGGCGAGCGAGAACGCGAAAAGCGCCGCCGACAGGGCGAAGGCGAGGGTTTTCTTCAACATGGAGGGGTTCCTTTCAATCGCTTCGACCGCCCGCGCCGTGCGGTGGGCGGGCGGGATGCGAATGCAACGGGCATGCGCCGTCAGTCGGGGAAGGCGCATGCCCGTTGCACGGGGACGCGACCGGCGCCCCCGTGCGCGGCGAGTTTACAGCTTGGCGATGGCGTCGTCCACGTGCGAGACGTAGATGTCGTCGACCGCGACGTTCTGTCCCAGACCCTGGAGCAGGCACGTCACTTCGAAGCCGGCGGCCACGAACTTCGCAGCCCAGCTGTCGGGGTCGGTCTCGTCTGCCATGTCGTTGTTCGCGTGGTCGCCCGCGACCACCATGAACGGCGCGAGCACGGCCTTCTTGTAGCCTGCGGCGCTCGCGGCGGCGATAACATCCTCGCAGGTCGGTTCAGCCTCGACGGTGCCGACGAAGAACTGCGTCAAGCCCTCGTTCTTAAACACTTCCTGCATCTTGGCATAGTCGGCGTTGGAATCGGCTTCGGTGCCGTGGCCCATGAGGCACAGCGCCGTCTTGCCGTCGTCGAAGGACGCCATGTTCTCCTTAATGGCTGCGGCCACCTTCTTGTAGTCGTCGTCGGAGGTGAGCAGCGGGTCGCCGAGCGAGATTTTGTCGAACTTGTCGGCGTACTTGTCGAGCTCGTCTTTCACGTCGGTGTATTCCAGGCCACCCATGAGATGCGTCGGCTGCACGACGATTTCCTTCACGCCGTCTTCCACGCAGCGGTCGAGCGCCTCGGTCATGTTGTCGATCGTGATGCCGTCGCGCTTCTTCAGCTTGTCGATGATGATCTGCGCGGTGAAGGCGCGGCGGATGTCGTAGTCCTGCCAGTACTTCTCGCGGATAGCGTCTTCGATGGCGCCGATGGTGATGTGGCGCGAGTCGTTGTAGCTCGTGCCGAAGCTCGTGACGAGGATGACCGGCTTCACGGCCTTCTCCTTTTCACTCGATTTTTCGGAACTCGCGGAGGTGTTGGAGCAGCCCGCGAGCGCGACTCCGGCGAGCGCGACGGCTCCGGTTGCTGCAGCGCTCATGAAGCCGCGGCGTGACATCTGGTCGGACATGGTTTTTCCTTTCCTCGGTTTGCCGGTCCCCCGGCGACAGTTGCTTGTCGGCACAAGCGAAAGAAAAGCGCACCCCTCGGGGTTCACAAGGAGCTAACGCCACGGCGATGCCGTGAGGAAAAGGCGAAGCAGTCTGGCTTGGGGCGCGAGGCGGTTCGCCTGCGCGTCCTATACAGTAATGTCCCTTGCCCAGGATTCCCACCTGGTTCCCTCCGCAAGCCAGCGCGGGCTGTGCGGGCGCCGCGCCGGTCATTTCCTTTTATCCGATTGTCATATGCTCGTTGCCGAATCTTTTACTATGATAGTGGGCACTTGTGAACGTGTCAAAGCCAGGGCGGTCGGCATTGCGCCTCCTGCCTGCGTATTTGCGCCGATTGCCGCCGCAGGCGCCGTGTTTTGCCCGCTGCGCGAATGGCGGCGTAAACGGTTGCGATGAGAAACGGGAAGGGAAGGCTCGGATGATTCATATCGTTGGCGCAGGCTCGGGCGCCGCCGACCTTATCACGCTGCGCGGGGCGCGCCTTCTGCGCGCGGCCGACGTGGTCGTTTGGGCGGGAAGCCTTGTGAACCCCGAGCTGCTCGCTGAGTGCAAGGAATCCTGCATCGTCTACGACAGCGCGCACATGACCTTGGAGGAAGTGCTCGACGTGATGTGCGCGGCAGATGCGCGGGGCGAGGAAGTGGTGCGCCTGCACACGGGCGACCCGTGCCTGTACGGCGCCATCCAGGAGCAGATGGACGCGCTCGACGCGCGCGGCGTGGACTACGAGGTGGTGCCCGGCGTGTCGAGCTTTTGCGGTGCCGCGGCGGCGCTTCGCCAGGAATACACGCTGCCGGGAATCAGCCAGTCGGTCGTGATCACGCGGCTTTCCGGGCGCACCCCCATGCCCGCGGGCGAGGGCATGCGCACCATGGCGGAAAGCGGCTCGACTATGGTCATCTTCCTGAGCTCGGGTATGCTCGCCGAGCTTTCCGCCGAGCTTTTGGCCGCGGGCCGCAGCTCCGACGAGCCGGCGGCGCTCGTGTACAAGGCGACCTGGCCTGAGGAGCGCGTGGTGCGCTGCACAGTTGGCACGCTCGCCGATGCGGGTGCGCGAGAGGGCATCGACCGCACGGCGCTCGTGGTGGTGGGCCGCGTGCTCGGAGCTCGCGGCGGGCTTGCGCACGACGGCGCGCAAGCGGAGGCGTACGAGCGCAGCAAGCTTTACGACCCTTCGTTTGCCACGGGGTATCGGAAGGCGAGTAGCTAGCGTGGTCTTCGAGCACTACATATATACCGGGACGACCCGCCTGCGCTGCGGCTACACCACGGGGAGCTGCGCCGCGCTCGCTGCGAAGGCGGCCTGCGAGATGCTCTTGTCACGAAAGCCCGTCGGCCGCGTGTCGATCGTCACCCCCGGCGGGCTGCCCGTCGAGACGGACGTGGTCGATGCATGCATCGGCGAGGGGCGCGCCCAGTGCGCCGTGCAAAAGGACGCAGGCGACGATGCCGATGTGACCGACGGCGTGCTCGTGTACGCGCGCGTGGAACATGCGGGGTCGGGCACGGACGCTGCGGGCAGCAAGGGCGTGCCCACGCGCGAATCGGAAGTTTCCGTCGATGGCGGCGTGGGCGTGGGGCGCGTGACGTTGCCCGGGCTCGAGCAGCCGGTGGGGGCGGCCGCCATCAACGCGACGCCGCGCGCGATGATCACTTCGGCAGTGCGCGAGGTGTGCGCCGCGCACGGCTTTTCTGGAAATATTGCTGTGACGATTTCGGTACCCGAGGGTGTTGCCCTTGCCGAAAAGACCTTCAACCCGCACCTGGGGATAGAGGACGGCATCTCCATCCTGGGCACGACGGGCATCGTCGAGCCGCGCAGCCTCGCTGCCTTGCGCGACAGCATCGAGCTCGAGATCCGGCAGCATGCGGCTATGGGGCGGCGCGGAGTCGTGCTCACGCCCGGCAACTACGGCGAGCAGTTCATCTCGGGGCATTTTCACCTAAACGGAGCGCCGATGGTCTTCATCTCCAACTTTGTTGGCGATGCGATTGATTGCTGCGTTCGCGAGGGATTTACCAATGTCCTTCTTGTGGGACACATCGGCAAGCTGGTGAAGGTCGCTGGCGGCATCATGGACACCCATTCGCGTACCGCCGACTGCCGCGCGGAGATTCTGGCCGCCCACGCGGCCTTGGCCGGCGCGGGCGCGAAGACCGTGCGCGAGATCATGTCGTCCGGCACGACCACGGCGGCGCTCGAGGTAATCGAGGCCGCCGGCGTGGGGGACGCTGTGCGCGCCTCGCTCGCTGCGGCAACCGAGGACAGGTTGCGCCGCCGCGCGGCGGGCGCATGCGACATCGCCGCGGTTGTGTTCGACGCCGGGCGCCGCGAGCTTTTTCGCACGTCGGGCGCCGATGCGGTTATCGGGAAATTGGGGGCGACGTATGAGTAAAGGCGTGCTGTATGGGGTGCGTCGCGCAATCGGCTGGCCGGGGACGAAGGTGGTCATGAAGGCTCGCCGCTCGCTTGCGGACACGAAGCGCATTCTTCGCGAGGAGGGCGCCTTCGACGGTGCCGAGCTCGTAGAGGACTGTGGGCTTCCGGGCGAGCGCGTGTACCGCTCGCTCGACGATGTGCCCGATCGGGGCAGCTACTTCTCGACGATGGTGGTGCGCTAGATGAGGATTTCCTGCATAGCGTTCACTGAGAGGGGGTATGCGTTGGCGGAGCGCACCGCACGCGCGCTTTCCGATTACGCGCAGACAGGTGAAGATGACCCTGGCTGGTACGTTTCCGTTTCGCGCGGGTTCGGCGAGGGGAAGGCCGACCTGCGCGCATGGACGGCGCTCGCGTGGGAAGCGTCGGACGCGCTTCTGTTCGTGGGCGCGGCGGGCATCGCCGTGCGGGCGATCGCGCCGCATGTCGCCTCGAAGGCAACCGATTCCGCGGTTGTGGTGATCGACGAGGCGGGGCGCTTTGCCGTCCCGCTTTTGTCGGGGCATTTGGGCGGTGCGAACGAGCTTGCGCAAACTGTGGCACGCGCGGCAGGGGCCATCCCCGTCATCACCACGGCGACCGACGTCCGCGGCGTGTGGGCGGTGGATACGTGGGCGCGCTGTGCGGGGCTCGCCGTTTCGAATCCCGAGGCCATCAAGCGAGTGTCGGCGCGGCTGCTTTCGGGCGGGCGCGTGGCGCTCTATTCCGACATGCCGATTTCGGGACAGCCGCCTGAGGGGGTTGACATTGCGTCCGACCGCGCTCGGGCCGATATCGTCGTGTCGCCGTTCGCTGGCGCGAATGTAGGTGCGTCCGTTCGCGCGGCGGAGACAACGGGCGAGGTCGTGCCCGCCGGTGAGACGGGGAAGCCGGCGGGCGTGCGGGCGCAGGCGCCTGCGCCC
>DBGDZK010000003.1:0-5139 GCA_048373195.1 Collinsella sp.
AGGGAAACGAACATGGATTACGAGCAGATCAAGAAGGCAGCCGAGAGCTACAGGGCCGACATGACCCGCTTCCTGCGGGCGATGATCTCCCACCCCAGCGAGAGCTGCGAGGAGAAGGAAGTGGTGGCCTGCATCAAGGCCGAGATGGAGAAGCTGGGCTACGACGCGGTGGAGGTAGACGGCCTGGGCAACGTCATGGGCTTTATGGGCGAGGGCGACAAGATCATCGCCATCGACTCCCACATCGACACTGTCGGCATCGGCAACATCGAGAACTGGGACGCCGATCCCTATGAGGGCTACGAGACCGACGAGATCATCTACGGCCGCGGCGGCTCCGACCAGGAGGGCGGCATGGCTTCTGCTACCTACGCTGCCAAGATGATGAAGGACATGGGCCTCATCCCCGAGGGCTACAAGATCATGGTCGTCGGCACCGTCCAGGAAGAGGACTGCGACGGCATGTGCTGGCAGTACATCTACAACAAGGACGGCATTAAGCCCGAGTTCGTCATTTCCACCGAGCCCACCGCCGGCGGCATCTACCGCGGTCACCGCGGCCGCATGGAGATCCGCGTCGACGTTCACGGCACCTCCTGCCACGGCTCCGCTCCCGACCGCGGCGACAACGCCATCTACAAGATGGCCGACATCATCGCCGACGTCCGCGCCCTCAACAACAACGGCTGCGACGAGTCGACCGACATCAAGGGTCTCGTCAAGATGCTCGACCCCAAGTACAATCCCGAGCACTTCGAGGATGCCCGCTTCCTGGGCCGCGGCACCTGCACCGTCAGCCAGATCTTCTACACCAGCCCCAGCCGTTGCGCCGTGGCCGACTCCTGCGCCATCTCCATCGACCGTCGCATGACCGCCGGCGAGACCTGGGAGTCCTGCCTGGACGAGATCCGCAACCTGCCGGCTGCCAAGAAGTACGGCGACGACGTGAAGGTCTCCATGTACATGTACGACCGTCCGTCCTGGACCGGCGAGGTCTACGAGACCGAGGCTTACTTCCCCACGTGGATCAACAAGGAGACCGCTCCGCACGTCAAGGCCCTCGTCGACGCCCACAAGGCCATGTTTGGTGACGAGCGCATCGGCTGCGAGCCCAGCATGGACAAGCGCACCGGTCGCCCGCTGTGCGACAAGTGGACCTTCTCCACGAACTGCGTCTCCATCCAGGGCCGCTACGGCATCCCCTGCGTGGGCTTTGGCCCGGGTGCCGAGTCTCAGGCTCACGCTCCCAACGAGGTCACCTACAAGGACGACCTGGTCACCGCTGCCGCCATGTATGTGGCTGCCCTGAACCTCTACGATCCGAGCCAGGCCGATGGCGACGCCACCGTGTTCCGTGCCGGTCTGACCAACAACAAGATCGATTAGTCCCATTCCTCGATTTTGTTGAGCCGGGGGACGCTCGTGTCCCCGGCACCCCCTGTTGACTTGGGGCCCGCGGTCGTTATCTCCCATGCTTCCTCAACGGTGGCGGGTCCTCGTCATGGTGCTCTGCATGTTCTAGCCACACGCGCATGCCGGAGCACATCTACTCATTGCGATCGTTTCATCTTTAGAAAGGACATTTCCATGGACGCTAAGTTTACCGAGCTTGTCGAGCAGCTGAACGGCCTCGATTTTAAGGGTATGTACGGTAGCGACTTCCTGCACACTTGGGACAAGACCACCGACGAGCTCAAGGCGCTCTACATCGTCGCCGACGCCCTGCGCGAGCTGCGCGAGAACAACGTCTCGTCCAAGATCTTCGACTCGGGCCTGGCAGTCTCCCTGTTCCGCGACAACTCCACCCGTACGCGCTTCTCTTTCTCTAAGGCCGCCAACCTGCTCGGCCTTGAGCTGCAGGACCTGGACGAGAAGAAGTCCCAGATCGCCCACGGCGAGACCGTCCGCGAGACCGCTACCATGATCTCCTTCATGGCCGACGTCATCGGCATCCGCGATGACATGTACATCGGCAAGGGCGATGCCTACATGGCCGAGGTCTCCGAGTCCGTGCAGCAGGCCTACGAGGACGGCGTTCTGGATCACCGTCCCACGCTTATTTCCCTGCAGTCCGACTCCGATCACCCCACGCAGTCCTCTGCCGACATGCTCTACCTCATCAACGAGTTTGGCGGCCTCGAGAACCTCAAGGGCAAGAAGGTTGCCGTCACCTGGGCCTATTCGCCCTCTTACGGCAAGCCGCTGTCCTGCCCGCAGTCGCTGATCAGCCTGCTGCCCCGCTTTGGCATGGACGTCACCCTGGCCCACCCCGAGGGCTACGACCTCATGCCCGAGGTCGTCGAGCGCGCCAAGGGCTATGCCGCCGAGTCCGGCACCACCTTTAAGCAGGTCAACACCATGGCCGAGGCCTTCGAGGGCGCCGACATCGTGATCCCCAAGAGCTGGGCTCCGTTTGCCGCCATGGAGAAGCGTACCAACCTGTACGCCGAGGGCGACGACGCCGGCATCGCTGCGCTCGAGAAGGAGCTGCTCGCCCAGAACGCCACCCATCAGGACTGGTGCTCTACGACCGAGCTCATGGAGAAGACTGCCAACGGCCAGGACACCATCTTTATGCACCCGCTGCCCGCCGACATCTCCGGTGTCTCCTGCGAGCACGGCGAGGTTAACGCCGACGTCTTCGACATGCACCGCGTGGGCATGTACAAGGAGGCCAGCTACAAGCCGTACGCCATCGCTGCCATGATGTTCCTGCAGAAGGTTGCCGATCCCGCCGCTACCCTCAAGGCCCTCGACGAGCGCAACACCGCTCGTTGGCTCCAGGCCTAAAGCCGGGTTGAGGTAAGCCATGTAAAGGGGGCGCTCTGCCAATCGGCGGGGTGCCCCTTTTTTGCATCGCGGGCGTGCGGGATAAGTGCTTTCGATGTGGATGCCCGCGGCGCGAGTTATGGGTACGATGGTTTCAGGGGAGGTATCACCATGAAACTTGGATGCGTCATTATGGCCTCGGGCGAGGGCAAGCGGTTTGGCTCTAACAAGATGCTTGCCGATATCTATGGCGAGCCGCTGATTGCCCGGACCATCGATTCGGTTCCCCGGGGCTTTGACGTTGTGGTCTCGACGCGTTGGCCCGAGGTCGCCCAGATTTGCGAGGACAAGCATTGCCCGTGCGTGCTGCACGATGGCGAGCTGCGCAGCGAAAGCGTCCGTGCGGGCCTTTCGTGGGGAGTCGAACGCAACTGGAAAGGTTGCCTCTTTTTGCCGGGCGACCAGCCGCTTGTGAGCGCGGATTCTTTTGATGCCATGGTTCACGCGTTTGACGAGCGTGGCCGCAAACATCCGGTGCGCTTGGCGTGCAGCGGTGAGCCTTCGAGTCCGGTGCTCTTTCCGGCGGAACTGTTCGATGCACTTATGTGTCTTGAGGGCAAGGACGGCGGCGGTTCGATTCTCAAAGGTCGCGTCGACGTCACGCTGGTCGAAGCGCGTGCCTACGAGCTGTGGGATGTCGATACCGCCAAGGGACAGCGACGCATAGCGGAGCATATTGCCGCCTGCTCGTATTTTGATCGCGTGGCCGACTGTATGAATCGATAAGGAGCAACATGATCATCATCAAAAACGGCGCGCTCGTGACGCCCCAGGGGCTTCGCCGCGCCGATCTTGCCATGGAGGGCGATAAGATCGTGCGGATTGCCGCGGCGATTGAGCCGGGCGCCGACGATACCGTCGAGGACGCCGCGGGCTGCTGGGTGTTTCCCGGCTTTATCGACGGCCACACGCACATGCAGTGCTGGACCGGCATGGATTGGACAGCCGATAGCTTTGAAACCGGCACGCGTGCGGCTGCCTGCGGCGGTACGACGACCATCGTGGACTACGCGACGGCCGACCGCGGCGTGACCATGCCCGATGCCTTGGCCGAGTGGCATCGCCGTGCCGACGGAACCTGCACGGCCAACTACGCCTTTCATATGGCACTCGCCGAGTGGAATGAACGCAACCGTGCCGATCTTTCGGCTATGCGCGAGGCGGGCGTATCGTCGTTTAAGACCTACTTTGCCTACGATCATTTGCGCCTGGACGATGCCGAGACGCTCGAGGTGCTCGAGGAGCTCAAGCGTATTGGCGGCATACTGTGCGTGCATTGCGAGAACGGTACGCTGGTGAATGAGCTGCAGAAGCGCGTGTACGAGCAGGGGATTCATGGGCCCGAGGGGCATGCGCTCAGCCGCCCGGACGTGTGTGAGGCCGAAGCCGTGAGCCGCCTGCTGTATCTGGCGCACCTGGCCGGCGACGCCCCAGTCAACGTGGTGCACCTTTCGACCAAGTTGGGGCTCGAGGCCATTCGTGCGGCCAAGGCGCGCGGGCAGAAGAATATCTATGTCGAGACCTGCCCTCAGTATCTGATGCTCGACGACACCTGCTATCTGGAGCAGGGCGAGGACGGCTTTGCGGGCGCCAAGTACGTGATGAGCCCGCCGCTGCGCCATGCCGGCGACCGTGCCGCGCTGCGCGAGGCGCTTGTGGCCGGCGAGATCGATACGATTGCGACCGATCATTGCAGCTTTAACCTGCACGGGCAAAAGGACCGCGGGCGCGACGATTTCCGCGCGATTCCCAACGGCGGGCCCGGCGTGGAGCATCGTCCCGTCGCGATTGCCACGAGCTTTGAGGGACAGCTGGGACCCGAGGACCTCTGCCGCTTGATGAGCGAGAACCCGGCGCGCGTGTTTGGCATGTACCCGCGCAAGGGCTGTCTTGCCGAGGGTGCCGATGCCGACGTGTGCGTGTGGGATCCTTGCGCGCGTTGGACGATCAGCGCCGCGACACAGCATCAGGCCGTGGACTACACGCCGCTCGAGGGCTTTGAGGCACATGGCCGCGCCAAGGCCGTGTTTGTGAACGGCGTGCTGGCGGCACGCGACGGCGAGCCCACCGGAGCCCAGCCCGGCCGCTACGTCCCCCGCTAGCAGCAAAGATGCCGTGTCCCCTCCTCAGTTGCGGTGAAATACGGACTGTTTGCGGCCGTCGGGCGGCCAAACGGGGGTGCGGACAGAAAGTTGGACCGTGAAGCGGTCCGGACTGGAGGTTCGCATGTACAGCAGGGAGAAGGTCGAGCTCTTCCTCCTGGCGACGGAGGACGGCATGGGGCCGACCGCCGCCGCGAAGTTCGCGGGG
>DBGDZK010000004.1:0-3652 GCA_048373195.1 Collinsella sp.
AGTTCGCCCTCGACCTGCTGCACGAGAAGAAGATTCTGATCACGCGCGGCGGCGGCTTTAACTGGGCCGAGCCCGATCACTTCCGCATCGTGTACCTGCCGCGCATGGAAGTGCTCAAAGAGTCCCTCGAAGACCTCGCCGACTTCTTTGACCATTACCGCCAATCGTAGGGGATTAGGTGCCTGCCGCCGCAAGAATCGAGACGTCGCAGGATAGACATACGACAGCGAGCGAGCCGCATTTGCGCCAAGGTGACGTGAAATGAGAGGGCGCTGACCTTCTGGTCGCGCCCTCGAAATTGAACGTCAGATTGGCGTGAATGCGGCTCGCGCAGCGTCAAGTGGTCCGCCGTTCGGTAGAACGGCGGAACTATATAACAATCCCGTTGCAGTGGTCGATTTCGTGTTGGATGATCTCGGCGGTGTAGCCCGAGAAGTTTTTGATGCGGTGAACGAAGTTCTCGGCCAAATACTCAACCTTAATGCGGCGATAGCGGGTGCAGGGGCGCTCGCCGATCAGCGAGAGGCATCCTTCGCTCGTCTGATAGGCATTGACCTGTTCAAGAATTTGAGGGTTGTACATCAGGAGCGCCCTGTTGCCGTCCTTTACGCAGATGATGCGTTTGCGCACACCGATCATGTTGGCGGCGAGCCCCACGCACTCGTGCTCATGCTCGTGGAGTGTATCCAGGAGGTCCTGCCCGGTCGCGGCATCGTCGGGCCCCGCGTCTTCGGAAGGCAGGCGCAAAAAGAACTCGGATTTCATGATGGGCTTAATCATGGCGGGCTCCTCATGTCTTATGCTTTCGTGGACTTTTAATAATAGCGCGGAAGGAAAGCTGCGCGTCCGCGTTACAATCTTTTGACGTTGGACCATGTTGCCAGATTCGTCGTGTACGGCGTCTGGCGTAAGTCTAGGGCTCATTTTTCGCCCTGGACTGTTCCTCTGGGGCGATGCGACTGTCGTTCCAAGAGGAAGGAAATGCATGGGGAGCAAATCTCAGCAACAAGTTCAAGCAACGCCATCGGCCACTGCGGCGCTTCTCGTCGTTATGTATATTGCAGCCTTTGTTGCCGCGTTTAACGAAAACATCATTAACGTGGCGTTGCACGACATTATGGCAGCCTTTTCGGTGAGTGCCACCACGGCGCAGTGGCTCGTTTCGGGCTACATGATCGTGACGTCGATCTTTACGGCCATCATGGCCTTCCTGTCCGGCCGTTTCTCGACGCGCAAGCTGTTGTTTTTCGCATGCGGATGTATGGTCGCCGGCGAAGTCCTGTGTCTGATCGCTCCGTCGTTTAGCGTTTTGCTACCAAGTCGTATTTTGCAGGCTGCGGGATCGGGCATCTTGTTCCCGCTCATGATGAACGTGGTGCTGTCTTGCGCCCCGCGCGAGAAGCTCGGTCTGTATCTTAGCCTGGGCGGTGCCTGCATTACGCTAGGGCCGGCGTTTGGACCCGTAATCAGCGGTCTTATGTGCACGTTGTTCGGCTGGAGGGCGGTGTTCGTAGTGCCGCTGGTGGGCGGCATTGTGGTCGCTGCGGCGGGCGTTAAGCTTGTTCAGAATGTCGGAGAGCGCTCGAGCACCACGCTTGATATTCTGTCGGTTGTTTTGCTCGCCGCCGGCATTACGGCATTCGTGTATTCCGTAGGCGAGTTCTCGACCAATCCGATTGCCGGCATCGTGGCGCTTTTCGCCGCCATTGTGCTGCTCGGCCTGTTTGCGGCCCGTCAGCTCAAGCTCGAGCATCCGGTGCTTAACGTGCGTCCCATGGCGAGCGTTCGTTTTTGGCCCGCGTGCCTGCTTGTGGTGGTGTCGATGATGACGACGTTCTCGATGAGCGTTTTGTTGCCGCTCTATTTTGAGGGCGCATACGGCATGACCGCACTTATTGCGGGCTTGCTCATTTTGCCGGCGATTGCCTGCAACGCCGTGACCTCGATTGTGGGCGGACGCGTGATGGACGCCCGTGGCGCATGGCCTCTGCTGCCGGTCGGCTTTGCCCTGATTGCCGTGGGGCAGACTGCCATCTCGATGACGGCGGCAAGTATGAACATCGGCGTCGTCGTGGCGCTGACCGTTGTGGTGTATGCCGGAGTCGGTTTGGTGCTGAGCCCCTCGCAAACGGCCGGCTTGGAGACGCTGCCTGCCGCTGAGCATCCCCACGGAACGGCATTGCTTAACACGTGGAACATGATTGCCGCATCGTTTGGCCCATCGCTGTTTATCGGTCTGCTCTCGAGTTCTGCGGCGACTGCCGGCGCGGCTGGCGCTGCGACCGACGTTGCCCAGGCGATTGGATTTGCAACTGCCGTGCGTGTGGCGGCTGTGATTGCCGTGGTCGGGTTCGCGACGTCGCTGGTGTACGCTCGTCGCGAGTCGCACATGTCGCATTAATGTGTGCACATAGATTCTGCAGCTAGATTGGATGGCAACACCATAAACTAATGGACGTTTTGCCGAGAGGCATGAATGTTTAAAGCGCAAAGAGTGCGCGACGGGCCCCGCGAATGGGGCGATGATGCCCGAGAGGGCTAAGAAGGAGTCTCATGTCCGAGAACGAAGAGATCATGAACGAGACCGAGAACGAGACCATGGCTGCCGAGGTTGAGGCAGTCGAGACCGTGGAGACCGAAGCTGCCGAGGTTGAGGCTGCTGACGAGGTTTCCGCCGAGGAGGAGGCCGAGGTTGTCGAGGCCGCCGTTGATTACGATGACGAAGAGCTGATGGACAAGATGCAGAAGGCCGCCCGCCTGCTGCGTAGCCGTCGCTTTGCTATTTCCAAGGAGGAGGAGGCCAAGGCCGAGCGCATGGCGAACATCGAACGCGCCATCAAGCTTCTTGACCTCAAGCCCAAGATGGAGCAGAAGGAAATGTCCGACCTGCTGGGCATGCGCCTCCGTGAGCTCGATGGCCTGATGGCCGAGGCCGAGGCTGCCGATCTGGTCGGCCGCATCGACGACGCCGAGGGCGATATGCGCAAGATTGTTGTCTTCGCCGCCGAGGATGCCGCTGAGGGCCTGGTCGAGCTTGCCAACAAGAAGGAGAAGCTCCTGCCCGAGCTTTCTTATGAGGAGGCCACCGAGCTGATGGCCGCTCTCGATAAGGTTATCGCTCCGCTCGTCGCCATGGGCCTGGACGAGGACCGCGGTCCTCGCGGCGGCCGTGACGACCGTGGCGGCCGTGGCGGCGACCGTGGCGGTCGCGGCGGCTTTGGCGATCGCGGTGGCCGTGGCGGTGACCGTGGCGGTCGCGGTGGCGATCGCGGCGGCCGTGGCGGCTTTGGTGACCGTGGCGGCGACCGTGGCGGTCGCGGCGGCTTTGGCGGCAACCGTGGTGGCTATGGCGATCGCGGCGGCAACCGTGGTGGCTTCGGCGGTAACCGTGGTAACGACCGCGGCGGTCGCGGTGGCGACCGCGGCGGCCGCAACGGCGGCGGCTTCCGCGGTAACCGTTTTTAGTTACGGCGTTTTACCAAACGCCGTAACGGGCCGACGCTGCGCGGGCCGCATTTGGACAATCTGACGTTCAACTTCAAGGGCGCGACCAGAAGGTCAGCGCCCTTTCGTTTCACGTCACCTTGCCTCAAATGCGACCCGCTCGCTGTCCGTCCTCTGCCTGCGGCGTTGTCTTGCTCCGGATGCGGCA
>DBGDZK010000005.1:0-9663 GCA_048373195.1 Collinsella sp.
CTCCACAATTGACGCGATTTTCAAACGAATCTCCACAGCTAAAACAAGCATCACCACCCTTGTATCGAACAAGATAACCGCGTTATACTAGCCAACACACAAGCGGGTATCGCCAAGTGGTAAGGCATCAGCTTCCCAAGCTGACACTCGCGGGTTCGAGTCCCGTTGCCCGCTCCAGAAAAAGTAAAAGCACGACACCGTTCCGGTGCCGTGCTTTTTTCAATAAAGTGCCGGGACTCGAACCCGACAGGGTGCGAGCGTAAAGCAAACGCGAAGCGTTTGTAGCGAGCAGGCGAAGGCGCCGACAGGCGCCTGAAGCCGGTGCGTATTTGCGAAGCAAATACGCAGACGTCCCGTTGCCCGCTCCATGGAGCAAGGAAGATTTCGGGAATGGTAGATTCAGCCCGCTTTGCTCCCACACTTCCCCGGATCTCGGTATGCCACTGAAGCCGGTGCGGATTTGCGAAGCAAATACGCAGACGTCCTCATGGTCGCTCCAATTCCAAAATGTTAGGTTAATGCCTGCTGCCCATACTTGCACCTGCGCACGGTACAATGGATGGGTTACGACCAACGTGCCAATAACCAAAAAGGAGCCGCTATGATCGATCGCTATACCCGCCCGGAGATGGGACACATCTTCTCCCTCGAGAACAAGTACGCCATTTGGCAGGAGATCGAGGTTCTGGCCTGCGAGGCCCAGGCGGAGCTCGGCAAGATCGGTATTTCCAAAGACGAGGCCCAGTGGATCCGCGACCATGCCAACTTTGAGAAGGCGAAGGTCGATGAGATCGAGGAAGTCACGCGCCACGACGTCATTGCCTTCCTGACCAACATGAAGGAATACATCGATGCCGATGTTCCCGAGGGCGACCCCAAGCCCAGCCGCTGGGTTCACTATGGCATGACCAGCTCGGATCTGGGCGACACGGCCCTGTGCTACCAGCTCACCCAGGCCTGCGACCTGATCATCGAGGACGTCAAGAAGCTCGGCGAGATTTGCAAGCGTCGCGCCTTTGAGGAGCGCAACACGCTCTGTGCCGGCCGCACTCATGGCATCCACGCCGAGCCGATGACCTTCGGCATGAAGTTTGGCTCTTGGGCCTGGGAGCTCAAGCGCGATCTGGATCGTCTTGAGGACGCCCGCAAGAATGTTGCCTTTGGTGCCATCTCGGGCGCTGTCGGCACGTACAGCTCCATCGAGCCGTTCGTCGAGGAGTATGTCTGCGAGCACCTGGGCCTGGTTCACGACCCGCTGTCCACGCAGGTTATCAGCCGCGACCATCACGCCTATCTCGCCGGCGTTCTCGCCACCACCGCAGCCACCTGCGAGCGCATCGCTACCGAGGTCCGCAATCTGCAGAAGACTGATACGCTCGAGGCCGAGGAGCCGTTCCGTAAGGGCCAAAAGGGCAGCTCAGCCATGCCGCACAAGCGCAACCCCATCACCATGGAGAAAGTCTGCGGTCTGTCGCGCGTCGTGAAGTCCAACGCCCAGGTTGCCTTCGATAACGTCGCCCTGTGGCACGAGCGTGACATTTCGCACTCCTCTGCCGAGCGCGTCGCCCAGGCCGATAGCTTCATCGCCCTCGACCACATGTTCCAGTGCCTCATCCGCGTTATCGACGGCCTGCAGCTGTACCCTGCCCGCATGATGGCCAACCTCAATAAGACCCGCGGCCTCATCTTCTCCTCCAAGGTGCTGCTCGCCCTCGTCGACACGGGCATCACCCGCGAGGACGCGTACGCCATTGTGCAGGAGAACGCCATGGCAACTTGGCACGAGGTACAGGATTGTGTCTCCGGCCCCACCTTTAAGGAGCGTCTCGAGGCCGACCCGCGCTGCACCGTCAGTCAGGAGAAGCTCGACGAGATCTTTGATCCGTGGGACTTCCTCACCCGTATCGACACGGTCTTTGATCGTCTGGAGCAGCTGAGCTTCGAGTAGGTTCGGGCATAACGTTAGCTTTTTAGGGCGCTTTGCTGGTAATGTGTGTTGCCGGCAAAGCGCCTCGTTGCATTTAGGGAAAGACGGGGATAATAGTCGTCTCGAATAACATTCTGAGAGGGGATCGCATGATTTCGTTTGATTACAAGCCTCAGGGCGTGTGTGCTCGCAATATTCACCTTGATCTTTCCGATGACGGCAACAAGGTGATGGGCGTTGAGTTTACCGGCGGCTGCGACGGCAATCTCAAGGCTATCTCCAAGCTGGTCGAGGGCGCTCCTGCCGATCGCGTAATCGAGGTTCTCGCCGGTAATACCTGCGGTATGAAAAAGACCTCCTGCGCCGACCAGCTTACACGCGCTATCGAGGCCGCTCGCACCGAGATCGCCTAATGGGTATCGCCGATCACATCAAGAACGGAATATCGCGTCGCGGCTTTGTACTCGGTGGGGCTGCCGCGGGCGCTGCCACGGTGCTTGCCGGATGCTCGAAAAAAACGGGCACCAGCGATGATGCCGCCGGCGAGCCGCAGGTTATCAAGGACGATTCCAAGATCATCTCGATTACGGATGAGTACGAGGCAGTCGACATCGATCTTGAGCCGGCGGCGTCGTGGACGCTGCCTCTGGGTACGCTGCTGTACTACTGCGACGGCGATTACGCCGCGGCGATGATGGCGCCCGCATCGGCGCTGCACGCCAACACACTCGGTGTGCTCAACCTGGGTGATGGCTCGCTTACCACATTAATCGAGGATCCTATCGAGGGCACGGGATATGCATTCTACGATGTCCGTGCCGGCGACGGCGTATTCGCGTGGGTTGAGATGAACTTTGCCAATTCATCGTGGAAGCTCTACGCTCAAAATCTGTCGGGCGCTTCGCTCTCTGGCGACGTGGTTGAGCTCGATCGAGGTGGCAAGGACTATGATCCGCCCCTGTTTACGGCGTTCGGGTCATCGGTCATCTGGTATAAAATGCCTTCGGCAGGCGGCAATAAAACGAGTAGTGATTCGTTTTGCTATCGTCGCTCGCTTGATGAATCCAAGGCCGAGGTAATTTGGAAATCGACGGGCCGCTTTGCATCGGCCCCGCGCGCGAGCGACGGCATTTTGACCATCTCGCCGCGTGTCCGCAACGACGAGGGCGTCTACTACGGCATAACGGCAATCGATCTGACCGACGGCAACAACACCAAGCGTGCCCAGTTGGTCCTCCCTTCGTCAGTTTCGCCTTTCGAGGCCGTATATATGGGCGATACCTTCGTGTTTTCTATCGAGGCGGCCTATAGTGGCGTGGGCAGCCTGGGCAATATGGGCACGTATATCGGTAATGAGGGAGGGCCGTACCTCTTCCTGTCACGCGAGCCGCTCGCATGTGCGGCTGGCAAGAAGAATAAATACCTTGTTAAGGTACAGGCGTCGCATTTCCTGATCGACACCTCTGCCAAGACCTATGGCTCGCTGCTGTCGCCCGACCGCGCTTTGGAGTATGGCGATTATCCAGCTACGGCGGGAAAATCGGACTCATTCCTTACGTACGCCACGGTGCGCAACAGCCAGGGTATACCAGAGACGGTCACTGCACGCCTATTCTCTCTTTAAGCTTAGAGGGGTTAAAAAGGCGCCAACAGGGGAATAAACGCGTTGTAATTGTGAGTACCGCCCGCCGAGCTGCCGCGTCATAGCGGCATCTGGCGGGCTCAGGTGCGTTAAAATGGGCTTGTTCTTAGCTAATTGAGACAGGGGGGCCGTGTTATGGCTTCAGATGCAAAAAAGATTCTGCTGGTCGAGGATGAGAAGGCAATCCGTGACGCCGTCGCTGCCTATCTCGAGCGCGAAGGCTACTGGGTTGTGGGCGTCGGCGATGGCCAGTCCGCGATCGAGGAGTTCGAGAAGCATCAGTTCGACCTGGTCGTGCTCGACCTTATGCTCCCCAAGATCCCCGGCGAGCGCGTTTGCCGCACCATTCGCGATACCTCGGATGTCCCCATCATCATGCTGACGGCTAAGGGCGAGATCGAGGACCGTATTATCGGTCTTGAGCTCGGCGCCGACGACTATCTGATTAAGCCGTTCTCGCCGCGCGAGCTCGTCGCCCGCGTTCGCGCTCTGTTCCGCCGTGCCCATCAGGCCGACGAGCCCGCCGTCGAGGTACTCGACTTCGGCGATCTGGTCATCGATATCTCGGGCCACAAGATCTTGGTCGAGGGCAAGGAAGTCGATCTGACGGCTTCCGAGTTCAAGCTGCTCACCACGCTTGCCCGCCATCCCGGCCGTGTGTATAACCGCATGGAGCTGGTCGAGAAAGTGCTCGGGTATGACTTTGAGGGCTATGAGCGCACCATCGATAGCCACGTGAAGAATCTTCGCGCCAAGCTGGGCGATGATCCCAAGAAGCCCAAGTGGCTCTACACCGTCCATGGTGTCGGCTATCGCTTCGAGGCTCCGGCCAAGACCGATAAGTCGGACGAGAAATAGGGAAATCACATATGACACCTGCGCGCTTTGAAATCGGACAAAAGCACAAGCAGGAGAGCGAGGCGGGTTCCAAGGCTAGTTGGAACACGCCTCGCTCCGATTCACGGCCAACGATGAGCTATCCCTCGCGCATGGCACTTGCTTTTGCTCTGACATCGCTCATGACGGTATTGGTGCTGGTGGGCGTTGTCTCTGTTGTGTGGGGCACGGTCTTTTCGGATTACACACGCTCCAATATCGTCGAAATCGCAAATTCCGCTGCCGAGAAGTTGGCAACCTCATATGAGGAAAACGGCTCTTGGACCGCGGGAGAACTGCGCACGGTCGCAACGTCGAGTTTGGTTTCCGACGATCTGGGTATGCAGGTCGTCAATAAAAAGGGCGTGATCGTTTATGACGATTCCTGGCCCTCGGCAAGCGCCACCGCCGATGTACGCGAAAACCAGGCTACGACCGACGACACGAGCGGCAAGAGGGCATCGCATAGCCCGGTCTCGTCTGCTCCAACCGACTCCGATAGCGTTGCTAACGTCGAGATTGTAACGTCTTCCGGCGAGCATGTCGGACAGATAAAGCTGTGGGCCATCGGCTCCGACGCTCTGCTCACCAAGGCGGACTCTGCGTTTAGGGAGAAGACCTTTAACGCCATGGCCCTCGCCGCGGTTGTTGCAATCTGCATTTCGGTCGTTATCGGATCGCTCGTGTCGCGCATGCTCACCAAGCCGATTCATCGCATCACCAGTACCGCAAAGCAAATCCGTGACGGCGACCTGTCGGCTCGCACGGGACTGCGCGGTGATGACGAGATCGATCAGCTGGGTGAGACCTTCGATGAGATGGCCACTTCGCTCGAGAAGGATATGAAACACGAGAAGCGCCTGACCTCAGACGTTGCACACGAGCTTCGCACGCCGCTTATGGCCATGCTCGCAACGGTCGAGGCCATGCAGGATGGCGTGTATCCCACCGACGATGAGCATTTGGAAACCGTTGCTTCCGAGACGCGTCGCCTGGCTCGTCTGGTGCAGCAGATGCTCGACCTGTCGCGCATGGAAAACAGCACGGCTCCGCTCAACCTTGAGCCGGTGGACATGGTTCCTTTCGTGCGTTCCATCGTTAATGCCCAGGAGCGCCTGTTTGTCGACCGCGATCTGCGCCTGCGTTTTGCGGACGAGACCCAGGGTCACGACGATGTCGTCGAGGCCGATCCCGACATGATCACGCAGTGTGTTATCAACCTCATGAGCAACGCCATGCGCTACACCCCCGAGGGCGGTTGGGTCGTGGTGTCGGTGCTCAGTGACCGCAAGCACGTCAGCATTGCCGTTTCTGATACCGGCATCGGTATTGCCAAGGACGATTTGTCGCGCATCTTCGGGCGGTTTTGGCGCGCCGATGCCAGCCGCGCCCGCGAAGCTGGCGGCCTGGGCGTCGGCCTCGCCGTGACCAAGCAGATCGTCGAGCGTCACCATGGCTACATATCCGTGGAGTCGGAGCTTGGAAAGGGTACGACTTTTACAATTCATCTGCCCCGCGAGCACACGGCAGACGCGGCATCTACTACAATGGAGCACTAGCTTTTCGCTATTCGGTGAAGGAGGGGCCGCGTCCCTGCCGCTCCGAGTTTGCGAAAACATGCGGGAAAGAACCCGCATTTCTGTCGTATTTAGGTAAGGAGTGACTCACGTGACAACGATGGAGCGTCGTCCGGATTCCCGTGGCAAGGTTCGTGATATTTACGATGCCGGTGAAAACCTGCTGATGGTCGCCACCGACCGCATTTCTGCGTTCGACTTCATTCTTCCCGACGAGATTCCGTTTAAGGGAGAGGTACTCAATCGCATCTCGGCATTCTGGTTCGATAAGTTTGCCGACATCGTCCCCAACCATCTCGTTTCCATCGACCCGGCGGATTTCCCCGAGGAGTTTGCTGAGTATCGTGACTACCTCGCTGGCCGCGCCATGCTGGTTAAGAAGGCCCAAACGATTCCTATCGAGTGCATCGTCCGCGGCTATCTGACCGGTTCGGGCAAGAAGACCTACGACGAGAACGGCACCGTCTGCGGCATCCAGCTGCCTGAGGGCCTGACCGAGGCTTCCAAGCTTCCTGAGCCGCTGTTCACGCCGTCCACGAAGGCCGAGATCGGTGACCACGACGAGAACATCTCGTTCGAGCGTTGCTGCGAGATCGTGGGCGAGGACATCGCCACGCAGATTCGTGACCTTTCCCTCAAGATCTACAAGGCTGCCGCCGAGTACGCCGCGACCCGTGGCATCATCATTGCCGACACCAAGTTCGAGTTTGGTGTCATCGATGGCAAGGTCACGCTGATCGACGAGTGTCTCACGCCCGACTCCAGCCGTTTCTGGCCTGCTGCCAGCTACGAGGAGGGCAAGATCCAGCCTAGCTACGACAAGCAATTCGTCCGCAATTGGCTCAAGGCCAACTGGGATATGACGGGGGAGACCCCGCACCTGCCCGCCGAGGTCATCGATGGCACGTCCGAGCGCTATCGCGAGGCCTTCCAGATCATCACGGGCTCCCAGTTCACAAGCATGAAGGAGAACGCATAAGTGAGTACCCGTAGCGCCACGAACAAGCGCACGCAATCCCACGAAGTTACCGGGGTTGCGCGCAAGTCTGCCGCATCTGCTAAGCCCGCCCGCCAAGCAGCGAGCTCCGTTCGCGTCGTGCCGGCTTCGTCTAAGGCACGCCGCAAAGAGCTCGAGAAGGGCGAGAACCTCGAGGGCCTCTCTAAAGAGGAGAAGCGCGCCCGCAAGGCTAAGCAGCGCGCCAAGGAGGACCGCATCTATACGGTGTCGAATATCCTCCTCAAGCAGGACGAGGACTACACCAAGCGCCGTCGCATCTGGTGGATTGTGCTCGCCATTGGCATGGTGCTCGTCGTGGCAATTTGGGCCTCGCTGTACTTCGCTCCCGCTGGCATGGTGTCCAGCCCTGTCCAGATGGTCGGCATTGTTTTGTCCTACGTCATCATTTTGGGCGACTTTATCTATGACTTCGCTCGTATTCGTCCCTTGCGCAACATGTACCGCGCGCAGGCCGAGGGCATGTCCGAGAACAAGCTCAACGCTCTTATTGAGCGCGCGGCTGCCGAGGAGGACAAGAAGGACTCCAAGAAGAAGTAGCGTTTGCATACATACTTATCGCTAAGATATAAGGCGCGTCGTTTTTGCGGCGCGCCTTTTTACTGTTCTATAGATAGATGGAGTGGCACATGATTCGAGCTGCCCTGACGGTCGAAGAGGCTCTGGAGGGCATGAAGGCCCTGGAGCCCAAGATTAAAAACTACGCGCGCCTGGTCGTCCGCAAGGGCGTAAACGTCAAGCCCGGCCAGGAGGTCGTCGTTCAGTCTCCGGTCGAGTGCGCGCCGTTTGCGCGCGTGGTGGTCGCGGAGGCCTATGCTGCCGGCGCCGGCCACGTGACGGTCATTTGGGCCGATGATGCCGTGACGAGGCTCACGTACGAGCATGTCGAGAAAAGCTATTTTGAGCAGACGCCCGAGTGGAAGCGCATGCAGCTGGATTCCTTGGCCCAGGATGGTGCCTGCTTTGTCTTTATCGAGGGTGCGGATCCTGCGGCCCTCAAGGGCATCGATCCAGCCAAGCCGGCCGCGGCATCAAAGGCGAGGAATACGCAGTGCAAAGTTTTCCGCCGTGGACTGGATTACAACATCAATCCGTGGTGCATCGCCGGCGCTCCGGTCGTGGCTTGGGCGCACGAGGTGTTCCCGGGAGACGCCGATGAGGTTGCAATCTATAAGCTGTGGAATGCGATTCTGCACACCGCGCGCGCCGATGGCCAGGACCCAGAGAGCGACTGGGAACTCCATGACGCCGCATTCGAAAAGAACCTGCGTTTCCTGAACGACAATCGTTTCGACTACCTGCATTACAACGCGGCAAATGGAACCGATCTGACGATTGGCATGACGAAGGGTCACGAGTGGGCCGGCGGCAAGGGTAAGACGCCCGATGGACACCCCTTCTTCCCCAACATCCCCACCGAGGAGGTCTTCACCTCGCCTGATCGTATGCGTGCCGACGGTATCGTGTATTCGGCTATGCCGCTCATTCACCACGGTAACAAGGTTGACGATTTTTGGATTAAGTTCAAGGCCGGCCGCGTAGTGGACTACGATGCCCGTGTGGGCAAGGCGACGCTTGCGAGCATTATTGACACCGATGAAGGTGCCGCTCATCTGGGCGAGGTCGCGCTCATTTCCAAGAACACTCCGATCCGCGAAAGCGGCGTTCTGTTCTATGACACGCTCTATGACGAGAACGCTAGCTGCCATCTCGCGCTAGGTGTCGGTTTCCCCGAATGCATCGAGGGTGGGTACGACATGTCCAAGGAAGAGCTCCTGGAGCATGGCGTTAACGTCTCGAGCGCGCACGTCGATTTTATGATCGGCACGGACGACATCGATATTGTGGGCATTACGCCTGATGGACGTGAAGTTGTGATTTTCCAGAACGGCCAATGGAGTTGGGAATAGTCCCAGACCGTGGTACAATGCCACCCGCGGGCCGTTAGCTCAGCTGGCAGAGCAGGGGACTTTTAATCCCAAGGTCCAGGGTTCGAACCCCTGACGGCCCACCCAAAGATTGTTGAGACGGTCAACTTCGGTTGGCCGTCTTTTTTGTCGCCCTTTCATGGGTTCGAACCCGTCGGGGCGCGGAGCTGAGTAAACGCGTGAGCGTTTGCCAGCGCAGCGCGCAAGGCGCGAAAGCGCCGCAGCGGCCGCCTGCGAAGCAGGCTGAACCCCTGACGGCCCACCCAAAGATTGTTGAGACGGTCAACTTCGGTTGGCCGTCTTTTTTGTTGCCGGTGCACGGGTTCGAACCCGTATCTAGCTATATATAAGAACGCTTGGCGAACAAAACCCGCCTTTTACCGATGGGAAACAAATAACTGATGCCTTTGGAGTAAAGTAGCGCTCCAGAGATGACCGATGTCTCAATACACATAAAACAGCTGGTCATCGCCAATATCAGAAGCCAATGCTTCAGTTTTAACCTCAGTGATGCGACTGAGGGACCTATTCATTTGTGAACAAAATATGGAGTGCGCGATTCCCGCCCCCGGGGCCCCTCCGGTCTGGCAATATATCTCCTTGCCGCGCGGCCCGGTGGAACCGGGAACCAGCGCAGGCGTGCACCTTGAGAACCGGATACTGCGAGGATGGACACACCAGTTGTGTCGCATCCGGGC
>DBGDZK010000006.1:0-6713 GCA_048373195.1 Collinsella sp.
TGCCGCATCCGGAGCAAGACAACGCCGCAGGCAGAGGACGGACAGCGAGCGGGTCGCATTTGAGGCAAGGTGACGTGAAACGAAAGGGCGCTGACCTTCTGGTCGCGCCCTTGAAGTTGAACGTCAGATTGTCCAAATGCGACCCGCGCAGCGTCGAGCCGTTACGGCGTCTGGTAAAACGCCGTAACCTACACCCGTTCCGCGATCTCGCGGATGAGGTAGTCGGTCTTTTCCCAGCCCAGGCACGGGTCGGTGATCGACTTGCCAAAGACGCCGCCGTCGACCGGCTGGTTGCCGTCTTCTAGGTAGGACTCGATCATAAAGCCCTTGACCAGCTTGGAGATGGACTCGTTGCGGCGGCAGCTGTCGAGCACCTCCTTGCAAATGCGATACTGCTCCAGCGGACGCTTGCCCGAGTTGTCGTGGTTGCAGTCGATGACCGCTGCCGGATTGGCATAGCCGGCATGCTCGGTATAGCGTTCGGCCAGGCGTTCCAGGTGTTCGTAGTGGTAGTTGGGGTAGGTGCGCCCATCGAGACCGATGTAGCCACGCATAACGGCGTGTGCGAGCGGGTTGCCGTCGCACTCGACCTCCCAGTTGCGGAAGATGAAGCTCTGGTGCGCCTGCGCGGCGTAAATGGAGTTGAGCATAACGGTGGTAGAGCCGGCAGTGGGATTCTTCATGCCGACGGGTACCGAAATGCCGCTCGACACCAGGCGATGCTCCTGGTTCTCGACCGAGCGTGCGCCCACGGCAACATAGCTCAGCAGGTCGACGAGGTATTGGTAGTTGGACGGGTAGAGCATCTCATCGGCGGTAAAGAAGCCCGTTTCCTCAATAACGCGCAGGTGCATGTGGCGGATGGCCTTGACGCCCTCGAGCAGGTCGTCGGGAGCCTCGGGGTTGGGGTTGTGCAGCAGGCCCTTGTAGCCGGTGCCCTTGGTGCGCGGCTTGTTGGTGTAGACGCGCGGAATGATGATGAGCTTGTCCTTGACCTCTTCGGCGGTCTTGGCCAGTCGGTTCATATACTCGAGCACCGAATCCTCGCGGTCGGCAGAGCACGGGCCGATGATGAGCACCTTACGTGCGTCCTCGCCGGTAAAGACTTTGGCGACCTCGGCGTCAAATGCCTGCTTTTTGGCGGTAAGCTCGGCAGAAAGTGGCATTTCCTTGCGGATCTCCATGGGGATCGGCAGCCTGCGTTTGAATTCCATGGCCATAGGGGTCTCCTCAGTCTATAGAAAGAGCAATAAGCGTATTGTCGATTGCTCGGCATTATCCGCTGTCGCACGCTAAAGTGCAAGCCCTCGTCACCCCAAAACCTGCCAAAAAGGGACAGGTTTATTTTGGTTGGTTTTATCTGGGAAAATGTCGGCACTCGCCGGAAGGGGAGGGTCGGCGTACGGCACGCTGGAGCAAGTTGGATCTTCTGCGGCATACCCCGTGGGCAAAAAATGGCAAATATGAGTACTGGTACTGGCGTAGTATCATATCGAGCTTACAAGATAATAGACACTACAGTAAATATGTTCATTAACGTTGGCACACAGAGGCATACTGACGGGCGTTTTGATTAATTTGAAGGCGTATAGAAGCCGCAAAGAGGTCATTTGAGGCGGTTTTGGCTGCTACTAAAAATGTAACAGTACTCATATTTGACCTTTTTTGGCCACAGGGTCCGGAAGGGGCTGTCAATCGGGCCCCAAGAGAGCTAATTCGAGGGCCGCAGAGCAAAAAAGCGGGGGCGCAGGTTGTCCTGCGCCCCCGCTCTCGGAAATTATCCATTCCCTGCGGTCGAATTTACGCCGCTTCGTCGAACTGCGAGTTGTACAGGTCGGCGTAGAAACCGCCTTGGGCGAGCAACTCGTCGTGCGTGCCCTTCTCGACGATGTCGCCGTCGCGAATCACCAAGATTACGTCGGCGTTGCGGATCGTGGACAGGCGGTGAGCGATGACAAAGCTCGTACGGCCCTGCATCAGCGCATCCATGGCACGCTGAATAAGCTCCTCGGTGCGGGTGTCGACGTTGGAGGTCGCCTCGTCCAGAATCAGCGCCGGACGGTCGGCCAAAATGGCACGAGCGATGGTCACGAGCTGGCGCTGACCCTGCGACAGGTTAGTGCCCTCCTCGTTGATCATAAAGTCGTAGCCGCCGGCGAGCGTGTGGATGAAGTGGTCGCAGCGCGCGGCGCGTGCGGCCGCCTCGACCTCGGCATCGCTCGCATCGGGACGTCCATAGCGGATGTTCTCGCGGATGGTGCCGTTAAACAGCCAGGTATCCTGCAACACCATGGCAAACTCGCCGCGAAGCGCCGCGCGGTCCCAGTCGCGCACATCGACGCCCTCGACACGCAGCGAGCCGCCGTCCACGTCGTAGAAGCGCTGCAGCAGCTTAATGAGCGTGGTCTTGCCGGCGCCGGTGGGGCCGACGATGGCGATGGTCTGGCCGGGCTGCGCCTCGCAGCTAAAGTCGTGGATGATGGTCTTGTCGGGCGTGTAGCCAAACTTGACATGGTCAAACTCCACGTGGCCGGGGCGCTTTTCGGGAATCTGCGCGTCGGCCTTCTGCTCCTCCTCGGGCGCGGCCAGGAACTCAAAGACGCGCTCGGTGGCGGCAGCCATCGACTGCATCGTGTTGCTCACGTTGCCCAGCTGCTGCACGGGTTGCGTAAAGTTGCGAACGTACTGGATAAAGCTCTGGATGTCGCCGGGCGTGGCATTGCCGGTCAGCGCGAGCTGCGCGCCCACCACGACGACGCCCACGTAGCCCATGTTGCCCACCAAGCTCATAAGCGGCATCATCAGGCCCGACAGGAACTGCGAGCGCCAGCCACTAATAAAGAGGCGGTCGTTTTGACGGTCGAACTCCTCGATTGAGGCCTCGGCGCGGTCGAACACCTGGATGACGTTCTGGCCGGCAAAGTCCTCCTCGATAATGCCGTTGACGGCGCCCAGAACCTGCTGTTGCTCGCGGAAGTACGGCTGCGAGAAGTGAATTATCACGGTCAAGATAATCGCGGCGGCCGGCAGCGTGAGCACGGTGACGCCGGTAAGCGGTAGGCTGATCGAAAGCATCATGACGAGCACGCCGATAATCTGCGTCACCGACGTGATGAGCTGCGTCACGCTCTGGTTGAGCGACTGACCCAGCGTATCGACGTCGTTGGTGATGCGGCTGAGTACGTCTCCCTTGCTGTGGCCGTTGAAGTAACTCATCGGCACGACGGCAATCTTGGCGGCGATTTCCTTGCGCATGCGGTAGCAGATCTTTTGCGTGACGCCGGTCATGAGCCAGCCCTGGACCAGGCTGCAGACAGAGCTCGCCAGATACAGGCAGAGCAAAAAGCCGAGCGTCTTGGCGATCCAGTCAAAGTCAACGTCGCCGGTGCCGTTGACCTTGGCGACCAGGCCTTCGAACAGCTTGGTCGTAACCTGGCCGAGCACCTTGGGTCCCACAATGTTAAAGATGACCGAGCACACGGCAAAGGCGACGGCGGCAAACACGGCAATCTTGTGCTGGCCGATATAGCCGAGCAGCTGCCTCATGGTGCCCTTAAAGTCCTTGGCCTTTTCGCCGCGACGCATGCCGCCCATGCGGCCCATGGGACCGCGCTGGCGGGTGGGCTTGGGAATCTGAGTCTTGGTCTCGTCTGCCATTAGCGCTCGCCTCCTTCCATGACGGCTGCAATTTCTTCTTGGGTAAGCCCCAGCTCCTCGGCGGAAAGCTGCGACTGTGCGATCTCCAGGTACGCCGGGCAGCTGCGCAGCAGCTTCTCATGCGTGCCGGTGCCCACCACGTGGCCGTCGTCGAGCACGATAATCTGGTCGGCGTGCATGATGGTCGCGATGCGCTGGGCCACGACCACGAGTGCGGCGTCGGTAACGTTTTTGGCCAGCTCCTCGCGCAGGCGCGCGTCAGTCTTGTAGTCGAGGGCGCTAAACGAGTCATCGAACACCACAACCTCGGGCTTTTTTGCCAAGGCGCGGGCGATGGCCAAGCGCTGGCGCTGACCGCCCGAGACATTGGAGCCTCCCTGGCTGATGGGGGAGTCGTAGCCGCCCTCGCGCTCGGCGATAAAGTCCTCGGCTTGTGCGATGCGCGCTGCTTGGTGCATGTCATCATCGCTCACCATGTCGCCGGCAAACTTGAGGTTGCTCTCGACAGTGCCCGAGAACAGGCGCCCCTGCTGCGGGATGTAACCAATGCGGCGACGCAGCTCGGAGAGAGTCATGTCACGCACGTCGACGCCGTCAAGCGAAATGCTGCCGCCTGTGACGTCGTACAGGCGCGGAATCAGCTGCACGAGCGTGGACTTGCCCGAGCCCGTGGAGCCGATGATGCCGAGCATCTGACCGGCATGTGTGGTGAAGTTCACGCCGCTGATGACATCGGCGCGGGCATCGGGGTACTGGAAGCTCACGTCGCGGAAGGTGAGCTCACCGCGCGGCGCGCTGGCTGCGGGCAGTTTGGGCGAGGCAGGGTCGTTGATGCTCGTGGGGCAGGTGATGACCTCTTCCACGCGTTCGGCTGCGACCTCGGCACGGGGCAGGATGACCGAAACCATGGTGAGGATCATAAACGCCATGACGATCTGCATGGTGTAGGAGATAAACGCCATCATGTTGCCGACCTGCATCACGCCGTCGGACACGCCCTGCGCGCCAAACCACACGATGAGCACGGTGATGCAGTTCATGACGAGCATCATGAGTGGCATCATAAAGCTCATAGCGCGGTTGGTGTAGAGCTGCGTGGTCATCAGGTCGAGCGAAGCCTTGTCAAAACGCTCGAGCTCATGCTCCTCGCGGTTGAATGAGCGGATGGGCATAAGGCCGTCGAGCAGCTCGCGGGCGGTAAGGTTCACGCGGTCCACAAAGCTCTGCATCTTTTTGAACTTGGGCATGGTGAGGCCCATAAGCACGCCGACGACGGCCGAGACGGCGATGATGGCCACGGCGATGGTCCACTCCAGGCCGGTGTGGTTGGCCAGGACGCGCATGACGGCGACGATGCCCATGACGGGGGCCATCAGACACATGCGGATAAACAGGGTTGCGGCCATCTGGATCTGCTGAATGTCGTTGGTGCAGCGGGTGATGAGCGAGGCCTGGCTAAACTTGCCCACCTCGGCCGGCGAGAAGTGCATAACCTTGTTGAAGGTCTCGCGGCGCAGGTCGCGGGCGATGGAGCAGGCGGTGCGCGAGGCCACGGCACCGGTCAGGATGGTGGCGACGAGCGAGATCAGGCACAGACCAAACATCGTGGTCGCCATGCGGCCCAGGTAGGCGTTCTGCACGTCGGCGGGGTCGATGCCCTGCGCCTTGTACTCGTCTTGCACATAGCTCACGGCGCGTTGGGTCACGATGGAGCCCGACATGGAGCCCATTTTGTCCGCCATATCGTTGGCGCCCTCGACGAGCTTGCCCTGGTCGATTAGGCCGCCTTCAACGCCTAGACGCAGACCCTTCATGGTGATCTTACCGCCGTCGGCATCAATCTGCTTTTGCATGTTTTGCGCCGCTGCGGCCTTCTGCTGCATCTCGGCGAGCTGCTCGGGCGTCATCGCCGCCATCTGCTCGGGGGTGGGCATGGCCTGAGCGGCGCTGTTGTCTTTCTCACCGGACGTGCCCATCATGTCGCCCATGGAGTCGGCATCGATGCCCTGGTTGAACGAAAGGACGACGGTCTCAGGCAGGCTCATGATGTCGGCAATCTTGCCGCCGTCGGCGCGCTCCTCCTCGGTGCCCTTGTACGTTCGAATGCCGTTTTTGTCAGCCTTGCTAAACACGGCCTCCACAGCCTTGGCGTCCTTGGCGCTCATAAAGAGTTCGAGGTCGTCGAGCGATTCGGCGCGGATGGTGTCGGGTACGGGCGAGGCGATACCGCCTTGCTGCACGCCCACGTCGACGATATCGCTCATATAGGTAGGCAGTGCCAGGTCGGCGTTGCAGCTGATTACGATGAGTACGATAGCTGTGAACAGTGCCAGGATATGCTTTTTAAAGAGCTTGAGAATCCTCACTCGGCATCTCTCCTTTCTTGATTGCGGTCGATAATTTCGTTGGCACGTCTAAGAAGGCGCACCATCTCTTGGGTATCTGTTTCGCCGAGCTGCTCGAGGAAAGCCGCGGTGCGGTCCTCGAATTCCCGACGTTTGATTTCGAGATCCTGGAATCCCTTGTCGGTCACTATGACGTGTACGCGACGACGGTCGGTCTTTGAGTGCTCACGCTCAACCCAACCCTTGGCCTCGAGGGCGCGCAGGATATTGGCGATACGGGCGCTCGAGACCCAGGCACGATCGGCGAGTTCGCTCGGCGTGAGCGAGCCGCCGGCGCGCATAAGGGCGCGCATGACAGCCATCTCGCCGCTGAGAGCTTTGTCCACAAAGCGCGAAACGCGCTGGTGAATGCCGCCAAACTCGGTAAGGAGCTGACTCCCAAGCTCATGGAAATCGGTATCTTCCACCGAAAACCCCTAACACTAGAAACTATTTTCGGTGAAAGATGATACCCCCATACGCGGGCCTCATACAGTGGGCAATATAAAGAGCGCATAAAGACTTAAAATCATTCAATTGCTGAAGCGTTTTAAAGAACTATCATGCACGCGGTTAGGCGAGGGGTTGTCACCACCATGACGACTGGGACTCATATAATCGCCACGTGCGATGCTCCAACTTCCCGCAAGGAGACACCTTACATAAAGGGGG
>DBGDZK010000007.1:0-6774 GCA_048373195.1 Collinsella sp.
AAACTTAACCCCCACACCCCTCACGCGGCGGGCAAACTCGCCTTGTGCTCTATCACGCTAAAGTGTATGATTCTGAACGTTACACGAATCACTTTACTTAACTAAAGTGCCATCAAGGGGGGATACCATGAACACCGATATGTCTCGTCGTCAGTTTGTTGGTCTAGCCGGCTCGCTCGCTACGGTGCTTGGCCTTGGTCTTGTCGGTTGCGGCGGTGGTGCCGGCAAGGGCTCCGCTGCTGGCTCTGCCGCGGCCAAGGATGTGAAGGGCGCTGCGGAGTCCAAGAAGCTCGTGGTGGGCTTTGATAAGTCCTATCCTCCGTACGGCTTTGTGGGCGACGATGGCGAGTACACCGGCTTTGATCTCGATCTTGCCAAGGCTGTTGCCGATAAGCAGGGCTGGGAGGTCAAATACGAGGCCATCGACTGGGATGCCAAGGATACGCTGCTTAACTCGGGCGCCATCAACTGCATCTGGAACGGCTTTACCATGGAGGGCCGTGAGGACGACTACACGTTCTCCGAGCCGTACATGCTCAACGAGCAGGTGCTGGTGGTCAAGAAGGATGCGGGCATCAAGGGCTGGGACGATCTTGCCGGCAAGACTGTGATTACCCAGACTGATTCCGCTGCGCAGGACGTGCTTGAGGGTGACCAGAAGGATCTGGCAGCGACGTTTGCCACGCTCGACACGATCGGCGAGTACAACACGGCCTTTATGCAGCTCGAGAGCGGCGCGGTCGATGCCGTGGCGTGCGATCTTTCGATTGCCCAGTATCAGCTTGCCGCCAAGCCCGATGCCTATACGCAGCTTGATGAGCCGCTGTCCAGCGAGCACTACGCCGTTGGCTTTAAGAAGGGCGACACCAAGTCGGCCGATGCTGTAGCCGAGTCGCTCAAGGCGCTCTACGAGGACGGCACGGTCAAGGACCTCTGCGATAAATATTCAAGCTATGGTTTGTCTTTCGATAATTGGGTGCTCAAGTAATGTCTATTCAGGTCATGATGCAGATGCTTGGCCAGGGGTTCTTGGTCAGTTTGCAGCTGTTTGTGTTGACGCTGCTCGGGTCGATTCCGCTGGGAATTCCCGTGGCGTTTATGCGCATGAGCAAAATCGCGCCGCTTCGCTGGATTGCGCGCATCTACATTTCGGTCATGCGCGGTACGCCGCTCATGCTGCAGATGTTTGCCATCTACTTTGCCCCGTACTACGTGTTTGGCATTTCGCTCACGCCCGATTCCAAGTGGACGGCGTGCGTCGTGGCGTTCATCATCAACTACGCCGGTTACTTTGCCGAGATCTATCGCTCGGGCTTGCAGTCCATTCCGCGCGGTCAATACGAGGCTGCCGAGGTGCTGGGCTATTCGCGCGTGCAGACGTTTCTGTATATCGTGATGCCTCAGGTCGCCAAGCGTATTCTGCCGGCGATGGGCAACGAGATCATCACGCTGGTCAAGGACACGTCGCTGGCGTTTGCCATTGGCGTGGGCGAGATGTTCTCGACCGCCAAGGCCCTGGTTGCCTCGCAGGTGAGCATGGTACCGTTTGCGATCGCGGCGCTGATTTACTGGGTCTTTAACTTTGTGGTCGAGATGCTGCTGGGCGCCGCCGAAAAGAAGCTGGACTATTATCATGACTAACTCAGTGATGAAAATCGAAAACGCACGTAAGGCGTTTGGCGGCAATGAGGTGCTCAAGGATATCTCGCTCGAGGTAAAGCGTGGAGAGGTCGTGGCGATTATCGGGCCTTCGGGTGGCGGCAAGTCCACGCTGCTGCGGTGTGCCACGCTGCTCGAGACGCTCGACGGAGGCTCGCTCTCGTTTGGCGACCTTGCCGTTGCGACGGATGCGGGTTCGGGCGCGGTCTATGCGAAGGGCGATGTGCCCAGGCAGGCGCGCTCGCGATTTGGCCTGGTGTTTCAGAACTACAATCTGTTCCCGCACTATACCGTGATGAAAAACATCACCGATGCGCCGATCCGCGTTCTTAAGCGCCCGCGCGAGCAGGCAGAGGCACGTGCGTGCGAGTTGATCGCGCAGATGGGGCTTACGGGCAACGAGAACAAGGTTCCTTGTGAGCTTTCGGGCGGTCAGCAACAGCGCGTGAGTATTGCCCGTGCCCTAGCGCTCGACCCGGAGATCCTGTTCTTTGACGAGCCGACCTCGGCACTCGATCCCGAGCTGACGGCCGAGGTGCTGCGTGTCATTAAAGACCTTGCGGCGCAGAATATGACGATGGTGATCGTGACCCACGCAATGCAGTTTGCGCGCGATGTTGCCGATCGCGTGGTCTTTATGGACGGCGGTCGTATTGTCGAGGAGGGGCCCGCCGAGCAGGTTATCGACCATCCGCGCGAGCAGCGCACGCGTGAGTTTTTGAGCCGTATCGAGGGATAGGCTCAGGTATTTGCTCAACTATTAATTGAGGCGAAGCCGCCGCAGGTCTTACGGTCTGTGGCGGCTTTTTGTTTGCATCGGCGGGGTTCAATAATCGCCTCACAAGCTTGTCTCTTCCTCTCGCCGCCTGTATTCATACGTGTGCCGAAAGGTGTGCATGGACGGTCGCCCGTGAGGGTAGGGTGGTGGCATAGGACATTTGGAGGGTGAGTCGGCTCGGCTGCCGACCATGCTGCTCCCGGGATGGCACCGACCGCGAACTCTCCCCGTTGGCGTCGCGCAATGCGCGCGGCCCTGCAAGGAGGTCATCATGGGTGCTCCCAAGACCGGCAATGTAAGGAACGTGGTGCTCGTAGGCCAAGGCGGGGTGGGCAAGACTTCACTCGCCGAGGCCATGCTCCACCTTTCTGGCAAGACCGCCCGCCTGGGCGGCCACGACGGCACCAAGCCCACGCTCGACTATGACCCCGAAGAGGTCAAGCGTGCATTTTCCATCTCGACGACCATTGCACCGATCGACTGGAAGGGCGCGCGCATCAATGTGCTCGATGCCCCGTGCTACCCCGATTTTATCGGCGACGCCTTTGCCGCGATGAGTGTTTGCGAGACGGCTCTGTTTGTGGTCGACGCCGAGGCTGGCCCGCAGCCTACGACGGTTAAGCTCTGGTATGCCGCCGAGGACCTGCGCCTGGCGCGTGCGGTGTTCGTAAACCGCCTGTCACGCCCCGAGGCCAGCTTTGCGACCACGATGGACCTGCTGCAGGAGCGCTTTGGCACGCGCCTGGGCGCCGTGACCCTTCCCTGGGGCGAGGGCGAGGACTTTGACGGCATCATCGACCTGGTGCGCATGAAGGCGCGCCATTGCAACGGCGCCGAGGCCGTTGAGTCGGAGATTCCCGAGGAGTATCGTGCCCAGGCCGAGGAGGCCCATGACCATCTGTGCGAGCTGGTGGCCGAGGCTGACGACGAACTGATGATGAAGTACTTGGAAGGCGAGGAGACGCTGACGCAGGAGGAGCTCGAAGGCCTGCTGTCGAAGGCGATCGCCGAGCGCATCTTTGTGCCGGTCTTTGCGGGCGATTGCATTAAGGAGCAGGGCGTCAACTCGCTGATGGACGACATCGCCACGTACTTCCCGGCGCCGACGGACTACGGCGAGATGCCGCTCATCGACGGTGATTCGCTCAAGATTTCGAGCGACGATGACCGTCCGGTGGCGTTTGTGTTTAAGACGCTGGCCGATCCGCAGCAGGGTCGCATCAGCTTTATCAAGGTGCTGACGGGTACGCTTGAGCCGGGTCTTGAGCTGATCAACGCGCGTACCCGCAAGAGCGATCGTCTGGCCCACCTGTATGTGATGTGCGGCCGCGACATGACCGAGGTCGGTCACGCCTATGCCGGCGACATCATCGTGGCGCCCAAGCTGGCGGCCGAGACGGGCGATACGCTCTCCATTACCGGTAAGGTCGAGGCTGCGGCGTTTAAGTTCCCCAACTCGCAGTACCGCATTGCCATCGAGGCCGAGAACCGTGGCGACGAAGAGAAGCTCTATACGTTTATCGAGAAGGCGTGCAAGGCTGATCCGACCATGAGCATCGATCGTGACGAGGAGACGGGCCAGACTATCATCTCCGCCGTTGGTGAGGCGCAGGTTTCGGTGCTGCTCAACCGTTTGGAGGATCGCACCAAGGTCGTGGCCAAGAGCGTGCCGATCCGCATTCCGTATCGCGAGACCATCCGCCGCACGGCGAGCGCCCAGGGTCGCCACAAGAAGCAGACCGGTGGCGCCGGTCAGTACGGCGACTGCTGGCTGCGCGTGGAGCCGCTTATTGGGCCCGACGGCACGAGCGACGGCTACGAGTTTGTGGATGAGGTCGTGGGCGGCCGCATTCCGCGCTCGCTGATCCCCGCCGTGGACAAGGGTGTCCAGGAGACCATGAAGGACGGCATCATTGCCGGCTACCCGCTCACGGGCATTCGCGTGGCTGTGTACGACGGCTCGTATCACAGCGTCGACTCCAACGAGATGGCGTTCCGCGCGGCGGCTCGCATCGGCCTGCGCAAGGCATGCGCCGATGCCGACCCGGTGGTGCTGGAGCCCATCGAGGAAATCACGGTGACTATTCCCGAGAGCTACGCCGGCGCCGTGATGGGTGACATCTCGGCATCGCGCGGTCGCGTGACGGGCATGGAGACCGATGAACGCGGCGACACCGTGGTCATCGCCCAGGCACCTCTCGCCGAGCTGACGGATTACTCGACGCGCCTGCGCTCTATCACGCGCGGCACGGGTGACTTTACCATGAAGCCCGCTGGCTATGAGCAGGTTCCCTATGACGTTCAGGCCAAGCTGGTCGAGCGCTATGAGGAGGGTCGCGCCAAGTAGCGTGTGGCGTTGCCTGCAACATATATGCCGATGCAAGGACCGCTCTGGGTAACCCAGGGCGGCCCTTTTTGATCCCTGGGGGACGGAGGAAAACAGATCATCTTTGGGTTACGGGTGGCGCGGTCGGCACTAGTCTCCGGATGCCTGGTTGCGACCGGTGGCGTAGTCGATCTGCACGTGCGGCTGCAGGTTGTAGCAATATACGTGGAAGCAGAGGGTCTTGCCGTGGTCCTCGACCGATTGCGCCTCAAGGCGCACGCCACGGCAGACAAGTTCCTCTTCGTTATACATGGGCGTGACGCGGTAGAGCACATGGTTGCCCGTGTCGCGGATGTAGCCGAGAATCTGCTCTTCAAACGGCAGCATGCCCGTCTCGTTGAGATAACGCGTGCCGGTGAGGAGATTCTTGCGGTTGGCGTTTTCGCCGCAGAGCGACCAGGCGATGAGGTGACAGCGGTTGTAGAGGCTCTGGCCCGGAATAAAGTCGTAGCGCTGCTGGCGCCATCCAGCGGGATGGATACGCGAGATATCGCCGCGCTCGCCTTGACCGAGTGATTCGGGGCCCACGCAGGCAAGCGCTTTGCGGGTGCGGCCCAGGCTGTCGAGCTTGGAGAACTTCTTAAAGCAACCCTCTTCTGTAGCGCGCTCGTATTCATCGAGTGTGAATGATGGCGTGCCGAGCGGGTGCGTGCTGTCGGCGCGAAGGGCAACATAGGGGTTGCCGGCGTAGTCGGGAATGCTGCTGAGATAAACACCGCGGGCGCGGTTGAGGTCGGGGTTTTCGACCTCGTCGATGGGGGTGGCGGCGCTGTCCGCGGAAGCGCCGTCGCCGGTGTCGGTTGCGGCGGAATCGGAGCCATCGCCAGAGTCTTGGCTATTTTGAGAGTCCGAGGAGCTCGCTGTTCCCGATTCGAGTCGGGCAACCAGGTCCGCCTCGTCGTCGGTGCGGCTGGGACTCTCGTCTTGCTTCTCGGCCAGAGCCGCTGCCTGCTCATCGCTTTGCGGCGACAACAGCTTGGGCGCCCCGTCGAGCGACCCTGTGAACAGCGCAAACCCCAGCACCACGGCGGTGCCGATGGAAAGTACTTGCTTGTAGGCGGACTTGCGCGACATGGAGGCTCCTGGATGGACGGTTGGGAATCTACCAGTCTAGCAGGAGCCGGCAGGGGCCGTTCTGTCGAACAAATACTTAAGATTTGAGACAAACGCTACTGATTCATTTGTCCCGCGGTCTAGATCGAGGTGGAGTCGAGCCAGTTGAGCTTGCACTCGAGAATGCGCTGCTCGCCGGGTTCGCTGCTTCCGTCAAGTAGGGCGAGCAGCATCTCGGCTGCTTCGCGACCTTCTTGGTCGACGGGCTCGATGATGGTGGAGACGGTCGGTGTGGTGAGATTAGTCCAGTCTTCGCAGTTGAGTCCCAAAAGGCCGATTTGCTGCGGAAGCAGATGGGCCATTGGCTGGAGGGCCTTGTAGACACGGGGAAGTGCCCACTGATTTTGCACGAAGATAAGGGTTCGCTTGGCGGGATTGAACTTGAATTTAAAGTATTCGGTGAGCTCGTTGATTGACGGCTTGTTGTGATCGATGGGAATCGCTTTGTAGAGCTGCCCGTTCGCTGCCAGCGCCTCGGCATACCCCTGAAAACGCTCCATGCGGGTGCGCATTTCGGTCATGTTGGCGGCAATGGAAAAGAAATCTTCGTAGCCGGCGTCGAGGAGTGCCTGTGTGGCGTTGTACACGCCGTCGTAAAGGTTGGTTTTGATCCAGCTGGTACCTGGGCTATAGATGGCCGCATCGAAAAAGACGACCGGCTTGCCGGCGCGTCTAATGCGGTCATGCACGGCTTTGAAGTTTGCCGTGGGCTGGATGATAAAGCCATCGACGCCCAGCGAGAGCATCTTGTCGACGTACATGAGCTCGGTCTCGGGGTTAAAGTTGCTCGTGCAAACGACCGTCTGGTAGCCCGCGGGGAGCATGACCTGCTCCATGC
>DBGDZK010000008.1:0-3979 GCA_048373195.1 Collinsella sp.
AAGCGCGAATGCGCTTGCCTCACCGTTCTCTCTGAGATACTCGGGTTCCTCAAGCATTATTGTCCATCACTCCCCTGGTTCCCAAGTTCAGCCAATCGTTTCACTCTTCCACACCCAACCTTATGAGAGCAAGTCGCTGAAGAAGCCCAATTCGGGCCGGTCCAGCGTGCCTATCAGCGCCGCCCGGTCGAGCAGGCAGTTTCTCCGCTCACAGCTCGTTTCGGGCAACAGTGCACACGCATGACATGCTGCCAAGTTCAACCCGTCTACGCCCTGCGAAGTGAGCTCCGAACACACCGGGTCCGATGAGCACCACGAGGCGTTGCTCAGCGCGTTACCAAGGGTCACACCCAAACGGTCTTTGTGGCCCTGGCGCACAAGCCCCCCCAGGCTTCCATCCGAATCCGAAGAGGACGCATACACCAACACGCCGTACATCTCGGCATCGCTGTCGTGGAACGTGCTGTAGATGCGCTCCTTCATTGACGCGCTCGAGTACCCGCAGTCTATCGAGAGCTGCCGAATCAATACGTGCGACAACGTGTGCAACAATACATACGCTGGCGAGAAGTTGTCGCACCTGATGAGGCTTCTGATCAAGTTTGCCGCCATGGTGCCGTAGCGGCTCCCCGCCCGACTCGCCCAACGTTCCACAGCATCGGCCTTCAACCGAATGAACACACCTTCGCCGAGCAACTCAACCGCGGGTAGCCAATTCTGTTTGCGGGCATAGGGCGGCATGATCCTACGCTCTTCTTCCCCCGTGTCATCCAAATCGGAATCGATGGGGCTTACGCGTGTAAAGCCCCTGAGGGCTACGACCTCCCTCAGACGGCTCACAAGAACGACGTCTTCGATGTAGTCCTCAAATCCCTCGGGCACCCCTTCATGAGCTGTTTTGAAGTTGCGAGTGTCTTGATCGGGCGCATTGAGTGCTCGGTATTCATCCTCGTAGATATCACGGATATCGAGGTGGTTTCTCGACTGGATCCCTCCCCCGATTCTGTTCTCGATATACGAAAGGGCATCCGGAACGGTATAGCCCGCATCACGCAGCTGTTTGCCGTACATGTTTTCAATCAATTGGGTTCGCATGCTGGGATTTGAGTCCAGCGTTCCCCACAGAACGCATATCTGTTCCCACGCGTCGTCTATAACCGGGCACGTCGCGTTCGGTATTGTCAGCGCGCTTGCGGTTATGGAATAGTACACGTTGGACGCGCCACGCTGGAGAACACGCAGATGTCCGGAGCAGCCTTCTCCTTTTTCGCACTCATCGGCCCGGTTAATCCAAGGCATGTGTCCCCGGCAGCGCATTTTTGCCAATGCATCCACATTGGTTGCACCTTCCAGATTTCGCTTGGCACCGCACGATTTGCATGTAACTGTAATACCCGACAGGCTGCCGGTTTTTTTGGAGAACTCGATTCTCAAGTCCTCGTGGTCGCACGGCCTTCCACGATGAACCCACCAGCTGTAGGGAAAGTCTTCGATATGCCCGTTCTCGCACGCAGCAACAAAGCGGCTTGGCACAAGGTCCTTGTCGCACCAGGCGCATTTGCGCTTGTCCTCGCCCTTGCCGATGTTCCAATACTTGTCCAGTCTCCCGCAGCTCGGGCAATAGTACATATAAGGAAACCTGAACGCGCCAACGACACCGGGGTCTTTGCGCATATCGCTGGACACCTTTGTCTGCTTAAAATTCATAACACCCAAAAGGGTCGCCAAGCGTGGCTCCGACAAGGGTTTCTCACAATCCCAATAATCCGTCGCCCCCAAAATGACAGAGTCCTTGGGCAAATCCAACAAGGCGCCAGGACCAAACGTCGTAATGAACTGTGCCCGCCGAAGCGACCCGATGCTGCGTTTATTCACCCGCACAGTGCCATCCGAAGACCCATCTTTTGTCCCGAACTTCATCGCCTTGCGCCTTTCCGATAAAGGTAGATGTTGGATGATGCCTCAACGTTGCGCATGCTTTCCATGGTAGCGAACAGTCCGCCTGAAACATCGTTCTCAAGGAGTTGGTTCGCCCTGTCGCCGTTTGCCCGATCTTTGTAAACGAGATTGGCTTCCCCGCAGCGTTCCTCCCAGATTCCTATGATGCACTCGAGTTCGTACTTGACGTTGTCGAGTTCGTCTGGGTCAACCTTCTTAACATAATCCAAAATGTAGTCGACAACCGCTGAAACCTGCTCGGACGACGAATCGAACTTGCTCGCCGCCTGATTGGGCGCCAAACCGTCCACCAAATAACGGCACAGCATAATAAACACGGTATGCAACGCGCGATCGCGAGAACGATCAGAGAAGGGCGTGAGACTCGACGACTCCACGTAACGGTACAATGCTGTATGGAACTTGAGGAACTGTTCGTAATGGGAGCGGTCACGTGAACGCGATGCGTTGTATACCGTCACCACCAGCCCCGGGTTGCGTCTGCCCACGCGGCTCGTCGCCTGAATGTACTCGGAGTTGGATTTGGGCTGGTTATTGACCACCATGGCACCAAGGCGCCCCACGTCGACGCCGACCGAAATCATATTGGTCGCCAGAGCGAAATCGAACGCATCGTCCGGCCTTGCACGAGTGAACGGGGTTTCAAGGTATGCGATGGACTGCGTGATCTCGGAGTTCCCGATACGACTCGTAAGCTCAAGCGCATGACCGTAACGCTTTGAAGAATCGACCCCGGGATACACACTCGCCATCTTCGACTTTGCCAGGAAGGCAAACCTGCTCTGGACACGGTCGTTGACCGTAGTCAGAGCGCTTCCCAATTCGCGAAGTGTGCTGAAATAATTTACGAGCGTCCAGTACGCATCGACCACCTCATCCGAATACCCCTGCACCTCGAGATACCGCGTCGCAAACAGTAAGGCGGATTGCACGTGGATGAGCGACGTGGTCTGCGTAGACGCCGTGCCCATGACACCGACATAGAGACGTCCGGGTTTGTCGTCAGGCGATGCCTCAACAGCAAAGAACGAGTCTTTCATGGTCAAACCCTGAGGCGGGAACTGAGCATAGCTGCGCGCGTAGAGCGATGCCAGCTGTTCGCGAGCGTTACGCACCGTCGCCGTCGACGCCAAAACCTTTGGCGGGATACCGCCCTTTTCGCACAGGCGCTCGATACCCATCTCGTAGATGCCAACAATAGTCCCAAGAGGCCCCGCAATGAGGTGTAACTCGTCCTGCACGATGAGCTCGGGGGGATTGTTTGAAGTTTCAATCCCAAAGAGTTTGACAGCGCGCTCCTCCATAGGCACCTGCGCGAACTTGTCGACCGTCGATACCACAAACGTCGCAGGCCTCGCGTAGATGACATCGTCCACGAACTCGACCGGCAGGCCTTCCCCCATATGAAAATCGCAATCGGGGTTCGAGCAGTTGACGTGCAGCGCAGTAGCGATAGCGTCCACATGGTAGTCATGGGCGTTGAGCACCTGACCACACCAGGGGCACTTCTTCACCTGGACTGGATCGACATCGCCCTCGCCCAACGCCCCCGACGCCTTCAACTTGTCAAGGGTCTTTTGTGCATCAAGCAGCTTGTTTGGCGAAAGTTCTCCACCCACCCACAGGCCGACTGTGATGGGCTCGCCGCCCAACTGCTCGCGTCGGCGTATGACCTCGCACGCACAAATCAATGCCGAGGCGCGTTCAAACTGCTGGAGCGTCAACAATCTGAGCGTATACCTCATGATGACAACGGTGCCGCCGTCTTGCGGGCTGCGCAAGCGACGCAGGAAAATGCAGAACGCCGCGACACCCAAGTACGCCTCGGTCTTACCACCACCCGTAGGGAACCACAGCAAGTCAGCAATAGATCGTTCGTCACACCCCGGGTTAGCAAACGACGGTATTTCCTGCAACAAAAACGCAAGCTGGAACGGGTACCAACTAATCTGGTTGTCATCGCACTCTCGCCCATCGTTACTCAGGCTCCGGCAACGCTGCGCCAGCATTGCGTGGTTCG
>DBGDZK010000009.1:0-2653 GCA_048373195.1 Collinsella sp.
CTAACGCCCCCCCCCCCCGGCCCAGCTCATGCCAGCGCCACGCGCTAGTAGTTCACCACCTGCTCCTCAAAGTACGCCTTCGGGTGGTTACACACCGGGCACACCTCAGGCGCCTCGGCACCAACGTGCAGGTGCCCGCAGTTCAGGCACTTCCATACCTTCACGCCCTCACGCTCAAACACCTCGCCCGACTCGATGCGCTCGACGAGTTTGTTGTAGCGCTCCTCGTGGGCCTTCTCGACGGCGGCGACACCACGGAACTTCTCGGCGATCTCGGCAAAGCCCTCCTCCTCGGCGGTCTTGGCGAACTCGTCGTACATCGTGGTCCACTCGTAGTTCTCGCCCGCGGCGGCGTCGCGCAGGTTGTCCAGAGTGCCCGGAACGGCGCCGTCGTGCAGATACTTAAACCACAGCTTGGCGTGCTCGGACTCGTTGCCCGCCGTCTCGGCAAAGATATTCGAAATCTGAACGTAGCCATCCTTCTTGGCCTTAGATGCGTAGTAGCGATACTTGGTGTGTGCCTGGGACTCACCGGCAAAAGCGGTCTCGAGGTTCTTCTTGGTTTGGGAATTCTCAAAATCCATAGGTGTACTTCCCTTCAACACGTGCCGCCCATAGGCTTTGAGCGACCTTGTCTTTAGGATGCCCTCAAGCCGCGAATTTAAACCTTACAATCCCGTTCTTCAGATTTGAGCGGGCTACACACTCAACCAACGATCGTCCTCGGCTCGGCAAAAGCCCTCGCGCTCCAGGTCAGCTAGAATGCCCGCGATCAAGTCGCACTCGACCGGCCCGCGACCGGCTGCCGCTTCCATCTCGTTAACGCCCACCACGGCATCAGCAAGCGTAATCCCCGCCGGCTGCCCATCGCGCGCTGCCAACAACATACGCACGATATGCGCGCGCTTTTGGCGGCGCGAGCCCTCAAACTTGGACTGACGACTATAGCCCGCCGACCGCCTGGACGGATTGGGCAGTGTCTTTTTAAGATACGCGCCGTAATCCAGCAATGCGTAATACCACGCGCGCGGCGTGTCGGCATCGTCTTGAGGCGCGGCAAAGGGCGCGATCTCGTCCGCCGCCGCACCGGGGACCGCCGGACAGGCAGCTTGGATCAGCGGCACCAGTTCGCGATCGGGAACGGCCGGCACATCGGGAAAGAAATGATGCAAAAAGACCGTGCGCACATTGGTCTCCAAATACACGCCCGGAAGATCAAACGCAAACGAACGGATACCCTGCGCCGTTGCCGGGCCAATACCAGGCAGAGCGACCAAGTCACGCGTCTCACGCGGAAACTCCCCGTCCCAGTCCTCTACAACGCGCTGAGCGGCCCCGTGAAGCGCCAGAGCGCGTCGGTTGTAGCCCATGCCCTGCCAAGCGTCCAAAACATCGGAAGGCGCGGCCTGGGCAAGCGCCTGCACAGTCGGAAAACGATCGAGCCACACCGGCATGCGCGCCTCCACACGCGGCACCTGTGTTTGCTGCAGCATGACCTCAGAAAGCCAAATGATGTACGGATCGCGTGTGCGGCGCCACGGAAGGTCGCGATAACGCAGGACCCCTTCCGAACGAATCATCGAACGAAAGGGGTCCTGAATCATGGCTATGCTCCTTATGCGGCGCTATTCCTCCCGGTAAGCGCACGCGCAGGTGGCGTACTCGGGAAACGCTTCGCGGTCGGCGAACTTGGGATCGACGGCCGGGAACTGGCGGTGAGCGACGATGTCGCCGAGCGAAACGGAATCGAGGTAGTCGCGCATCAACGCCTGAGCTCCGGCCCACAGGGGATGATAGCAGCACGCGCCCATGCGCGCACAGTCACCATCGGGCGCGGTGCAATCGTTCATAACCATAGGACCCTGAACGGCCTCGACGACCTGGCGGATAGTGACGTCGTCCGGACTGACCTTGAGACGCATGCCACCGTGGACGCCACGCAGGCTCTCCACAATACCGGCCTGGACCAAACCGTGCTGAATCGAGCGGGCAAACGAATACGGGACATTGACCTCTTCGGCAGCGGTGCGAACAGAAAGCAAACACTCCGGATCCTCAGCAAGCATCGCCAGCATTCGAAGGGCGTAATCAGCCTTCCTCGATATGTCCATTTTTCCCCTTTCAAGGAATACGAACAGCTCGAACGAGCTCCGGGGCCGAGCTTGTGTCGAGACGCTAAATGACCGCCAGGACATCCAAATGGTAAATCGGATATCCACTGAGTGCCGCGCTTGGAGCGAAATGCATCAGATGCGGCGCACAGTGCAATTTAGTATAACCTAACCCCCTGTCTCGTAGAACAGGTGTTGCGCAACAAAGCTGTTGTTCAGACAGATATACTTATTAGATTTTACTTGCGTTCCCGAAGGCGCGGGGATTCTGGGCGAAGATACACCAGGGCGATCGTTCTATCGAAACAAAGTGCATCAAACGCAAAAAGCCACGTCCGAAGACGTGGCTTTAATTGCGTTGGCGGGAAGTACGGGGCTCGAACCCGCGACCTCCGACGTGACAGGCCGGCGCTCTAACCAAACTGAGCTAACTCCCCAGGCAGTCGTTCGCGTTTGTTTCCGCTCGCGTGCGCTGCGGGGATTAGTATACACAGAAGTCTGTCCGGCGCGCAACAACTTTTTTGAAAAAATTTTTTGGGTCC
>DBGDZK010000010.1:0-3133 GCA_048373195.1 Collinsella sp.
GCTTGAGGACGAGGCTGCTGATCGATAGCAGCATGTAACCCTTGCCATAGCGACGCCGCCTGGGAAACTGGGCGGCGTTTTGTTTCAAGATTGAGAAATGCAATCGCATGCGAGAAAAATTGCGAACGGTCCGCGGCGTGAGTATTACAATGAAGACCCGTAAGATGTGGATAAACAACTTCTACGGGAAGCGCAGGTAACTCAATATGACCAAGCACGTGTTCGTAACCGGTGGTGTGGTTTCGTCCCTGGGCAAGGGTATCACCGCGGCCTCGCTGGGCCGTCTGCTCAAGTCGCGTGGCTACAAAGTAACAATGCAGAAAGCCGACCCGTATCTGAACGTCGACCCCGGTACCATGAGCCCCTTCCAGCATGGTGAGGTCTTCGTTACCGAAGATGGTTACGAGTCCGACCTGGACCTGGGTCATTACGAGCGCTTTATTGATGAGAACCTGACCCGCGATTCCAACTTTACGACCGGTGCCATCTACAAAAGCCTAATCGCCCGCGAGCGTCGCGGCGACTTTTTGGGCGGTACCGTGCAGGTGATTCCCCACGTCACCAATGCCATTAAGGACAAGTTCCGCCGCATCGAGGAGCAGACCGGCTCCGATGTAGTCATCACCGAGCTGGGCGGCACGATCGGCGACATCGAGTCGCAGCCGTTTGTTGAGGCCATCCGCCAGTACCGCAAGGAGGCCGGCCCCGAGAACGTCTGCTACATCCACGTGTCGCTCGTTCCCTATATCGCCGCCGCCCACGAGGTCAAGACCAAGCCCACGCAGCATTCCGTCAAGGAGCTCCGCAGCTTTGGCATCCAGCCAGATATCATCGTGCTGCGCTCTGACCACCATATCGATGACGCTATCCGCGGAAAGATCGCAAGCTTCTGCGACGTCGACACCGATTGCGTCTTTACCAACGAGGACTGCGCGAGCATTTACGATGTTCCGCAGCTGCTTGCCGAGCAGGACTTTGACCTGCGCATTTGCGAGCGCCTGGGTCTGGACCCGCGTGAGCGCGACATGAGCGAGTGGAACGAGTTCCTGCGCAAACAGAATCACGCCAACCATCACGCCGACAAGGTGAAGATCGCCGTCGTGGGCAAGTACACGCAGCTGCCCGATGCGTACCTGTCGGTTATCGAGGCCCTGCACCATGCGGGCGTCTTCTACGATCGCCATGTGGACGTCCAGCTGGTCGACGGCGAGAGCCTCGACGAGCAGAATGTCTCCGAGGTTCTGGGCGACGCCTCGGGCATCCTGGTCCCCGGCGGCTTTGGCAAGCGCGCCCTGGAGGGCAAGATCCTCGCGGCCGAGTTTGCCCGTGAGCACAAGATTCCGTATCTGGGCATTTGCCTGGGTATGCAGGTGGCCGTGTGCGAATTTGCGCGCAATGTCGTCGGCCTTGCCGGCGCCAGCTCCTCCGAGTTCGATCCGGACGGCCCGTATAGTGTCATCGACCTGATGAGCTCGCAGGAGGACGTGACCGAGAAGGGCGGCACCATGCGCCTGGGCGCCTATCCGTGCAAGCTCGCCGCCGATACCCTTGCTCGCGAGGCATATGGCGAGGAACTCGTCTACGAGCGTCACCGTCACCGCTTTGAGTTCAACAACGCCTTCCGCGACCAGCTCGAGGACGCCGGTTTGGTTATCTCGGGTCTGTCGCCTGACGAGCGCCTGGTCGAGATGGTCGAGCTGCCGCGCGACGTGCATCCGTGGTATGTGGCAACCCAGGCTCATCCCGAGTTCAAGAGCCGCCCGACCAACCCGCAGCCGCTGTTCCGCGAGTTCGTACGCGCTTCGATCGGCCAGCACGAGGGTGTCGACCGTCTGCAGGTGACGCCCATGAACCTCGCTACGGACTAAGGGTGCCGGCGAATAAGGAACATACCGAAGCTACTCCCTCGTCGCTCGCCGTGGCGGCGGGGGAGTATCTCGATTACCTCGCGGTCGAGCGGGGTTTGGCGCGCAACACGATTGCGGCCTATCGTCGTGACCTGACGACGTACTGCGCCTATCTGGAGCGGGCGGGTATTGTGTCTTTTGAAGAGGTGACTCGTCAGGTCGTGGAGGGCTTTGTCGCCGACCGTCGCGATGGGGGCTATTCCGATGCCTCGGTGGAGCGTGCGCTTGCAGCCGTGAAGGGCCTGCATGCCTTTTTGGTGCGCGATGGGGCTGTAGCCCAAAATCCAACGACGGCGTTGCGCCTGCCTAAAAAGGCTGAGCGTTTGCCGGAGTATCTATCGGTGGAGGATGTCTCGGCTCTGCTCGATCAAGACTTCCCCGAGGGCGAGATGGGCTTGCGCGACCATGCCATCTTGGAAGTGCTCTACGGATGCGGTTTGCGTGTGAGCGAGTTGGTGGGGCTCGATGTGGGCGATATCCATATTGACGATGGCTTTGTACTCGTTCGCGGTAAGGGCTCAAAGGAACGCCTGTCCCCGCTGGTGGGAAGCGCGGCGCGAGCTCTGATGCTCTATGTAACTGAGGGACGTTCTCGCTTGGCGGCCCATGCCCGCGGAACCGAGACCTCGGCGGTCTTTTTAAATAAGAACGGACGTCGCCTGTCGCGCCAGGCCGTGCATGCGATATGCGAGCGGTATGGGCGTCAGGTGGGGCTGGTGGGGCTCCATCCCCATACCTTGCGCCACTCCTTTGCCACCCACATGCTCGCGGGCGGTGCCGACCTGCGTGTGCTGCAGGAGATTTTGGGCCATGCCGATATTTCGACCACGCAGGTCTACACGCATGTCGACCGCACGCAACTGACCGAGGTCTATCTGGCGGCGCATCCGCTGGCGCATCGTTAACACATCGCTGGCCTGCATATTTATAGGTATTTGGGGACGGGCCCCAGATTGCTGCGGCGTGCTTTTGCGCGCGCATGGGCAATCTGGGGCCCGTCCCATTTTTCGCCACTTGTCGTCGCGGTGGTGGGCCGCACGTGCCTTGGGTGGGGGAGTTTGGGGGCGATGTGAACGCCATGTAAAAGGACGCAAAAATCGCCTCAAGGTCAACTTGAAGGTTGAGGTTGAAAGGCGGGGTGCCACAGGTGGCATCCCGCCTTTGCTGTAAACACAACATATTGTGTTTTCGAACATATGCTCGGGGGTGTTTTACAACATATTGGG
>DBGDZK010000011.1:0-3662 GCA_048373195.1 Collinsella sp.
CCTGTCCGGAGTCGCCCTTGATGAGCTGCTTATATGCGGCTGTTACTCGGCGTCATGGTGACGACGGGGCTTGCGGCCTCCGTTGTCACCGGGACGGCGCGGACGGTCGCTGCGCTCGGAGCGCTCGCGACGCGGACGCTCACGGCGCTGGAAGTGCTCGCCGTCGCCCTCAGAGGCACCCTCGGCGCGAGCCGGGGCCTCGGGCTTGTCAAGACGATCGAGCGAGATCTTGCCGCGATCGTCGACCTCGATGACGACGACCTTGACCTCGTCGCCGATGTTGAGGACGTCCTCGACCTTCTCCACGCGGCCCTTGGCGACGCGGGAGATGTGGAGCAGGCCGTCCTTGCCGGGCAGCAGGTTGACGAAGGCGCCGAAGGGCTGGATGGAGACCACGCGACCGGTGTACTCCTCGCCCGGCTCGGGAACCTTGATGATGAGCTTGATGCGCTCGACAGCCTGGTCGACGGACTCGCCGGTGCCGCCGACAAAGACGGTGCCGTCCTCCTGGATATCGACCGAGGCACCGGTCTCGTCCTGGATGCCGCGGATGACCTTACCGCCGGAACCGATGACATCGCGGATCTTGTCGGTCGGAACCTGGATGGAAACGATGCGCGGAGCGGTGCTGCGCGTGGTGTGGCGCGGCTCGGGGAGCACATCGAGCATCTTCTGCAGGATGAAGGCACGACCCTCCTTGGCCTGCTGCAGGGCGCGGGCCAGGATGTCGAAGGTAAGACCGGTGGCCTTGTTGTCCATCTGCAGGGCGGTGATGCCCTCGGTGGTGCCGGTGACCTTAAAGTCCATGTCGCCCAGGAAGTCCTCGAGACCCTGGATGTCGGACAGGACCACGGTCTTGCCCTCCTCCTGGATCAGACCCATGGCGATACCGGAGACCGGGCGCTTAATGGGCACGCCACCGTCCATAAGGGCGAGCGTGGAACCGCAGGTCGAGGCCATCGAAGAGGAGCCGTTGGACTCCATGACCTCGGAGACGACGCGGATGGCGTAGGGGAACTCGTTCTCGTCGGGGAGCACCGGGAGCAGAGCGCGCTCGGCCAGGTTGCCATGGCCGATCTCGCGGCGCTTGGGGCTGCCCATGCGGCCGGTCTCGCCGGTGCAGAACGGCGGGAAGTTGTAGTGGTGCATGTAGCGCTTGCCCTCGGTGGGCTCGATGGTATCCAGACGCTGGCCCTCGTTGAGCATGCCGAGCGACAGGACGGAAAGCACCTGCGTCTGGCCACGCTGGAACAGGCCGGAGCCGTGAACGAGCGGCAGGTAGTTGTCCTTCACCATGTTGGGACGGATCTCGTCGGCGGCACGGCCGTCGACGCGCTCACCGGTCTCGACGACCATGGTGCGCATGGCCTTCTTCTCGAGCTTCTTGAGCGCCACGGGGATCTCGCGCTCCCAGGCGGCCTGCTCCTCGTCGGTGAACTCGGCGCGGATGGACTCCTTCAGAGCCTCGACCTTACCGATACGGGAGAGCTTGTCGGCGTCGCGAAGGGCGGCTGCCATCTCGTCGTAGTGGGCGAAGATGCGCTCCTGGACCTCCTCGACGGGCTGGTCGAGCGGGTACTCCTTCTTGACGATGGCGCCGTTGACCTGCTCCCACTCGGCGACGAACTCGTCCTGAGCCTGGCAGAAGGCAGCAAGGGCCTCCTGGCCAAACTTCATAGCGGCGAGCATGTCGTCCTCGGAGATCTCCTCGGCGCCGGCCTCGACCATCGAGATGAAGTCGGCAGAGCCGCCCAGCTCCAGGTCCAGATCGGAGTTCTCGCGCTCCTCATAGGTGGGGTTGACGATAAACTCGCCGGTCTCCACGTTGCGGCCGATGCGCACGCAGGCAAGCGGGCCCTCGAAGGGCACGCCGCCGAGCGTCATGGCCAGGGAAGCACCCATGACGTTGATGACGTCAAAGGGGTTGACCTGGTCGGCGACAAGCGAGGTAGCGACGATGTGCACCTCGTTGCGGAAGCCATCCGGGAAGCTCGGGCGAATCGGACGGTCGATCATGCGCGCGGTGAGCGTGGCCTTCTCGCTGGGACGGCCCTCACGCTTGAGGTAGCCACCCGGGATGCGGCCGGCGGCGTACATCTTCTCGTTGAAGTCGACGGTCAGCGGGAAGAAGTCGTAGTTCTTGCGCTCCTTGGAGACGACCACGGTGTCGAGCATCGTGGTGTCGCCCTGCTTGACCAGACAAGCGCCGGTGGCCTGCTTGGCAAGCTCGCCGGACTCGAAGGTGTAGGTCTTGCCGTACAGCTCAAAGGTCTTGGATACGAGTGTCATTGTTCTCCTTTACCCCACAGGCCCCTTGCCTGCGGGCTTCTCATGTGACGCGGGCCCCCTGCCCCCGCCACGCTGTAGAGCGTGATTGTTCACGCCCTTTCACAAAAAGAGCGCCCCGCTGCGCAGGACGCTCTTAGCATGTACAAATCCTACTGGATGTTGTCGCGGATGCCCAGAGCCTTGATGAGCTCACGGTACTCGACGATGTCGTTCTTCTTGATGTAGGAGAGAAGACGACGACGACGGCCAACGAGCATGAGCAGGCCACGACGGGTGTGGAAGTCCTTCTGGTGGGACTTCATGTGCTCGGTCAGCTCCTTGATGCGCTCGGACAGGATGGCGACCTGAACCTTGGGGTTACCGGTATCGACCGGGGAGTTACCGAACTGGGCGGTCAGCTCCGCCTTGCGCTCTTTGGAAACAGTCATTGTTTCACCTTTCGTTTCGCGTCGCCCGTGGGCGACTCTATTCGCCTCGGACTGAGAAGCCGCCGGTGGAGCGAACATCCAAGGTCGAGGTACCAACAGGTCGGTATGTTACCACAAGCGACGCGCGCCTGCGCATCATCACCGACCCAACATGAATTCCATCGCACGGAGCCGCTGATCGGTGTGCGTGGCGGCCCAAACATGCGAAAGCCCCAGCAAAAACGCAGCCGTATGCGGATCGATCCGCTCGTCCATAAGGGAATCGAACGTCATGGACATGAGGGCGCGAAGCCATGCGACCTCGCCGGTTGAGACCAACTCGGCGCCCGGAACGCTCGACGCGCATGAGCCGCACATGAGGCCGCCCGCCTGGGGCGAAAAATACGACAGCATGGGGTCTGCGCATAGCACGCATGCCGAGAAATCGGGTCGGTAACCAACGTGCGACAGCAGTTTAAAGACAAAGGCCGCCACGAGCAGGTCCATATGTGCCGAGTCGAGCCCGCTGCCGACAAGCGTGAGCGCCCGCTGTGTAATGGCAAAGGTAAATGGATCCTCGGCATCCTCGAACGAGCACACGCGCGCAACCTCGGCAATCGCGCTGGCGGCACAGGTCGTCTCGTAGTCAGGAGCAGCACCGAGCGGCGCCTCCATAAGCTCGGCCTGAGAAACCACGTCGAGCGACCGTCCATGCGCCAACAGCATATCAACGGTGCAGAAGAGCTCGCAGCGGGCCGCAAGGCGACCGCCAGGCTTACGTGCGCCCTTGGCCACGGCACGCACCTGCCGCCCCCGTTCGTCGAGCATCGTCAAGATCAGGTCGGTTTCCTTGAGCTTCGTCTTGTCGAGGACGAGCACCTTCGTGCGATATGTGCGAGAGCCTGCCATGAACGCCGAGGCTTAATCTTCGGCGTTATAGCCAAAGCGGCGGATTTGCGCCTCGTC
>DBGDZK010000012.1:0-8621 GCA_048373195.1 Collinsella sp.
ACTACCATTCAGGAACGCGAAGATCACATTCAACGTACCATCGCTCATGGTTACGACGACCTCACCAACGGTCGTGTGCGCCCCTGGAAACAAGCGAAGGCCGAGGCGGATCGGATGCGAGCCTCAAGATAAGCCCCCCATGTAACCATCCTGTAAATCATAGCGGTGTAGTCGAGTTTTACCGTGATGCGGTCGCGCCTGGCGCTCCACTGTGCTAAAGTATCCCGAACGTTCAAACGACTACGAGGGGGAACTAGAAGATGGCACGTGTGCACAACTTCTCAGCTGGCCCGGCCGCACTGCCTACAAGCGTGCTCACCGAGATCGCCGACGAGATGATGGACTACCACGGTTGCGGCATGTCCGTGCTCGAGATGAGCCATCGATCTAGCATGTACCAGCAGATTATCGACGACGCCGAGGCAACCCTGCGCCGCCTGCTGAGCATCCCCGACAACTACCGCGTCCTGTTTTTGCAGGGTGGCGCCACGCTGCAGTTTGCGGGCATCCCCATGAACCTCATGCGCCGCGGCCGCGCCGGCTACGTCGTGACCGGCAACTTTGCCAACAAAGCGTACAAGGAGGCCGCCAAGTACGGCGAGGCTGTGCTGCTCGCGAGCTCCGAGGACACCAATTTCGACCGTATTCCCACCATGGCCGACATCAGCGCGCGCATTGCTGCCGAGGCCGCGGGCGACGGACTCGACTACGTCTACATCTGCCAGAACAACACCATCTTTGGCACCATGTACCACGAGCTGCCCAACTGCGGCGACGTGCCGCTGGTCGCCGATGTCTCGAGCTGCTTTCTGTCGCAGCCGCTCGACGTTGAGCGCTACGGGCTCATTTACGCCGGCGCGCAGAAAAATGCCGGCGCCGCGGGCGTGACCGTGGTCATCGTGCGCGACGACCTCATCGCCGACGGCCCCGCCTTTGCGCAGGCGCCGCAGTACCTGGACCTTAAGACCCAGGCCGCCAAGGAATCCATGCTCAACACGCCCAACACCTTTGGCATCTACGTGTGCGGCAAGGTGTTCCATTGGGTCGAGGAGACCGGCGGACTTGCCGCCATGGCCGAGCGCAACTGGGCCAAGGCCAACCTGCTCTACGACCTGCTCGAGCACAGCGAGCTGTTCCATGGCACCACGCAGGCCGACAGCCGCTCCATTGCCAACGTCACCTTCCGCACCGGCGACGCCGAACTCGACGCGGCCTTTGTCGCAGGCGCGGCCGAGCACCAGATTCAAAACGTCAAGGGCCATCGCCTGGTGGGCGGCATGCGCGCCAGCGTCTACAACGCCGTGACCATGGAAGACGTGCGGGCACTGGCCTCGTACATGAAGGACTTCGAAGCGCAGCATAGTTTGAGTCCGCGATCTAACTAGCCCGCAACACGCGGGCCGACAAGCCACCTCAGACCACCCTGTTTAGATCAAAACCTGCTAAGGAGTTTTTCCATGCGCAAGATTAAGACCATCGACGACATCACTAAAGACGGCAAAGTCGAGTTTGGCGAGGGCTACGAGTTTGTGGGCACCGCCGAGGAGGCCGACGCGATCCTGATGCGCTCGACCGACCTGCACGGCTACGAGCTGCCCGAGGGCATCCGCGCCATCGCCCGCTGCGGCGCCGGCGTCAACAACATCCCCGTCGAGGAGTACGCCAAGAAGGGCGTCGTCGTCTTTAACTCCCCCGGCGCCAACAGCAACGCCGTCAAGGAGCTCGTCCTGGGCATGCTGGTGCTTTCGAGCCGCGGCGTGGTGCAATCGATGAACTGGGTGCGCGACAACGCCGACGACCCCGAGATTCAGGTCGATGCCGAGAAGGCCAAGAAGGCCTTTGTGGGCCGCGAGCTCAAGGGCAAGCGCATCGGCGTCATCGGCCTGGGCAACGTGGGCTCCAAGGTCGCCAACGCCTGCGTCGACCTGGGCATGGACGTTTACGGCTACGACCCGTTCATTTCCGTCGAGCACGCGTGGGTGCTGAGCCGCGAGGTGCAGCGCGTGGGCACGCTCGAGGATCTCTGCCGCGGCTGCGACTACCTCACCGTGCACGTGCCCAGCAAGGCCGACACCATCGGCATGATCAGCACCGAGCAGATTAACCTGCTGGCACCGGACGCCGTGCTCATCAACTACGCGCGCGAAACCATCATTGACGAGGACGCCGTCGACGCCGCCCTGCGCGAGGGCAAGCTCAGCTGGTTTAGCTGCGACTTCGCCACGCCCAAGACGGTCAAGATGCCCAATACGTTTATCACCACGCACTCGGGCGCCGGCACCGGCGAGGCCGAGGCCAACTGCGCCGACATGGCCATCAGCGAGCTCAAGGATTACCTGGAGAACGGCAACATCGCACATAGCGTCAACTACCCCGCCTGCAGCATGGGCAAGGCGCGCGCCGCAAGCCGCATCGCCTGCCTGCACGCCAACGTGCCCAACATGATCGGCCAGATCACGGCCATTCTCGCCAGGGACAACGCCAACGTGCAGCGTATGACCAACGAGTCCGCTGGCGAGAACGCCTACACCATGTTCGACACCGACGAGCATCTGGATAGCAGCACCATCGAGGCGCTCATGCAGATTCCGTCGATGTATCGCGTGCGCGTGATCAAGTAGCGCCGGCTGATCTGACGGGCAGTTCCCCATGTGGCCTGCCCGTCACTGACATTGAATGCCCACGGGGGCGCCTTTCGCACGAGAGGCGCCCCCGTTTTTGTGAGCGCTCCATTAAATGCACCGAGCCGCTTCTTGGCATACAATCTGTATGTTGACCTAACTATCTGTGAGGTGCCTATGGTTGATACAGATTTTGCTTGGCGGCTTACGCAAGGGCTCGTGCGGATCGACAGTTCCGACCCAGGTGCGTATGAGGGCGAGATTGAACGCTATATCAAAGTGTTGGTTGAGGCTCAATTGGAGCGGTTGAGCCATCCGGTGCTCCATGCCGTGCAGGTTGAGGAACTCGAGGTGCTGACCGGACGCCGCAATCTCATGGTCACCGTGCCCGGTTTGAGCGACGAGCCACGGCTCGTCTACATCTGCCACATGGATACAGTCACCTTGGGCGACGGCTGGGACGCGGACATTACGCCGCTCGGGGCGGTCGTGCGCGACGGCAAGCTCTACGGCCGCGGTGCCTGCGATATGAAGGGTGGCCTGGCCTGTGCCATTGCCGCACTGGTCCATACGCTCGAGCGCGTGGCGGCGGATGGCGCGCTGCCCCGCCGCGGCTTTTCGCTCATCTGCTCGGTCGACGAGGAAGACTTTATGCGAGGCTCCGAGGCAGCCATCGATGCCGGCTGGGTCGGTTCGCGCGAATGGGTGCTGGACACCGAGCCCACCGACGGACAGATCCAGGTGGCGCACAAGGGGCGTACGTGGTTCGAGATTGAAATGGCTGGCGTGACGGCGCATGCGAGCCAGCCGTGGAAGGGCGCGGATGCCGTCGCCGCCATGGCCGAGGTCGTGTGTTCGCTCCGTCGCGCGTTTATGGCGCTGCCCGCGCACGATGAGCTGGGGCCTTCGACCATCACGTTCGGCCAAATCGAGGGCGGATATCGCCCCTACGTCGTACCCGACCGCGCCAAAGCCTGGGTCGACATGCGTCTGACGCCTCCGACCGATACGGCCGCCGCGACGCGCATGGTAGAGCAGGCCATCGCCGTCGCCGAAGCCGCCGTTCCCGGTTGCCATGGCAGCTACACCGTGACGGGCGACCGCCCCGCCATCGAGCGCGACCCGAACTCTCCCCTTCTAGCAGCGCTCAAGCGTGCCGCCGATGACGTGACGGACGCGGACACGACCGTCGGCTTCTTTACCGGCTACACCGACACCGCCGTCATTGCCGGCAAGACAGGTAACCGCAATTGCATGAGCTACGGTCCCGGGTCGCTCGCGCTCGCGCACAAGCCCAACGAATATGTGCCCCACGCCGATATCGTTCGTTGTCAGCAGGTGCTAATCGCGCTCGCCGATAACGTGCTCTGGGACGCGAGCGGCCAAGTTGGGGCATAATAAGCCGAGAACAAACCGACTCGTGCGTTAGGACCGCCCATGAAAGCACTTCCGTTTCCCTGCATCCGCCCGGCTCAGGACCGCGTGCTCGAGGCGCTGCCTGCAATGGGCAGCATCCTGAGCGGCAACGATGCTCTGCGCGGAGCCATTGCCGATGGCCTGATGCTCAAGGACCCGGGTGCGGCGTATTACGTGTACGAATGCTCGGGGGAGCCGGGGCGCGTGACGGGCGTTGTGGCGATCTGCCCGGTTGGTGCGCTGGCGGGCGGCGACGCGGTTGCCGCCGATACGGCCGCCGCTGCGCGCGCATTCGCCGACCTCAAGGTACAGCCCCGTCCCGTAACGCTCGCCTACGAGGCCTCGCCCGTCATGGATATCATCCTGGGCGCCGCCAAAGAGGGCGCCTCGCTCTACGCCGTCACCGATCCTGCGGGCATTACACACCGCGTGTGGGAGGTTAAGCGCGAGGACGCCGTCGGCGCCATCCGTGCCATGCTCGACCAGGCGCCGGAGCCGGTACTGGCCGACGACCCTGCCTACGCTGGCGCACTAGTCGGGGTATCACAGCTCCTGGCCGATGAGGCCCGTTCCGCCGGAACGTACACCGGCAAGGAGCCGTTCAACTTTACCGTTGCCGCGCTCTTCCCCGCTGCGCAGGTCAGCGGCGGCGCACCGCAGGTTCCGACGGGTCTGCTCACGCACCAAGTCGCGCGGTTCTAGCAAGACCAGACCGCGCAGCACAAAAATCGGCAGCTCAACAAACAGGGGGCGGAGATGCAGCAGGTACATGCATCTCCGCCCCTTTTGCGTCGAGAAGTTATGCCGGCGACCCGAGCCGCCACGCTCGCGTTATCCGCGCTGCGGACCTGCAGTAGCCACAAGCGGTTCAAGGCCCAGCTCGCGTGCGTAATCCTCCTGCGTAAAAATCTCAATCAGCTCAAACGTGTCGGATTCGTCGTCAAACGCAAAGTGCAGCACCGAGCAGTTGCCCGGCACACGATCGCGTTCGTCGGTCGCCGCACCCTTCACGTGGTCCATGAACTCCTTGATGGCCGAGCCATGGCTTACCGCGAGCACGCACGTATGGTCCGGACGCTGCATAAGCTCGGTCAACGTCGCCACCATGCGCTCGCGCACCTGCATCTGACCCTCGCCGCCAAACTGGCGATAGAAGTCGCGCCACGGGCGCTCGGGCATGAGCACCACGCGCTCGGCCTCAAAGTCGCCAAAGAACCACTCACGCAGGCCGTCCAGGCGCTCGTACGCCAAGCCCGGCCACAAGTTGGCGATAGTCTGCTCGGTGCGATGAAGCGTGGAGGTGTAGGCATGATCGGGCTCAATGCCGCGCGCACGTAAAAACATGCCGGCGCGCGCCGCCTGGTCGCAGCCCAACTGCGTAAGCGGCGAGTCACTCCACCCCTGAATGATACGCTTGAGGTTGAATATCGTCTGTCCATGACGGACCAGATACAGATCTTTATTCATAGGGGTCCTTTCGTTCGTTACCAATCAAGGAGCGAAAACGCCCCGTCGCAATAGCCAAAATGAAGCACGGCGCCGTTGTCGGGTAGCTCCCCCTCGCCAGTCACATACTCAAGAAACTCCTGGCAGGCTGAGCCGTGGGAAACCGCCAGCACGCAGTCGTGCTGCGGCCTGGCCATGATGCGGGACAGCGCCGCGACCATGCGCGACTGAAGCTCACTTTCCGACTCGCCACCAAAGGCAACCGGATAATCACCCCAGGGCTGCGGCGGCATCTCGCGATTTGATGCGCCCTCCAGCGAGCCAAAATGCCACTCACGCAGGTCATCGACCAGCTCTATGGAACGGCCCTCGCCAACGATAAGCTCGGCCGTATGCCGCGCCCGGCCCAACGGCGAGGAATACACATGATCAAAGGCCACGCCACGCGCCGCAAACGCCGTACGCGCCGTCAGCGCCTGCTCGCGCCCGCGCGCCGTAAGCGACGAATCGTGCCAGCCCTGCAAAATGCTCTGCACATTGAGCTCAGTCTGCCCATGCCGCACCAAATACAGATCTGCCACACACCCTCCCCTCGTACCACCACAAAGGGGACAGGCACCTTTGTGGTGGTTTACCGTCTGATCACGCCGCGATGACGCTCAGCTACACCAGCACGTCAGCGAGCGAACGCTTAGGTACGTGGTGCACCTGCGCCTCGTCACGCCAGTAATTAATAGAGCCGTCGGGGTTGGAATCGATCGCATCGATAACTTGAGTCTCGGCCGGAACGCCAAACGCCATGATCAGCTTGAGCTCATATTTGTCGTTATCGAGCCCCATGGCATCGATCGCGCGGGGCGTAAAGGCCTTGAACATACAGGCTGCCACCTCGGGCGTGGCGCTGCGGGCGGCGAGCATCATCGTCTGCGCGGCAATGCCCGTGTCGACCTCGGTAATGGGAGCGGCTGGCTTGCCCGGAACGGCGCGCTCAGCCAAAATCGCGATGTAGCCGGTCGGGCGCTCACCCTCGGCAGGACCCGGCCAATCCTTAAGCGCACCGGCCCATGCAAGCTCATCAAATACACGCGCGCAATCCACGGCACCGCTCACCACATGAAAACGCAGACGCTGAGCATTGGCGCCGCAGGGAGTCAGGTGAGCCAGCTCTGCCAGCTCGAGCAAAAACTCACGCGGCACGCGCATGGACTCGTCAAAACGGCGGCACGTACGGGCACGACGGACCAGCGCATCAAACGCTTCCAAGCCGAGCTTTTCGCAACCCTGCTCTGCCATCGATTCGACACTCGACGGCGCCTCGGGAACTGCTTCGTTCATAGGGACCCCCAATACAAGCCAATTGTCCTTAGGAAAATCTAACCTTAAACGTAGGCAATAACGAACAGGGCTGCAATGTTCTACACCTGTTGAATAGAAAATCGCAACGTGGGGAACAACGGAAACAATTCGGGGCCTTTGGGTTACGTTTCGCCCTCTCCGACCCATACGCCAGCGCCTTTAGGCGATACTGGTTGTAACGATCAAGGCTTACGCCGCACGGAAAGGAGACATTATGGGCATCTTTAAGAACGATGACCAAAAATCGAGCCAGTTTGGATTTGACGAGAAAAGCATGGCGGGCAAAGCCGTCAAGGCCGTGCGCTGGATTTACGCCATCACGGGCGTCTTGGCGCTCGTCGCCGGCATCGCACTGCTGTTTGCGCCCGCCAAGTCCCTCGTCTTCCTAACGACCGTCTTGGGCTTCTACTTTGTGATCACGGCCGCGATCAGGCTGTTTACCGCTGTTTTCGAGCCGCTGCTGCCCACCGGCTGGCGCGTGACGAGCATCATCTCCAACCTACTCATTATCTTGGGCGGCGTCATAATCCTGCGCAACCAGGCCTTCTCGACCGCGACGCTCACCACGATGGTGGTTATCGTGGCCGGCTTTGGCTGGATCGTCGAAGGTGTCATGTCCATTCTGGAGTCCGAGCTTTCGTCCAACCGTGCCCTCGCCATCCTGAGCGGCGCGCTCTCCATCATCGCCGGCATGTTCGTGTTTATCTATCCGCTGTGGTCGGCCAAGATGCTCGTCATCTTTAGCGGCGCCGCACTGCTGGTGTTTGGCGTAACGCTGATTGTTCGCGCTATTCAATTTGGCAAACTGGTGCACTAGATGCCGCGAACGCTCTTTATTGATGCAGACGCCTGCCCGGTCACGCGCGAGTCGATTGACTGCGCGCGGCGGGCGGGCGTCGCCGTTGTTATCGCCGGCAACAGCACGCAAAACCTAGAACGGCACATTCGCCGCGCCGACCCGCGCGATCCTGAGCACGCGCGACGCGGATTTTGGGTCACGACGCTCGATGTGAGCGTGGGCGCCGACAGCGCCGACTTTGCCATTGTCGAACGCCTGCAGGCGGGCGACGTGGTCGTGACGCAGGACATTGGCCTGGTGAGCATGGTGCTCGGCCGCGATGCCGCCGCCATCGGTGTGCGCGGGCGTGTGTACGACAAAGCAACCATCGACATGCAGCTGTTTATTCGTCACGAGGAAAAGAAGGTGCGTCGCGCTGGCGGTCGCACCCGCGGGCCGGCAGCCTTCACCAGCGAAGACCGCGCCCGCTTTAAGCGCAACCTCACCGAGCTGCTGCACTAACCAAGGTAGATTTTTGGGACATGTCCGGAAATCTGCTTTTTGCTTTGGGCGGTGTGAACGCTCAAAATCCATGGCTCAACAAAAAACGGGCTTCAAAATGCCATGCGTCGCCGCATTGTGCAGGCGCCGAGCATGGCTATTTTGAAGCCCGTTTTGTTAGGCCCACTTAGAGGCCGAAGGCGGATAGGATGAGGCCCCAGCCCGCGCCGATGACATACATCATGATCAGAAACACAGCGTTTTCGCGGGCGCTGCGGTTGGTGCGGAACAGCACCAGGTAGCCCACGCCGGCGGAAATGAGCGTGCCGGCGAGCATCGGTGCCAGCTGCAGCGCGCCTTCCAGGTACAGTTGCGTGATGACGACGCTGGCCGAGCAGTTGGGGATCAGGCCGACGAGTGCCGAGCCCAGGACCGCAAGCATCTCGTTGCCGCGCAGGAACTGCTCGATCGCCGACTCGCCAAAGGTCTCGAGCACGGCGACC
>DBGDZK010000013.1:0-2605 GCA_048373195.1 Collinsella sp.
TTTGCCAGCGCAGCGCGCAAGGCGCGAAGCGCCGCAGCGACCGCCTGCGCAGCAGGCTGACCCCCTGACGGCCCACCCATAGATTGTTAAAGCGACTGGCTCAGGCTGGTCGTTTTTTGTTGACCACGCATGGGGTCGAACCCGAAAGGGCGCGGAGCTGAGTAATCTGCACCGTGATTCCCTTAGGGAAACACGGCTAAAGCCCCGTAGGCGTGTTCTCCTTAGGGGAATCATGCTTACGGGGCTCGATGCATGTTGAGAAGTTGTGATCAAACTCAAAGTGAGAATCGATTTAGTCTGCTCGATAGTGCGAACCTAAGCTTTCAGTTCGCTTGCGCATGGCTTTGACCATTTCCTGTGCTAGTCGAATCTGCGACTGTAGGCGGGCGAGGGCTGCGATCTCGCTGTCATCGGCATGCGGCTTGCTCAGCGCCATGGCCTTGTCTTGCAGGCTTTCAAGCTGTTGCAGGGCCTCGGATAGGCCTGTTTCGGTCCTGTTGATCATGCAATAGGTGCTCATCGTGTGCTTAAGGCCGTGTGTCAGGCGTTCGGCATCTGTTGTGGAAATGCCGTAGCGGGGGAGGGCGATATCCGCCTTCAGGGCTGTCTCAGGCTCTTTCTGCGCTGCAAGGGCTGCCGATGCGCCCGCGATGCGTCCGAACACGATGCCGTTGGCGCTTGACAAGCCACCAATGCGGTCGGCGCCGTGCATGCCGCCTGTCGCCTCGCCGCAAGCGTAGAGGCCCTCAACGCCCGTGTGCGCGGTCTTATCGATCTTAATGCCGCCGTTAGCGGCGTGGGCATACATCGCAACGCGCATCTCGTCGGTCGGCGCGATGCCGTGCTCGTCTTGCAGCCAGGTGGCAAAGGTCTGCACAAACTCTGGGACATCCTCGCGGGGGAAGTCGTAGTGGAGTGCCAGACCTTCGACACCTGCCTGATCGATGACGAGATCGATAGAGCGGGAGGCCAAGCGTGACGTGAAGGGACCATATCCAGAGCGCTGCTCGAGCAGGTCGTCCAGCTTGTCGTCGGCAATATCTACCGGCTGGTCTACGTGCACGTAGCGCCAGGTTTTCTCATTGAAGACCAAGTTACGCCTGGGCTCGATGAAGCCGGGCATCATCTGCATGAACTCTATATTAGTAAGTGTTGCGCCGTGCGCCAGTGCGATGGCCTGCGAGGAGCTGAGCACATCAGCCGACGTAAGGCTGCGCTCGAACAGGCCGCCTGTGCCACCGGCTGCGATGACCGTGGCCTTGGCAGCAAAGGGCACGATTCGATTTTCGGTAAGGTCGTAGAGTACGGTTCCGGTTATTCTGCCGTTCGTGTCCTCAACAAGGTCGATAAGCTCATGGCGGGGGAGCAGGCGAATGCCGAGCGACTCGATCCAGGTCGTCAGAGCGTCCTCAAGGGGCTTGCGGGTGAGGCCGCGCCACATGCGCGTCTTGTGGTCAAAGCAGGGGATAAATTGCTTTTGTTGAGCACTCTTGGCGCTTTGCGGACGCTGGAGCTCAACGCCCAGGTCTTGCTCGAGCCAGTCAATCGCTTGGGGAATGCCGTGGACGAACGCTTGGACGAGTTCGGGGTCGGCAACGCCGCCGCCGACGGCCAGGATGGTGTCGATGAGGTCCTGCTCGTCGTCTTCGTTAACGGGTCCGATAAGCCCTAGGCCCCAGGTTCCGGGGAAGAAGCTCGATCCACTCATAGTCTTGCCGGCGCTTGCCACAGTGACGGTTGCACCCGTGCGTGCCGCTTCGATGGCGGCGCAAAGGCCCGCAATGCCAGATCCAATTACCAGTACATCAGTCGATTCCATCGGATTCCTTTCTCGTCCGGCGCATTGTCGCACGGGTGATCGGCAATGGGGCCGCAAAGACTCGGCAAATCGGTAAAGGGCAAATATGGCAGGTGGGCGTCATGGACGCTCTGACGCTCCATCTCATCACATCTTGTATTTCGCCCCAACTGATATATCGGCATTAGCTACCCTGCACCAGCGCAAACAAAAAGAGCCGCTACCTCGAAAGGTAGCGGCTCCAAAGCTCAACTATATGAGCATCGCGCGGGCGCGATTAGGCCTTGAGGGCCTCCTCGACGGCGACAGCGCAGGCGACGGTGGCACCGACCATGGGGTTGTTGCCCATGCCGATGAGACCCATCATGTCGACGTGCGCAGGCACGGAGGAAGAACCGGCGAACTGGGCGTCGGAGTGCATGCGGCCCATGGTGTCGGTCATGCCGTAAGAGGCAGGGCCGGCGCCCATGTTGTCCGGGTGCAGGGTACGGCCAGTGCCGCCACCAGAAGCGACGGAGAAGTACTTCTTGCCAGCCTCGAGGCGCTCCTTCTTGTAGGTGCCAGCGGTGGGGTGCTGGAAGCGCGTGGGGTTGGTGGAGTTACCGGTGATCGAGATGTCGACGTTCTCGTGCCACATGATGGCAACGCCCTCGCGGACGTCGTCGGCGCCGTAGCAGTTAACGGCGGCGCGGGGACCATCGGAGTAGGGGATGGTCTCGACGACCTTGAGCTCGCCCGTGAAGTAGTCGAACTGGGTCTTCACGTAGGTGAAGCCGTTGATGCGGGCGATGATCTGAGCAGCGTCCT
>DBGDZK010000014.1:0-2760 GCA_048373195.1 Collinsella sp.
GGCCGCACAGATGATCAAGGACGGCCGCTGGGACGACATGCTCAACGTACTGCCGATCCACAAGGGCGACTTTTTCCAGATTGATTCCGGTACCGTGCACGCCATCAAGACCGGCACGCTCATTTTGGAGACGCAGCAGTCGAGCGACGTGACATATCGCCTGTACGACTACGACCGCCCTGGCACCGACGGCAAGCTACGCCCACTTCACATTGAGCAGAGCCTCGACTGCATCGACTTTGATGTTCAGGCTCCGACCGACGGCACCGTGTCCGCGCCCGAGGTCGACGGCGTGACCGAGCTCGAGTCCAACCCCTGCTACACCGTCGATCGCGTGCGCGTCGACGGCAGCAAGACCCTCAACCAGCGCTGGCCCTTCATGTGCCTGTCGGTCATCGACGGCGAGGGCACCGTCTGCGGCAACCCCGTCCACAAGGGAAGCCACCTGCTGGCCCCGAGCACCGTCAGCTCCATTGACCTCGAAGGCAAGATGGAACTGATCATCAGCCACCTGTAGGTCACCGGTCCCCAAGCGCTCGCCGGGACGGGGCGCCTCCGCCTAGCAACAACAATCAAAACGCAACAAGGGGCTCTTCCGTTCATCAAAGGAAGAGCCCCTGCTATACATAACGAATCAAGGTGCCTATAGGTAGACCTTTTCGAGAAACGATAAGGTGTCCTGAAGTCGCGCCCTTTCCTTACGGTTGGTCTGCCGATTTACATACGAAGCAAAGTTCGTAAGAAAATCCTCCGCATCAACCCTCATTTGCCCCGTTAGCTCCAAACGCGCCGAGGACGACAACAAGCCGGCAAGTCGAGCAACATCCGAACGGTGCTTCCGCCGATCAATGTTGTTGCAACGACGTCCCTCTTCATAACTTCTGTTGATATCAATGTGCGCACGCATCTTGAGGGGAATGATATGGAGTGCATCGAGCAACGTAATGCCCTCTACGTTCGTTGCGTTGTCGCGAATAAATTCGTAGTAGCCATCGTCGAGGATAATTGCCGAGAGACTTGATACGGCCCCGTCAAAGGAAAGAGGTGCCACTTCGCTCGTTTCGTCTTCGAGCACAAAATCAGGATGTCGGGCAAATAACTCAATTTGGCCGGGATAGTCTAGGACTTGCCTTGATCCTTCGGGCAAACAGAACCGATAGTAAGTGCACTTTCCATCGCCGACTTTTCCAGTCTCATATCCGGCAGCTTTGATAAATGCCCATAATGCAGTGGCAAATTCAACGCCTTCCCCATCAACAATTACGACGACATCCAAGTCTTCAGTAGCTCTAAACGAATCGCCCTCATTGTCAAACAGAACGCTGCAGGCTCCCCCACCAATAAGGACGTAACCGCCTTTACAGCCGCTCATGGCATCGGCAAATCGCTCTATTCCTCTCACTTTTGACATATCGTCCTCCTGAGCTGTTCGACCGCGTCGAGCAGACGATCTTCTTTGTAATCTGCTTTTGCGCAAGCAACGTATAAGGAAAGCGGGTCGACACACTGCAAACCCGTCGTGTCAAAACTAATATCGGACGGCGCGTCCACGGGATACGACCAGATCTCAATCTCGATAGCGGCCGGTTCGTACCACTGGGCCTCCAACCATCTGTCGCCCATATGCCCTCTTAAGGTATCTACCTGATTCTTTTCGAGAGCAACGGTTGGGACAGAATCATTATGAGCAAGGTCGGACATATAGCTAAGTGCAGACACGCCGGAAAGTAGTGCATCGACGGCACGTAGCTCTGTTCTCTCGATAACCTTCTTGAGCCGGATTCGCTCTAAAACTGGCGTGCGAAGATAGTCCTCAAACCCATTTAACAGTGCCTCGGTCGACAAATCGGCATCGGACAGCACACGCTTTTTGCCGTCCCGTGCGATTAGCCCAGGAGCAATAGCGGCGATTTCCGAAAGATAGCCGCTGACGCTTGCCGCGCTTTTGCCACACAGACGCGCTAGGTCGCCGGCGGAGCAGTCAACCCATCGTCCCGCGATGAGATTTAGGACGATTCGTTGAGATTGGGGCGAAAGCGGAGCAGCGGGAGAAGCACCCAGCACCTCATCGGAAATAACAGCACCGATAAACGGCAGAAACGCATTTCGCTCATCTCGGATATATGCGATCCCCTCCGAAGAAAGCGCGCGCATAAAGCCTAAATCCATAGCATCCCAGCAAATTGCCACCGGGCGAGCATCTATCTTGCGCACTGCATTGACGAGATTTCGCGCCGAAATGACACTGGGCAGTTCTTTTGGTTCGGCAACAATAAAACGGCCTTGCTCAGACATGCCGAGCCGTGCCAAGCGAAGCGAATACCGCTCAAGATACATGCGAGGAATCTGCATCTCAATTAGCTCCGGGTCGATGGAGAGCTCTAAAGAGAAGAGTCTTTTTGGGAGACAATTTAGCAGCATGTCCAATCACCATTTTCATTTTAGTTACATTTTAGTATATATCTGAAATTATACTGAATCGTATAAATTGCTCAATCCCTGAAGCCATAAGAAACAATCCAAAACGCAACAAGAGGCTCCCCCGTCCATGTACGGGAGAGCCCCTACTCACATCTATTTATCTATCAGCCCACCCGGCTCTCCAGACCAAAAAGCGAACGAGCAGAGCGACGTTCGCAAGCAGCGTTATCTAAGGACCTGGGCGGGCGTATAGGGCAACATCGATCGCGAGTTCCGCACGCAAAGGAGAGCACTTAATGTGCTCTCCGTCTTGCGCAGGACTGTCCGAGCAGGCGATGT
>DBGDZK010000015.1:0-17699 GCA_048373195.1 Collinsella sp.
GGCCATGGTGTAGTCAAAGCGGATGCCGCTGCGGACGAAGACCTTTTTGACACCCGGCAGCTGGCGCAGGTCGCGCAGCAGCTGCGTGTAGCCGCTTTCGTCGACCACCATGTTCTTGCACACACTCGGCCACAGGCAGCGCTTGTTCTTGCACACGCCGTGCTTGAGCTGCTTGTCGCAGGCGGGACGGCTAAAGTTGGCCGTCGGTCCACCCACGTCGTTGATGTAGCCCTTAAACTCGGGATCGCGCGTGAGCAGCTCGGCCTCGCGCATGATCGAGTCGTGGCTGCGCATCTGCAACACGCGGCCCTGGTGGAAGGTGAGGGCGCAAAACGAGCACTCGCCAAAACAGCCGCGGTTGGAGCTGATCGAAAACTTGATCTCGGCAAAGGCCGGCACGCCGCCCGCCGCGTCGTAGTCGGGATGCCAATCGCGTGCGTAGGGGAGTTCGGCCACCTCGTCCATCTCGTCGGTGGTGAGTGTCGTCGACGGCGGGTTTTGCACCACATAGACGCTGTTGGGATAGGGCTCTACCAGGCGATGGCCGGTGATGGGGTCCATATTCTGCTGCTGCACGTTAAAGCTGCGCGCGTAGTTGAGCTGGTCGGCGGCAAGATCGTCCCAGCTGGGCAACAGGTCGTAGTCGTAGACCTCGTCGAGCGAGTTGGTGCGGTAGACGGTGCCGTTGATATAGGTAATCTGGTCGACGGGCAGTCCCGCGTCGAGCGCGTCGGCGATCTCGACAATCGCGTGCTCGCCCATGCCGTAGATGAGAATGTCGGCGCCCGAGTCGAGCAGTACCGAACGCTTAAGCTTGTCCTGCCAGTAGTCGTAGTGGGCCAGACGGCGCAGACTCGCCTCGATGCCCCCGATGATGATGGGGATGTCCTTAAACGTCTGGCGGATGAGGTTGCCGTAGACCGTGACGGCTCGGTTGGGACGGCGCCCCTCCTCGCCACCGGGAGTATAGGCGTCGGTGTGGCGGCGGTGCTTGGTCACTGAATAGTGGTTGACCATGGAGTCCATGTTGCCGGCACTGACGAGAAAGCCCAGGCGCGGTTCGCCGAGCACGGTGATGCTGGCGGGGTCGGTCCAGTTGGGCTGGCAGATGATGCCCACCTTATAGCCGTGCGCGTCGAGTACGCGGCTAATGATGGCCATACCAAAGCTGGGGTGGTCCACGTAGGCGTCGCCGCAGATGTAGACAAAGTCGCACTGGTCCCAGCCGCGCGCATTCATATCGGCGCGACTGACGGGGAGAAATTTGTCGCGGCCCGGGCGCCAGGGGCGGGCGGGCGTCGCTTGGGAATGCTTGGCGCGGGCGACCGTGGCCTGCGCCTTGCCGCCGCGCTTTTGCTGCTGACCCTGTTTGCCCTGCTGTCCGCGTTGGCTGTTCTGAGCGTGCTGAGGCTTTTTTGCCACGATCCCTCCCGGTGTCTGTATGCTGCACGTAATTGTAACCAGTCTTTTTGGGACGGGGCTAAAAAGACTGGGGGAGTACATGAGCTGGGGATCGGCGCGTCGATGCGGGGATCGTTTGTTTCCAGACTGTGTATCTGCGCGTTGGAGAACCCGTCTCGCGCGCGCGCCATGTTGTCAATGGGTTACAGTATGAACGGCGGTTATGTTTCCGCCAACGCACGAGAGAGTCGTCAACAAGGAGGATGCACGGCGATGCAGCGTGCCAAACAGATATCGGAGTCTATTGAGCTGGGCATCATCTTGGCGCTTGCCGGTGGCTTTATGGACGTTTATTCGTACATTGGGCGCGACCATGTTTTCGCCAACGCGCAGACAGGCAACATCCTGCTCGTGGGCGTGAGCATCTCGGAGGGCAACTGGGCACTTGCGGGACGCTACTTCTTCCCCGTGGTGTCGTTTGCCGTGGGCATTATGCTTGCCGACCTGGTGCATGAGCGGTTTGGCAGCGTGATTCACTGGCGCCAGGTAACGGTGTTCTTTGAAGCCGTCATCTTGCTGGGCGTGAGCTTTATCCCGGGCGGCAATTTCAACCTGCTCGCCAACTGCCTCACCTCGTTTGCCTGCGGCATGCAGGTCGAGAGCTTCCGCAAGATCCACGGTCACGGCATCGCTACGACCATGTGCATCGGCAACTTGCGCAACGCGCTGCAAAACGTGGACGATTACATCATCACCCACAGGCGCGGCTTTTTGGAAAACGGCCTGCTGTACTTTGGCGTGATCTTTACCTTTGTGTTTGGCGCCGTGTTGGGCAACTGGTGTATTGAGCGCATGGGCCTGCACGCCATCGTCGTGGCGAGCTTGCTGCTGTTTGTCGCGTTTGCCATCATGTTCATCGACCGCGAGCGCGACTTGCGCTTACGCTGGAAGGTTGCGGCCGAGGCTTGGAAAGAGGGCTGCCGAAAGTAACCGAATGCGGCAAAGGGGTTGTCCCTTTGCCGCAATATTTTTCATCATCTGTTGAAACGCTTTAACACTTTTGATGTTCTCACGCGTTTTTTGTTTCAAAAGCGTTAGGATGGGACTCATAGCGTGGGGCGTAATGGATGCCCCGCACACGATGGGAGGCTATCAATGGCTAATCGTTTCGTTCTCAATACCATCTCTTATCATGGTTCCGGCGCCATCAAGGAGATCCCCGGCGAGCTCCAGCGTCGCGGCTACAAGAAGATCTTCGTCTGCTCCGACCCCGATCTGGTCAAGTTTGGCGTTACCGCTAAGGTGACCGACGAGCTCGACGCTGCCGGCATCGCTTGGAGCCTCTACTCCGAGATCAAGCCCAACCCCACTATCCAGAACGTCAAGGACGGCGTCGAGGCCTTCAAGGCCGCCGAGGCTGACGCTATCGTGACCATCGGTGGTGGCTCCTCCATGGACACTGCTAAGGCCATCGGCATCATCATCAACAACCCCGAGTTCGCCGATGTCCGCAGCCTCGAGGGCGTTGCTCCCACTAAGAACCACGCCGTGTTCACCATCGCTGTGCCGACGACCGCCGGTACCGCCGCCGAGGTGACCCTCAACGACGTCATCACCGACCCCGAGAAGGTCCGCAAGTTCGTGTGCGTCGACACCAACGACGCCCCCGAGGTCGCCGTCGTCGATCCCGACATGATGGCCTCCATGCCCGCCGGCCTGACCGCTTCCACTGGCATGGACGCACTGACCCACGCTATCGAGGGCTACACCACCAAGGGCGCCTGGGAGCTTTCCGACATGTTCCACTTTGAGGCCATTAAGCTGATCAGCGAGAACCTGCGCGACTCCGTCGCCGAGGCCAAGTCCGGCCAGCCCGGCTCCGGCCGTGAGGGCATGGCTCTTGGTCAGTATGTCGCCGGCATGGGCTTCTCCAACGTTGGCCTGGGCATCGACCACGCAATGGCTCACACCCTGTCTGCTCACTACGACACCCCGCACGGCGTCGCTTGCGCCATGCTGCTGCCGATCGCCATGGAGTTCAACAAGCCGGTTTGCGCTGAGCGCCTGGCCAAGGTTGCCCTTGCCATGGGTGTTGACACCACGGGCATGAGCACCGACGAGGCTGCCGACGCCGCTATCGCCGCCGTCAAGCAGCTTTCCGCCGACGTGAATATCCCGCACGTCTGCGAGGCTATGAAGGCCGACGAGATCGAGGTTCTGGCCAAGGACGCCATGGCCGACGCCTGCTTCCCGGGTAACCCGCGCGAGGCAACGCTCGACGACGTCATCGAGCTCTTCAAGAAGATCTGCCCGGCTGCCTAGCCCAGTTTGGTGGTCCTTCGCCCGTAGGTGTATGGTCTTTTGACGTGCCGCTGGCCCCGCCGTGCTACGCACGGCGGGGCTTTTTGTGCTGCGTCGATGCCCTGAGACGGACAAAACCAAGGCGTACTGCCCGCTGCGGATAGGTGGTGCACTTCCCAGCGTGCATTTTTGGGAGTACTCAGCAAGCTCTTAAAAATGCATAACGTTTTGAATGGCCCGTAGTGGCCCGCAGGCGCCCATCGACAGCCATTGTGGGCGGGCTATCGATGAGTGGAGGGGGTTGTTACTGAGTTTTTGCTTTGCGACGACCTGCAACACTGCTGTAACCACGTCGTTTTGTCGTTCGTGATGGGGCCGTTGGGGCCCACGGTGCTGAATACTCCGTTTTTTGCACGGCCCAAGGTGGGGTACCCTGAGACGAAGCAAAAAGACTCCTCATTTCTATGCAGATACCGATAGGATTTATGCAAGATTGGGATTGTAAGCCGTGCGCGTGCGCAAAATCGGCGCGAGGACGTCTGGAGGTGGCTCGGCTCCCAGAGCCTTGCGCGTGCAGAACGGTTAAAATCGGGACTCGGTCTTAGTTTTGCTTGGAAGGATGCACATGGCTTCTGTAATCGATGCTTCTCTAGAGGAGACGCTCTCCTATATCGCGGGACAGCTTAAGACACTGACTTCTATTGCTTCGCCGACGGGCTATACCCGTGCGGCGACTGATTATCTGATGGAGACCCTGCGCGATATGGGGTTTGGGCCTGAGCGTTCCAATAAGGGTAACGTGCTCGTTGAGCTTGGTGGCGAGGGTGAGCCGCTCGTACTGGCGAGCCATGTCGATACCCTGGGCGCCATGGTGCGTTCCATTAAGGACAATGGTCGCCTGCGCCCCACGACGCTCGGCGGGCATCAGTGGTCTACGGCCGATGGCGAGAACTGCACCGTCTACACGCGCGACGGCAATGTCTACACGGGCGTGGTCCTCAATACCGAGCCTTCGGCGCATGTGGCCGACGAGCCGGTCAAGACCATCGAGAAGAACATGGAAATCCTGCTCGATGAGAATGTCGACAGCAAGGACGATGTGCTTGAGCTGGGCATTCAGACCGGCGACATCATCGCTATGGATCCGCGTACCACGGTGACGGAGAGCGGCTACATCAAGAGCCGCTTCCTGGATGACAAGCTGTCGGCGTCGATTCTGCTGGGTCTGGCCCGCGCTGTTGCTGACGGCGAGGTGTCGCTTTCGCGCAAGGTGTCGCTGCTCTTTACCGTGTACGAGGAGGTCGGCCACGGCGGTGCTTTCGTGCCGGCCGACACGCGCGAGATGATCAGCGTTGACATGGGCTGCGTGGGCGACGACCTGGGCTGCACCGAGCGCATGGTGTCGATTTGCGCCAAGGATTCGGGCGGTCCGTACAACTACGACCTGGTAACCACGCTGTCCAACATCGCGCGCGAGCTGGAGCTCGATTACGCCATCGATGTGTATCCGCACTACGGCTCGGACGTTGAGGCCACGCTCTCGGCCGGCTACGACATCCGTCACGGCCTGATCGGCCCCGGCGTGTACGCGAGCCACAACTACGAGCGCAGCCACATCGACGGCGTGCGCAATACCTACGAGCTGGTCCGCGCCTACGTACAACGCTAGCGATGCAGCGGCCTCGGCTGATACGGCAGTACCGACCGAGGCCGTCCTCTCTAAGTTGCGGTGAAATAGGGACTGTTTGGCGGTTTTAAACGCTTAAACAGTCCCTATTTCACCGCAATTTATGAAGGGGATGGGGCTACTTAAGTGCGCCGGTCACCGTGCCGCCGCCGAGGACGACGTCGCCGCGGTAGACGACGACAGCCTGGCCGGGGGCGATGGCTCGCTGCGGCTCGTCAAAAGTCAGCAGCATTTGCCCGTCTTCGCCGCGCGTAAGGGTCGCTGCTTGGTCTTTCTGACGGTAACGGTACTTGGCGCCCACGCGAATGCCGCCGGCATCGAGTTCTGCCTCCATGCGGTCGGCAGGGGCGCTCCAGATCCAGTCGTCGGCCGTGAGTGCTGTGGCCGTTAGGTCCTCGGCCTCGCCCAGATGCACGGTGTTGTTGGCGGCATCGACGCCCGTCACATACACGGGATGCGCCATCGCGACGCCCAAGCCCTTGCGCTGGCCGATGGTATAGCGCAACGCGCCGTTATGGCGTCCGACCACGCTGCCGTCGCGCCACACAATGTCGCCCGGTGCAGCGGGATGTCCGCAGCGGCGCTCGATATAGCCCGCGTAGTCGCCGTCTGGAATAAAGCAGATGTCCTCGCTTTCGGCCTTCTGGGCGTTGGTAAAGCCTTGCTCGGCGGCTATGCGGCGCACGTCGCGCTCTTTGTCTAGGCCTGCCAGCGGAAAGATCGTGTGCGCCAGGCGCTCCTGCGTAAGCGAATATAAAAAGTAGCTCTGGTCCTTTTTGGGATCTTCGCCGCGATGCAGCTGCCAGGTGCCGTCTACTGTCTGGCTTGTTTTGGCGTAATGACCCGTTGCGATGTAGTCGCAGCCCATGTCCAGCGCCGCACCGAGCAACGCGCCAAACTTTATGTGGCGGTTGCAGATGATGCACGGGTTGGGCGTCAGCCCCTCCTGGTAGGCGTTCACAAAGCGCTCGATAACGCTGTGGTCGAAGGTCTGCTGCAAGTCGAGCACATGGTGGGGTATCCCCAGACGCTCGGCGACGGCCTTCGCATCGGCGATGTCGCGGTCGACCTTACTCATGCCCGTGGCGGGATCGGGCGCGGGGCAGGTGAGGCGCATGGTGGCGCCGACGCATTCGTAGCCCTGGCTTTTGAGCAGGTACGCGGTCACGCTGGAATCGACGCCGCCGCTCATGGCGACGAGCACGCGCTTGTTGTGCATGGGGAGGTTCTCCTTGGTGGCATGTGGCCAAAAAAGAAAAGCGGCGCGGGAGGCTGGTTCCGCGCCGCAGACATTGTAGCAAGTTCGGGCGTCTCGTGGGACACCCTGATTGGATGGGCTCAGACTGCCGGGAGAGAGGAGACCGGCTCGTCCGTGGGCTCAACCTATGGGCGACAGGCCCTAGTCCTGGAAGAGCGCCGTGGACAGGTAGCGCTCGCCGGTGTCGGCAAGCAGGGCCACGATGGTCTTGCCCTCGTTCTCGGGGCGCTTGGCCAGCTGCAGCGCGGCCCACACGGCGGCGCCGGACGAAATGCCTACGAGCACGCCCTCCTTGTGGCCCACGGCGCGGCCGGTCGCAAAGGCGTCGTCGTTCTCGACGGGGATGATCTCGTCATAGACCTGGGTGTCGAGGACGTCGGGCACAAAACCGGCGCCGATACCCTGGATCTTGTGCGGGCCGGCTTGGCCCTTGGAGAGCACCGGGGAAGTGGCGGGCTCGACGGCGACGACCTTGATTTCGGGGTTCTGCTCCTTAAGGAACTCACCCACGCCGGTCACGGTGCCGCCGGTTCCAACGCCGGCGACGAAGATGTCGACCTCGCCGTCGGTGTCATCCCAGATCTCGGGGCCGGTCGTGGCCTTGTGGATGGCGGGGTTGGCGGGGTTCACAAACTGGCCGGCGATGATGCTGTTTGGCGTCTCCTTCTGCAGTTCCTCGGCCTTGGCGATGGCGCCCTTCATGCCCTTGGAACCGTCGGTGAGCACGAGCTGTGCGCCATATGCCTGCATAAGCTTGCGGCGTTCGACGGACATAGTCTCGGGCATGGTGATGATCACCTTGTAGCCGCGAGCCGCCGCCACCGAGGCGATGCCGACGCCGGTGTTGCCACTCGTGGGCTCGATGATGGTGTAGTCGCCGCCGCGCACGAGCTTGCCGGCCTTCTCGGCCTCGTCGATCATGTTCTTGGCGACGCGGTCTTTGACGGAGCCGGCGGGGTTGAAGTATTCCAGCTTGACGAGCACGCGGGCCTTGAGGTCCTCATCGGCCTCAAAGTGAGTGAGCTCCAGAAGCGGAGTGTGGCCGATAAGCTGATCGATGGACGTGTAAACATTGCTCATGGTGAACCTCCAAAGTGTTCAAATGACTGGATACCGTGTGGTTTTACGGTGTGTGTAGCAGCGAAACCCACAAACCTTATGGGTTGTTCGTTTTGCTGTTGGCAAGCATAGTAGACAGTAAAGCCTAGTAACGCAATAGGAAATAGAAGATTATTACGAGTCGATTAACCATCTTGACCGGAACGGGTATTTTCAAAACCAATATTTCGGCTAGAATTTCTACGGACTAAATGACCGAAAGGCAGCACTATACATGTTGGTTTCTACTAAGGGCAGATATGCCCTGCGCGTTATGGTCGATCTGGCCGAGCACCAGGCAGCCGGTCGCATCCCGCTCAAAGAGATCGCGGCGCGACAGGGGATTTCCGAGAAATATCTCGAGAACATTTTGGCTACGCTCGTGCGCGCCAACATGCTCTCGGGCATGCGCGGCAAGGGCGGCGGCTATGTGCTCACGCGCCCGCCCGAGCAATACACGGTGGGCGAGATCTTGCGCCTGACCGAGGGCAGTCTGGCGCCGGTCGCCTGCCTGGATGGCGACTGCAAGGGCTGCTCGCGTTCGGATGAGTGCCCCACGCTCGACGTGTGGAAGAACCTGGACAAGCTCATCAACGACTACCTCGACGGTGTGACGCTCGATCAACTTGTCGCTCCCAACCATGGCTACGACTACGTCATCTAACCCACACCTGCATTTGGGGACGGGGTGGAAATGGTAGATTTTCTCGCCCTTTGAGACTTGGCAAATAAGAAGGCCGCCCATTTTTGCGATGGGCGGCCTTCGTTTTGGGCTGTTGAGACGGACACGGCCGGAATGGCCGTTTTAGTCCTCGGCGATGCTGTCGAGGATGCTGCGCGTGATGGACACCAGGATGCTGCCCATAAAGGCCGATCCAAAGCTGGCGATGGAGATGCCGACGCCCAGCAGGTTGACCGACAGGTAACTCGCGAGCTCAAGTATAAAGCTGTTGACGACAAGCTGGAAAATGCCCAGCGTAATGATCGTGAGCGGCAGCGAGATGACGGTCAGGAACGGTTTGACGAACGAATCGACAATGTTCAGGAACAGTCCCACAAAGGCAAAGCAGACCCAGGTCTCGGCAAAGCCGAAGGGTTGGATACCGGGGACGAGGAACGTGGCGATCGCGATGGCGATCGAGGTGAAGAGCCAGTTAAGCATAAAGCGCATGGCGTGAATCCTTTCTTGCGCCGGGATTGCTGGCGTCGCGTGAAGCGGCTTACGGCGGCGACCTGGATGGTTGCGCGGGCGCGCCGCGGTGTTTGGGCGCCCATTGTCTCAAATATTCGTGGAGCTTACGTGCGCATATGGTTTCTAAACGGCGTTCGTCCTGAAAAACGCGCCGCTGGCAGAGAGTCTTGTCGCTTTAGTTTGGTGGTGTGCTACACTGCTACGGGCAAAAGCCACAGGCGTTGCCCTATTGCATAGAACGGGTGAACGATGCCCGATGTCAGTATCAACTTCGATGCCTTTTGGCGGGTTTGGCGGTGATCGATGAATATCGAGAACATGTTTGACAAGCCTGATGTCAAGCAGCTGGTCCACGCATTTAGCCTTTTGGACGACGAGAAGGATATCCAAGCGTTTTTGACCGATATCTGCACGCCGCGCGAGATTTGCGACCTTTCTCAGCGTTTGCAGGTTGCGCGCTATTTGGACGAGGGCGAGCCTTATGTTGAGGTTCAGGCCCGTACCGGCGCTTCGTCCACCACGGTGAGCCGCGTTTCAAAGGCGCTGAACGGCGAGTACGGTGGCTACCGCAAGATCCTCATTAAGTTGGAGGATGGCGAGTAGGCCAGCGACAACATTGAATTACGAAGAACCGTCCCTCCGGGGGCGGTTTTTTGATCCCTTGGGGACGGAGGAAAACGAATCACCGGGTTAGACTGACCCCCTCTTTGATCCATTTTCCTCCGTCCTCAAGGGATCAAATCTGTTGGCGTGGGGCAAATCTGTCCGCTTGGGCGGGTAGGATGGATGCATTGATTATTGCGAACAGTTTGAGCGGAGGACCATGCCTGTTCGAATCTATACCACCAATGCCGGCACGGATTTGAGCGATGCCGAGGCGGCGCTACTGGCCGACCTGGTTGCCCGCCACGGGCGCGCTGTTCTGTTGGCGCCAACATTTGCCGAGCTCGACCTGTGCCGCCATGATGCGGCGGAAGCCGGGGTTTCACTGGGTGTCGACTACAAGACGCCCACATCGTGGCTCAGCTCGCTGTGGGAGCTTATGGGCGATGGCCGCAGCTTTGTGGACAACCTTCAGCGCCAGATGCTGTTCTCGGACATGATCGACCGCCGCGACGACGCCGCTCTGCAGCCGCTTTCGCGCAGCCAGGGCACAGTGCGCATGCTCGCGCGCATGGCCCGCGACGTGTTGCCGGGCGTTGCGGGGACGGGTGCCGAACGATGCCGTGGCGACAACTGCCGGCCTGAGCCAAAAAGCGATGCCGAGGCTCGTGTGTTCGAGCTTTTGCGCGCCTACGCGGGCGGTTTGGACCGTCGAGATATGGTTGAGCCCTGCGAGGCAGCTGACATTATGGCCGGTGCCCTGGCCGATAGCCTGCCGGCGTGCGCCCGCGCCGTATGCGTGCGCGGTACCACGTCGTTTACGCACGGTCTACTCGAGCTGCTGTCTGCCGTGGCGAACAATGGGGGAGAGGTCGTCGTGCTGCTTGCCCGCGAGCAGGCGGCGATGCGCGAGGAGCTTGCCACGGCATTTGATGCCCGCGGTGTGCTGTTTGAGATCGCGCCGCTGGGGGAGGACGCCGTCGCGTCTGATGTCGCTTGCGGGGCCGCCGCTCAGCCTGCCTTTATTGAGGTCGCCGGCCCCCATGCCCGTGCTCATGTCTATGCGGACGCCATCGATAAGTTGGTGAAAGCGCACAAGGAGTCCAAGGCCGATAAAGCTACTGCAACGCCCGCCGACCCCGTGCGCGTGCTCGTCGTTTCTGCCCGGGCACCCCAGCTGTTCGGCGAGCTCGCCGCCCGTTTGGCGGCGCGTCACATTGCGGCCGAGACGACTGAGTTCACGGCGTTTTCCCAGTCCATCGCGGGCAGGCAGTTTACGGCGCTCGCCAACCTGATCGAGCGTATGAAAGCCGCCGACGAGGGCACCGCTTCCAAGACTGAGTGGTGGCCCGCGCCGGAGCTTACCGACTGGATCTACAGTCCGCTTTCGGGCGCTGATGCCGTCAATGCCCGTACCTTCGATAAGAATATGCGTCTCTCGCGCAGCAAGACTACCGCGGGCGTCAAGAGCCTGCTGCAGAGCGTTCAGGGCCAGGTGAGGGGCGCGCGCAAGGCGACGAGCGACGATAACTGGTTTAAGAACGTACCGTGTGTGGTCTCGGACGTGTTCCAGGCGCTGTGGCGTGACAAGCCCGTGACGGCGCTTAAGGCCATGCTTGCCGTTGCCGAGGCGTTGCCCGATCGCGCTCTAGGCGGCCTTGACGGCCAGGCCCGTCGCCAGGCAGAGACGGCTTTGCTGCGCCATGCCATCGACATCCTTATGAACGATGCTCGCGCGCTCGACGTGTCGCAGGCCGCGACCGTGCCGGTTCTCGACGGCGTTCGAACCAAGGTGGACAAGCGCAGTACCGCCTACGATTACGAGACCTATGAGGTCGATCGCACACCACGAGCACAAGTGCGCTTCGCGTCGCTTGCCGATGCGTCGGTTCTTCGCCCTGGCAGCTACGATGCCGTGCTGTTTGCCGATGTCGACCTGGACAGCTATCCGCTTTCGCACGAAGAGGGCCCGCTTGCCACGTTGACAGCCGAGCTGCGCCGCGACGGCGTGTCTTTGGAGCCCGCTGCCCTGCTGCGCGTGCGCTTTGGCCGTGCGATGCAGGCGGCGAGCGGTCCGGTCGCGCTCGCCCGTGTGACGCACGATCGCCAGGCACGCGAGTGCTACCCGGCAGCCGTATGGACCGAGCTGTGGGCACATGCCGAGGCCGCTGGCGCTGCCAAGCCCATGCGCGTGGGCGAGGGCGATATCATCGCCGACTTTGATCCCGCGGCAGGTGAAGGCCTCAAGCGCGAGCGCGTGACCTGTGAAGCCCCTCAGCATCTGAGTGCCGAGGCCGTGCCGTATTTGGTCCTGCGCCGTCGCGATGGCGAGGGTGAGGACGCGCCGCTCGTGCCGCGTCTGACGTCCGCCTCGCAGATCGAGGCCTATTCGACCTGCCCGCTATGCTGGTTCGTCTCGTACCGCGTGAAGCCCCAGTCGATCGACGCGGGCTTTGGCAACATGGAAAAGGGCAACTTTGTCCACGACGTGCTGGAGCATCTGCATGCCCGTCTGCCCCAAGAGGGCATGGAGCGCGTGACGCCCGAGAATCTGCCGCGCGCACAGGAGCTGCTGCACGAGGTCTTTGACGAGACGTTGGCCGAGCACGCCGGCAAGCGCGGCACGGAGGGCCCGCTGGTGCCGCTCTCTGCGGTGGAGGAACGCCAGGTGGCCGAGATCTTGCCGCAGCTGGAGGGTGTGCTTGCCTACGAGTCCGAGGCACTTGCCCCCTTTGCCCCGCGCTACCTGGAGTTTGCGTTCAACGAGCTCCAGGTCGAGTATGCCGGTTGGCCGCTCGGCGGGCGCATCGACCGCGTAGATGTGGATGCCGAGAATCGCGCCGTGGTAATCGACTACAAGCATCGTTCGGGTGTCGAGGAGTTTAAGCTTGCCGACCCCACGGTGCGTGACGAGGAGACGGGCGAGGCTCCCATCGACGACCCGCGCTGGCTGCCGCCCCATACCCAAACGCTCATCTACGCGCAGGCCATGCGTCGGGCACTGGGCTTGGATACCCGTGCAGCGCTCTATTTTTCGACCAAGGGCGGCAAGCCCGCGCTGCGCGGTGCGGCGAGCGCCGAGTTGCTCGAGGAAGAGCGCGGTGACGGTCGCATCCCGGGCCTCAAGAAGGGCTTCCCGGGCGAGGGCGGCAGCATGGACTTCGATGCCCTGCTCGATCGCGTGGAGGCCGACATCGCCGAGCGCCTGCGCGAGCTCGAGGCGGGCAACGTTGCCGCCGTCGACCCGGCGTCGGCTCAGGCCGCGCATGCGCGCTGCTCGTATAACCACGAAGGAACGTTTGTAAGGAGGGACGTGTAGACCATGGATCTTTCGACTTTGATGCCGCAACAGCTGCAGATTGTCAAAACGCTCGACCGCCCGCTGTTTGTCTCGGCGGGCGCCGGTTCGGGTAAGACCTTTACCCTCACGCGCCGCATCGTCTATGCGCTCTCGCCCGAATCCGGTCCGTTCGTTGAGCATCTGGACCAGGTGCTCGCCATTACCTTTACCAAAGATGCCGCGGCCGAGATTCGCGACCGCGTGCGCCGTGCGCTTATCGACGAGGGCATGGACGAGGAAGCACTGACCGTCGACGACGCGTGGATTTCGACCATTCACGGCATGTGCTCGCGCATCCTGCGCGCACACGCGTTGGAGCTGGGCATCGATCCCGAGTTCACGGTGCTCACCGATACCGACGAGCTTATGGACCAGGCTGTTGAGCATGTGCTGGCCCGCGCGACGGCACCCGATGCCGCCCCCGAGCTCGCCGCCTCGCTCAAGGCCCTTTACGCCTGGTATCCCATGGCGGGCGAGGGCGGGCCGTTTGGTATCGGCACGACCATTAAGGGCCTGGTGCGCGAGCTGCTGGAGCTGTCGAGCCAGTTGCCGGGCGGCATGGACGACGTGCGCGTGGCGCGCGGCCAGGCCGATACCTCGGCACTCGCCGATGCCTATCGTGCGGCGCTGGGCGCAAGCAAGGCCGCGACCGAGAAAGCGCAGGTGGCGCTCGATGCCATCGATGCGTTTGAGGCGAGCGGCAAGACCATGGCCGATGCGGCGCGACTTATGATGTCGTGCACCATGCCGCGCGCGAGCAAGGCGTTTCCTAAGGAGCAGGTGGAGCTACTCAAGGCCGAGGCGGCTGATGCGTTTATCAATATCGTGCTTGCCTGCGGCGGTTCGGCGCTCGATGCGCTGGTGGGGCTCGCCCGTGCCGTAGAGGCGGAGTACCGTGCGCTCAAGGCCGGCCAGTCCGCGCTCGATAACAACGACCTGCTGCGTATGGCTTACGAGGCGTTGCGCGATTACCCTGCCATCCGTGCTGCGTACGAGGGCCGCTTTAAGATGGTCATGATCGATGAGTTTCAGGATACCGACCAGATGCAGGTCGATCTGATCCGTTACCTGACGGGTGCGGGGGAGCGCGCGCTGTGCACTGTGGGCGATGCGCAGCAGTCCATCTATCGCTTCCGTGGCGCCGAGGTCGAGGTGTTCCGTCGTCAGGAGCGCAAGGTGGGCTCGTCTGCCGCGCCCGAGGCGACTGCCGTGGCCGACGCCCCTGCCGGCGAACTCGTCAAACTCGTGCGCAACTTCCGCAGCCATGACGAGGTACTGCGTTACGTGGCACGCGTCTTCGACGGCGATGACGGCGGCCTGATGCAGGGCTTTTTGGATCTTGAGGCGAGCGACGGCCGCAAGGACACGCTGGTGGCAGACGCCTCGCGTCGCCAGGCCCTCTTTGTTGCCGGCGGCAGTACGCAGGAACGCACACAGGCCAAGGCCCGTGCGATCGCCGAGCGATTCCGCGCGCTTGCCGATGCCGGCCAGCCCCAGGGCGGCATGGTGCTGCTGCTGGGCCGCATGACCAACGCCGACGTCTACGCCCAGGCCTTCCGCGACCAGGGGCTCGACTGCGTCATCGCGGGTGGTTCGGTCTTTGCCCAGGCAGCCGAGGTGCAGACGGTGCGCGCCCTGGTATGTGCGCTCGCCAATCCGGCCGATACGGCGCGGGGCCTTATGCCGCTGCTCGCCTCGCCGATGTTTGCGCTCGGCGCTCAGGAGTTCCTGGCGCTGGCGACCAAGCTCGATAGCGAGACAGGGGAGACCTCGCGCCGGAATATCGACATGGGCATCATGAGCGATTCCGACGTGCCGGGTTTGCAAGACTTGCCGCTTGTGAAGCGCGCCCGCGAGGTGCTGCGGTATGCGCTTCGTCGCGCGGGCCGCGATTCGTTCGCCGCCATCGCGCGCGACGTGGTCAACGCCTCCGGCTGGTTTGTGCGCCTGGCGCAGCGCGGCCCCGAGGGCAAGGCCATTGCCGCCAACGTGCTCAAGGCGCTCGACGCCGTGGCTGAGGCTGAGGCCGAGTTCGGCAACTCGCCGCGTTCCATCGCGCTGGCCTTCGACCGCTTCTTGGCGGGCAAGGAGGCCCCGGGTGCCCTCAACGAGGAGGGTGACGGCGCAGTGCGCATCATGACGGTGCATGCGTCCAAGGGTCTGGAGTATCCGGTCGTGGCGGTTGCCGAGTGTTTTGGCGTGCGCAAGCCGTCCGGTGCGGCGCAGATGGGTCGCGTCGAGGGCGGAGCGCAGGTCGTGGCGCTGCCGGCACGCTTCGACGGCGTTAAACTCGCGGACGGTACGTTCGTGAAGGGCGATGACGTCAAAAAGCAGTTTGAACACGCGTTTAAGGGCAAGGGCACGTCGCTGTGGTTGCCGCCAGAGCTTATGGAGGACGTATGCGCGACGGGCTCTCCCGCCGAGGCATTTGCCCGTCTGCGCAACGACGACCTGCAGCTCTCGCTCGAGGAGCGGGCCCGCCTGCTCTATGTCGCCATGACGCGAGCACGCGAGCTGGTCATTCTGGCGATGGATGCCGGTGTGAGCCGTGGCAAGGTGACGGCGCCGACCTTCGATGTCGAGACGGATCTGACCTACGACGTGCTGCGCCGTATTTTGCCGACCGACGCTCTGGACACGCCGCAGCTCGATAGCGACCGCCTGGTGTTCGACAACTCCCAGCCGGGCGACTACGAGCTCATTTCGCTCACGGACTTTACCTTTGGCGAGCAGGCGTTTGAGGCAAACGCTTCGCTGGATGCCGAGGGCAGGCTTGTCCGCGGCGATGCGGAGCCGGAGGGTGCCGGTGCAGATGCCCGCGCCGCCGTTCCCGGTCCTGCCGGCCCCGAGCCCGATGCGTTTGAGCTCGTGTATCCCCAGGCGGTGGGTGTGCGCATGGGCACCTGCCCGTATCCGGAGCGCGATTCGTACAGCTACTCGTCAATTGCCGCGGCGCTGCATGCCGAGTCCGAGGACCGTGCCGCCGAGGCGCACGTGCCCATGGACGAGGCTGGCGATGATGCAGAGTCGGATGGTTCGGAGATGGCCGATGCGGACGTGGCCGTCGTTGAGCCCGCCGGCAACCCCATGGCGCTGGGCTCGGCGTTCCACGCCGCCTGCCAGTGGCTCATCGAGATGGGTGCCGACGCGTTGCCCGCTGCGCGCGCCGATGCACTGGCGCGTCTGTGGCGCCTGACGCCGGAGCAGCGCGAACGCTTCGACGTTGCCCTGAACCGCTGGCTCAAGTCGGCTGTTCGTGCCGACCTGCTCGCGTGGCCGTGCGTTCGCGCCGAGGTGCCGTTCTTTTCGCTGGGCTGCGAGGACGAGGACATCGCTCGCTACGGTGCCTATGCCGAGGGCGCCATCGATGCACTGGCCACCGACCCGGCCGATCCGTCGCGCGCCCTGGTCATTGATTACAAGACGGGTGGCACGCCGGATGAGACGCCGGAACAGCTGCTCGAGAAGCACGCCCTGCAGGCGCGCGTCTACGCCGACGTGTTGCACAAGGCGGGCGTTGAGGCGGTGACGGTCAAGTTCGTTCGCGTGGAGCAGACGAATCCAGCCATCTTCGTCGAACCCGCCGAACCTCAAGTAGTCACCTACAATCTCTAGCCCTCAGATAACTTGCGGTGGAATACGGACTGTTTTGGCCAAAAAAGCCGCCAAACAGTCCGCATTTCACCGCAACTGCAAGAGGAGCCGTGTTGGTTTGGCTAGGTTCGGGTGCCGTCCGCGCCGTGCGGTAAAATCGTTCAGTCAGAACACGAACCCGCATCGGAGCTCATCACATGGCATTCGTCCATCTGCACAATCACACTGTTTTCTCCATGCTCGACGGCGCAACCCGTATCCAGGATATGGTCAATCGTGCCGTTGAACTTGGCATGCCCGCCGTGGCCATTACCGACCACGGCTACATGTATGGCGTGCCCGACCTGGCGCTGGCCTGCGACGCCGTCAATCACAACACGCCCGAGTACAAAACCTGGAGCCACGACAAGGCCTTCTTGGAAAAGGACCGCCGCGACGAGCTGGTGGAGCCCGATCCCGAGGAAAACCCGCGCGAGCATGCCCAGTATGTGAAGGACATGGCCATGTGGGACGAGAAGGGCAACATCGACGAGCTCAAGCCGCCCCTGGTCATCAAGCCCATCTTTGGCTGCGAGGTCTACTTTACGCCGGACGAGACGCTCGCCCGCGACCACAAGCCCGAGCTCTACCACATGATCCTTCTGGCCAAGGACCAGGAGGGCTACGTCAACCTGATGCAGACGGTTTCCGAGGCCGCCGTGCAGGGCTTTTACTACAAGCCCCGCGTGACGCTCGACAACCTGCGCCGCCACGCCAAGGGCATGATCTGCACGAGCGCCTGCATCGCGGGCATCATCCCCAAATACATCGACCGCGGTGACATGGAGGGCGCCATCAAGTGGGCCGAGACCTTCCGCGACACCTTCGACCCCGGTGACTTCTACATCGAGATCCAGGAACACGGCATCACCACCGACAACGGCCTGACCGACGAGCAGATGGACCGCACGCTCATCGACATCGCCAAGCAGGTGGGCGTCAAGGTCATCGCCACCAACGACTTCCACTACCTGCGCCGCGAGGACGCGCCCGTGCAGGACGTCATCATGTGCATCGGCATGAACGCCAAGGTCGACGACCCCAACCGCATGCGCATGACCGGCTCGGAGTTTTACATGAAGACCGAGGAGGAGATGCGGGCGATGTTCCCGTATTGCCCCGAGGCCTGCGACAACACGCTCGAGATTGCCGACAAGTGCTACGTTGAGCTGGACTGGGACTCCAT
>DBGDZK010000016.1:0-6216 GCA_048373195.1 Collinsella sp.
GTCGGGAGCTAAGGCAATTCATCCCGGCTATGGCTTTTTCTCCGAGAAGGCGAGCTTCGTGCGCGACTGCGACAAGTATGGCCTGGCGTTTGTTGGTCCTTCGGCCAAGGTGATCGACAGCATGGGCGACAAGGACGCCGCACGTCGAACGGCTGCCGCGGCGGGCGTGCCCATCGTGCCGGGCTGCGATTTGCTCAAAAGTCCCGAGGAGGCAACGGCCGAGGCTGAGCGCATTGGCTGCCCCGTGCTTATTAAGGCGCGTGCGGGCGGCGGCGGTCGCGGTATTCGTAAGGTCGAGCGCGTGGAAGATGCGGCAAAGGCCTTTATTGAAGCACGCGCCGAGGGCGAGGCCGTTTTTGGCGACGGCGAGTGCTACATGGAGAAGTTCGTCGCGCCGGCGCATCACGTTGAGGTACAGATTATGGCCGATAAGCAGGGCCATGTGTTTTCGCTCGGCGAGCGCGAGTGCTCGGTGCAGCGGCGCAACCAAAAGCTAATCGAGGAGAGCCCCGCGCCGTGCCTCGACGGACACGACGACATTCGTGCTCGCATGCACAAGGCAGCGCGTGACCTGGCTCGTGCCGTCGGCTACGAAGGAGCCGGTACCATCGAGTTCCTGTATTCGGACGACGGCAATTTCTACTTTATGGAAATGAACACGCGCTTGCAGGTGGAGCATCCGGTTACGGAGTTTGTGACCGATACCGACTTGGTCAAGTGGCAGCTGCGCGTGGCAGCCGGCCAGCCTCTGCCCTTTGAGCAGGAGGACATGCCGGTCCGCAACCACGCCATGGAGTGCCGCATCAATGCCGAAACGCCGGATTTTCTGCCGTCATGCGGAACGGTCACCGCGTTGCGTGTGCCGGGTGGTCCGCGCGTGCGCTGGGATTCCGCCATGTTTACCGGTGCTAAAGTTCCGCCGTACTACGACTCCATGCTTGGCAAGCTCATCGTGTGTGCGCCCACGCGTGACGGCGCCATTCGCAAGATGCGCTCGGCCCTGGGCGAGCTCGTGATTGAGGGCGTGAGCGAAAACAGCGAGCTTCAGCTCGACGTGCTGGCAAACGACGAGTTCTTGTCGGGCATGTATCACACCGATCTGATGGGGCATCTCTATGCTGATGAATAGAAAAGCGAAGACGGTCAACGTCCTCGAGGGACCGATGACCGAGTCGTGCGCCGAGTTTCCCGCGCGCCACGTGTTTATCAAGTGCCCGGAGTGCCGCCGCGTGATCGATGAGGCGCGCCTGCACGACAACCTCGAGGTCTGCCCTCGTTGCGGCAAACACTTTCGCGTGAGCGGGCGCGACCGCATGCGCATGACGATTGACGAGGGCACGTTTGAGGAATGGGATGCCAGTCTGGCGCCGGAGGACTTCCTCTCGTTTCCCGGCTATGCCGACAAGCTCAAGAGCGTGAGCGAGCGTTCGGGCGAGCACGATGCCGTTGTGTGCGGCAGGGGCAAAATCTGCGGTTGCGATACCGCGCTCTTCTTTATGGACGCCAACTTTATGATGGGCTCGATGGGTTCCGTGGTGGGCGAGAAGATCTGTCGCACATTTGAGCGAGCGACCGAGCTTGGATTGCCAGTTGTCGGCTTTACCGTTTCGGGCGGTGCGCGCATGCAAGAGGGCGTGACATCGCTTATGCAGATGGCCAAGATTTCTGCGGCGGTTAGGCGCCACAGCGAGGCGGGCGGCCTGTATATCACGGTGCTCACCGACCCCACGACCGGAGGCGTAACCGCGAGCTTTGCCATGGAGGGCGATATTATCCTGGCCGAGCCCGATGCCCTGACGGCATTTGCCGGCCCGCGCGTGATCGAGCAGAACATGCACAAGCGCCTGCCCAAGGGATTCCAGCGCTCCGAGTTTTTGCTGGAGCACGGCTTTTGCGATGCCGTTGTTCCGCGTGGCGAGATTGCGCTCACGGTAGGCGAGCTGCTGGCGCTGCACGAAGGGCACGCGCCCGGCCTGGGGGCACCGCATGAGATCGTGCATACGGGTCGCCGCGGCAAAAAGCTGGGACACTTGTTCAAGCGCTCGGCCGCACCAAAAACCGCGCTCGAGATTGTCAAGCAGACCCGCTCGGCAGATCGCGCCACGGCAGGCGAGATGATCTCGCTGGGCCTGGATGGATTTGTGGAGCTGCACGGCGACCGCTACTTTGGCGACGACGCTGCTGTGGTGGCTGGCATTGGCTGGAAAGACGGACGCCCCGTAACGGTCATCGCCATCGAGCGCGGCACCACGACCAAAGAGCGCATGCGTCGCAACTTTGGTATGGCACATCCCGAGGGCTACCGCAAAGCGCGTCGCCTGATGCGCCAGGCCGAAAAGTTTGGTCGACCGGTTCTGTGCCTGGTCGATACTTCGGGCGCGTTTTGCGGCATCGGTGCCGAGGAACGCGGTCAGGGCGAGGCCATCGCCCAGAATCTCATGGAGATGAGCGGCCTTAAGACGCCGATTGTCTCGGTGGTGACAGGCGAGGGCGGCTCTGGTGGCGCGCTGGCGCTGTCCGTGGCCGACCGCATCCTGATGCTCTCGAGCTCGGCCTATTCGGTCGTGAGCCCCGAGGCCTGTGCGTCGATCCTGTGGAAGGATACCGAGCGTGCGGATGAGGCCGCCGAGGCGCTTAAGCTCACGGCCCCCGATCTGCTGGCGCTCGGCATCATCGACGGCATTGTTGACGATAAGGGCCTGTCGCATGAGGAGATCGCCGGTGCCGTCATGTCCTCGGCATTTGATGCCTTCGATACGCTTGGGCAGCTCGACGACGCGACCCTCACAAACCTCCGCTACGAAAAGTACCGCGCAATCGGTCGATACCGCACGATGTGACAAAGGGACAGCCCGCATGTCATATTGGGAAAGGCGTTCCATGCTACAAGTTTCTAACACCTCGTTTACAACGTCGGTTTCATCAAACGCCATGGCCGTGGTGGACTATCTGTTCAAAAGCATGATGTCGGCGCTGCCGTTTATTGTCTGCGCGGCGTTGTTCCGCACCGTCGCTGTCATTATGGGCGAAGGCATGCTGGGCCTGTGGTCTGCCGATTCCGATATCTATCGCCTGTTCTACAGTTGGCTCTATAACGCCGGCTACTACTTTTTGCCCATTTATCTTGGTTGGGCGGCCGCCCGCCAGCTCGGTTGCTCGGAGCAGCTGGGCATGATGCTGGGCGGCGTATTGATTGCACCCGATTTACTCAAGCTTGTCGATGCCGCATCGACGACGGGGGCATCGATGACTTCCGTGTATGGTCTGCTTCCTGCGCCGGTCAACGATTACACGACGACTGTTATTCCGGTTCTCATCTCGGTGCCCGTGCTATGGCGAGTGGAGTGTTTCTTTAAGCGCGTTATCCCTAAGGCCGTGGCGTTTTCGTTTGTTCCGTTTGCGACCTTGCTTGTCATGGTTCCGGTTTCGCTGTGCATTACGGCGCCGGCGGGCAGCTATCTGGGCATGCTGTTGGGCCAGCTTATGTTTATGCTTGGCAATTCCGGTGGCATTGTGTCGCTGCTCACGCTCATGGGGCTTGCCGCAGGCTGGGAGTTCCTAAAGATCGCGGGCGTCAGCAACGTCGTCCTATCGCTCGCCTATGCGCAGTTTATGAGTGTGGGAACGGATTCGTGCATCCTGATCGCCGCGACGATGGCAACGTTCGCCGTTTGGGGCATGCCCTTTGGCGCGTCGCTTCGCGTTGCGGATAAGGACGAGAAGGCGCTCATGCTGGGCTATTCGATCTCGGGCGTGCTTGGTGGCGTAAGCGAGCCGGCGCTGTACGGTTGCGGCTTTAAATATGGCAGGTGCCTGACGTGCATGGCCATTGGCGGCGCCGTCGGAGGCCTTGTTGCGGCCGTGGGCCACGTTACGGCCTATACCATCGGCATGACGAATGTCCTCATGGTCATTGGCTTTGCCACGGGCGGCATCTCGAACCTGCTGTGGTGCTGCGCTGCCGGTGGTGTAGCATTCGCGATGTCTGCGGCGCTGAGCTACTGCTTTGGTGTGGTGCCGACGAAGGGGCAGACGACGGGGGACGGAGCCGATTCACCCGAAACCTCGAAGAGCGTGGCCGAAGTAAGCGCGTAAACCTGTGCGACACAAGGACGATTCCTTTGCCATGCTCCAAGGCCGTGGCCCGTGTGGGTCGCGGCCTTTTTTGTATCTGGGGGACAAAGTGGCTACACTACAATCCGTTTGAGCAATAGATATATAGGTAGTACCGTGGGGGCGGATGTAGATGGTCGAGTGGATTGTTAAGCGTGCGCAGGGCGACCGTGCGCGCGTGGGCACGTTGACGGGCGTGGTGTGTATTCTCGCCAATGTGGCACTATGCGCTGCGAAGGGCGTAATTGGCGTGCTGTCGGGATCGGTTTCGATTGTGGCGGATGCCATGAACAACCTGTCCGATGCCAGCTCGAACATCGTGAGCGTGCTGGGCTTTAAGCTGGCGAGCAAGCCGGCCGACCCCGAGCATCCTTACGGCCACGGTCGCTACGAGTATCTCTCGGGTCTGGTCGTGGCGGCGCTCGTGCTGCTGATTGGCGTTGAGCTGGTGAAGTCCTCGGTTGAGCGCATCATCCACCCCGAACCTGTCGAGTTCTCGCTTGCCCTGGTGGCAGTTCTAGTGCTTTCGATGGTCGTAAAGCTGTGGATGGCGGCCCTCAACCAAAAGCTCGGTGACCGCATTGAGTCCGAGACGCTGCATGCGACCGCGCAGGATTCCAAGAACGATGTCCTAGCCACGGGCGCCGTGCTGGCGTGCGCGATTGTTTCGCAGGTGACGCACATCAATCTTGACGCATGGGTCGGCCTTGCCGTTGGCGCCTATATTGGCTGGAGCGGTTTTGAACTCATCCAGGATACGGTGAGCCCGCTTTTGGGTCAGTCGCCCGATCCTAAGCTGGTCAAGCACATTCGAGACAAGATCATGAGCTATCCCGGCGTTTTGGGCGTTCACGATTTGATGGTTCACGACTACGGCCCGGGCAGGAAGTTTGCAAGTGCGCATGCCGAGATGGCGGCCGAGGACAGCCCGTTGGAAAGTCACGACACGCTCGATAACATCGAGCAGTCGTTTAGGGACGAAGACGGCATGATCGTTACGCTTCACTACGATCCCATCGTGACCGATGACCCCAAGCTGGCGAGCATGCGCTTGCGCATTCACGCCATGGCCCAGGAGATCGATAACCGCCTCTCGATTCATGACCTGCGCTGCGTGCCGGGTCCTACGCACACCAACGTGATCTTTGACTGCGTGCGTCCCTCGGATCTGCAGATGAGTGCCGAAGACGTAAAGCACGCGCTGACACAACGGGTCGAATCGGAATATCCCAAGTCGATTGCCAAGATTACGATCGACGAAGACTACGTAGGACATATCCACGAGTAAGGCTGTGCCGGCAAAGCAGGTTATGCAGAAGGGGAGAGCATGAAGAAGCTGTATCTACTCCGCCACGGTCAGACGGAGTTCAACGTCAAAAAGCTGGTCCAGGGCCGCTGCGATTCACCGCTGACCGACCTGGGCCGCAAACAAGCGGGAATGGCAGCCGCATGGCTCAAGGGCCACGACGTTGTCCCCGACAAAGTGGTCTCTTCGCCCTTAGGCCGAGCCATGGACACAGCTCAGCTCGTTGCAACCGAACTCCTCGGCCCGGACGCAGCAGTCGAGCCCTGCGAAGGCATCATCGAGCGCTGCTACGGCACCTTCGAAGAGGGCCCCCACGACGCCCTGCCCACCGACGTCTGGGATCCAGGCGAGGACTTAATCCCATTCGGAGGAGAAGGAAGCCAGGCACTGCAAGAGCGCATGGTAGACACCCTCACCAATATCATGGGCTCCGAGGGCATCGAAACCCTCCTAGCAGTAAGCCACGGCAGCGCCAGCCGCCAATTCATCAAGGCTGCAGCCCCAGAGGGCTTCGAGCTCCCAACAAAACTCCCCAACTGCGCCATCATGATCTTCGATTTTGACGAGGAAAAGCCACAAGCAGAAGGTGAGCCAATGCAATGTAAGTTCACCCTCCAGCAAATAGTGGACCCCCAACAAAGTCATTAGCAGAGTGAGCAGAGTTAAGCAGACATCAACGTGTCGTCTCCCGAGCTTGGCAGAGGGGCGGCGAAATATATTAAGTTTGTCGCGAGTTCCGCACGCAAAGGAAAGCACTTAATGTGCTTTCCGTCTTGCGCAGGACTGTAGAGCAGCAA
>DBGDZK010000017.1:0-20663 GCA_048373195.1 Collinsella sp.
CGCTCCTATTTGGCAAGGTGTTTTTTAGAATCCATTTTGCGCTCGGCCTCGAACGCCTGCCTGTCCCAATTGAGCGGGAGCCCCGCCTCGACCCACGCCTCGTAGGCCCTCCTTATGGGCTTGAGCTCCCTTTGGCCCCTCTCCAGCATCGAGATGTACTTCTCGCTGGTGCCCAGTATGGACGCCGCCCTCACCTGGCTGACCTTCGCCGCGCGCCTGGCCGCCACGAGTTCCGAGGCGTCCTCGGGCCTCCTGATCTCGTGCGGGCGTATCAGCGCCCGGTACGCCTCCCTGGCCACGTAGCGCTTGAGGCACCTCATGACCTCCAGTGTCGACCCCGCAGAAGACCGGCCCGCGGGCGTCGGGTGTCGATTCGTTTTGCATGTCTCGCTCCGTTCTTTCCGTGCTCGCCTGGACCGGGCAGACGGCACACTGACGGGGCGCGATAGAATGCGGTTGTTCGGGTCCGCGGTATCGCTCCATGCTCCTATTAGGTCATGCGGCGGTCTCGGCTCGCCGCGGCCCGCGCGGGACATGTCAGGAAACGAGGGCAGCCCTGTGGGCGCCAGCGGAATGTGGGGTCACCGCGCGGTCCGCATCTGATGGTGTCGACGTCAATGGTATACGGGTGCATCATCGACGTCTTCAATACAGAAAATATCAGTGCGGAGTGTGCCTAAAAGTAGACTAATGGCGGGCCCTGCGATGTCCGGTCTTCGGCGGATCAGCCGCTGGGTGAGGGTGGTGCTTGGGGCGACGTGCAAAAAACGGAGTTTTCAGCAGCCAAAGATTGGTGCATAAGGCTATGGGTGACGTTCGCGGCTCCTGTTGATGCTTTTGCATGACGATTGGGCTTTGTCGATGTTCATATATGGCTGGTTTCTCGCCGCATGCCATCCAGATGGGACGAGCCATGAGGACTATCTACCTTTTGAAAGACTTTTGGCACCAAAATCTTATCCCGCGATGCTGAATACTCGCAAAAATGCACGCTCCGGAGGGCACTACCCTGTTACGGCTAGAAATCCATGCGCCATTTTATGCAATTAATTAACGCATTTATGCAAAATGGCTTACGTGCGTACGTCTCGGGCTAGATGTTTGCCTCGGCGCTGCGTAAATCATCCTGTCTATAGTGTCTTTGACAGGCGGTCGCGGTCCCGTTTGGGGTCGCGGCCGTTTTGTTGTGGGTCAAATATGAACGTTGTGTTAATGAGTCGGTGGACGGTGGTGTTTTTCGGTGAGCGGCGTATCCTTCCAACGGTTTATCTAGTGTGTCAGTTGAAAAGGAAGAGGGCGCTCGTCATTGTTTGAATGTGAACTGCCGTTTGACCACAAGACGTTGCATCTGGAGCTCGAGGATAAGAACTTCGCGGGTGTGATGGAAGGTCATCAAAACGAGTTTAAGACCACGAAATCGCAGGAAGAGCTGGTAGAGGAGTCGCTTGCCAACCCTTATGGCTCGCCGTCGCTCGAGGAGCTTTGTGCTGGCAAGAAGGATATCGTCATTATTAGCTCCGATCATACGCGTCCCGTTCCCTCGCGTGTGACGATGCCTATTCTGCTGCATCACATCCATTCTGCTGCGCCCGAGGCTCGCGTGCGTATTCTGGTTGCTACGGGTATGCATCGTCCGTCGACGCACGAGGAGCTCGTCAACAAGTACGGCGAGGAGATCGTTGCCAACGAGGAAATCGTTATGCACGTCGCGACCGATGACAGCATGATGAAAAAGATCGGCACCCTGCCTTCTGGCGGCGAGTGCATCATCAACAAGATTGCTGCCGATTGCGATCTGCTGCTTGCCGAGGGCTTTATTGAGCCGCACTTCTTTGCCGGTTTCTCTGGTAGCCGCAAGTCCGTCCTGCCTGGTATCGCCAGCTACAAGACCATCATGTACAACCACAACGGTCAGTTTGTGAACGATTCCCATTCGCGTGCCGGCAACCTGTGCCACAACCACGTGAGCGAGGACATGTTTGCCGCTGCCGAGATGGCTCACCTTGCCTTTGTGCTCAACGTGGTGCTCAACGGCAAGCACGAGGTCATCGGCTCCTTTGCCGGCGACATCCACAAGGCGCACGAGGCTGGCTGCGAGTTCGTGAAGAGCCTTGCCGGCGTTGAGCCCGTCGAGTGCGAGATTGCCATTACCACCAACGGCGGCTACCCGCTCGACCAGAACATCTATCAGGCCGTGAAGGGCATGTGCGCTGCCGAGGCCACACTTCCCGAGGGCGGCGTGATCATCGATGTCGCCGGTTGTGCCGACGGTCACGGTGGCGAGGGCTTCTATCACAACATCGCCGACAATGATCCGGCAGAGTTTGAGCGCGCCTGCATCGACCGTCCTAAGGACGAGACCCTGCCCGACCAGTGGACGAGTCAGATCTTTGCCCGCATCCTGGCGCATCACCCTGTGATCATGGTTACCGACCTGTGCGACCACCAGATGATCAAGGATATGCACATGACGCCGGTTAACACCCTCGATGAGGCGCTCAAGCTCGCCTTTGAGATGAAGGGTGTCGATGCCAAGGTGGCCGTCATTCCCGATGGCCTGGGCGTTGTCGTCGCACAGCACTAGTACGCGGCCTAAACGAATCGTTTATAACCGACAAGAAAGATAAGGTTTTATGCTTACCAAACTCCTCTGCGAATTCGGCGCAACGGCCCTCATGATCATCTTTGGCGTGGGCGTGCACTGCGATACCGTGCTTAAGGGCACCAAGTATCAGGGCTCCGGCCACATGTTTGCCATCACCACCTGGTCTTTTGGCATCTCGGTTTGCCTGTTTGTCTTTGGCGGCGCCGTGTGCATGAACCCCGCTATGGTACTTGCCCAGTGCATCGTCGGCCTGGTGCCGTGGAGCAGTTGCATCCCCTTCATGGTTGCTGATATGCTCGGCGGCTTTGCGGGTGCCGTGATCGCGTGGTTGATGTATGCCGATGAGTTCAAGGCTTCCGATGGTGTCATCGATCCCATTGCTCAGCGCAACATCTTCTCGACCAACCCCACCACCGAGGGCACCAACTATGCCCGCAACTTCTTCTGCGAGGCTATCTGCACCTTCGTGTTCATCAGCGCCATCCTTGCTGCTGCTAACCGTGCTGGCGAGAACGTTCTGATGCTCGCCATCTGCGTCGGTCTGATCGTTTGGGCTGTTGGCATGGGCATGGGCGGTATCACCGGCTTCGCCATGAACCAGGCTCGTGACCTTGGTCCTCGCATGGCCTATCAGGTGCTGCCGATCAAGAACAAGGCTGACAACAACTGGAAGTACGGTCTGCTCGTTCCTGGCATCGCGCCGTTTGTCGGTGCCGCTCTGGCCGCGCTGTTTGTGCACGGTTTCTTGGGCATGTTCTAGTCCAAGGCTACATAGGTCGTCCGCCGTCCGCAGGGGGTAACTTCCCAGCGCACTCCGCAGGATGCAAAAAGGCTCGCTGCGCACTTCGTGCGGCGAGCCTTTTTGCGGCCGGCGGAGTGCGCTGGGAAGTTACCCCATACGGACGGCTGCGGGGTCTTTGTTGCGTTCGTACAAGCAACCCAACATATATATCTGAATTTGGATGGGAGGGGCTTGTTGCTGGTAGTGGCGTTGGGCTGCTGTTGGCACTTTGGGAAGGGATAGTTACTTAGCCGAAGAGGGGTTTGATGGCTGATAGGTAGTCTTTGGCTACTTCCTCTTTTGGGGCTTGGAAGTTGTGCCAGGCCCACCATTGGACCATTCCTACGAAGCTTGAGGCTATGTGGTGTAGTAGGAAGCTTCGGTCCATGGTGGCGGCGGGGCCGTTTGGGTCGGTAGGGACGGTTTCGGCTGCTCGTGACATGATGGTCTTGCGTAAGCAGTCGGCGAAGACGCGTGATCCGGCGCCGGCTACGAGGGCTCGAACGCCCTGGCGGCGTTCCCAGAGGTTGTTGAGGATATGCTCGACCTGCACGAGTGGGTCGTCGAGCGGTGTACCATCGTCGTCGAGGGCATGGGTGCAGATGTCGCTCACGAGCTCAGCGAGTAGGTCATCTTTGCTCTTGAAGAGGCCGTAGAACGTGGCCCGACCCACATGGGCGCGAGCGATGATGCCGCCGACGGTGATCTTGCCGTAGTCCTCCTCGCGAAGGAGCTCAGAAAACGCCGTGACAATAGCGGCGCGGCTTTTGGTTTTGCGGGCATCCATGGCTATGCATCCACGTGAACAAGCAGGCAACGGAGCGTGCCGGAGCAGCCCTCGTAGGGGCGCTTACCGGCGCCGTAGCCGACGGACTCGATGCGGTAGCGGGCCGGCAGGTGCTCGGACGTACGCAGTGCGGCGACGATGGCAGCGCCCGTGGGCGTCACGAGCTCGCCGGCGACCGGTGCGGGCGTGAGGGCGATATTGCTTGCTTGGCATAGGTTGACGACAGCGGGGACGGGAATGGGCATGAGGCCGTGGGCGCAGCGGATGGTTCCGTGGCCCTCGGAGAGCGACTCGACCACGATATCCTCAATACCCAGGTCGTCGAGGCAGATGGCAACAGAGCAGACGTCGACGATGGAGTCGACGGCGCCCACCTCGTGGAACATGACAGTCTCGGGCGTTTTGCCGTGAGCCTTGGCCTCGGCAGCAGCGAGTACGGAAAAAATGGCGAGCGCGCGACGCTTTGCGCCATCGCTTAGCTGCGAATTCTCGATAATTTCCGTGACATCGGCTAGCGAGCGGTGATGATGGTGGTGGGCGTGATGGTGACCCTCGTGACCATGGCCGTGGGCCTCATGGTCATGGTCGTGTGTGTGCTCGTGTTCGTGCTCGTCGTGCTCATGATGGTGGTGCTCGTGCTCGTGCGTGTGCTCGGCAGCTGCTTCGTTGCCGTAGAGCCAGGCCATATCGTGGTCGTGGTTCTCGAGCTCCTCTGCAAGCTGGACGTCAAAATCACAGGCGTCGATGCCATGCTTGTTTGCACGCGTGACGGCGATCGTAAAGCCGTCGACCGGCAGCGTAGCGAGCTGTTCGCGCAGGTGCTCCTCGCTGGCGCCCAGGTCGAGCAGGGCCGCGACAGTCATGTCGCCGCTGATGCCCGAGGTGCCGTCGATGATAAGCGTGTGCTGATGGTTGGACATGGAATGCTCCTTAACGGGCGCGGGGCGCGCCGGCGCTCAGATGATTGATAAGACTTGCCTGGTAGGCGGCACCAAAGCCGTTGTCGATGTTGACAACCGAAACGCCGCTGGCGCAGGAGTTGAGCATGGCGAGCAGTGCGGCCACGCCGCCAAAGCTTGCGCCGTAGCCCACGCTGGTGGGAACGGCGATGACCGGACAGCTCACCAAGCCGCCGATAACGCTCGCCAACGCGCCCTCCATGCCGGCGATGGCGATGATCACCTGCGCCTGGGCGAGTTCCTCGGCGTGCGCGAGCAGACGGTGCAGGCCGGCGACACCTACGTCGTAGAGGCGGTCGACCTCGTTGCCATAGAACTCGGCCGTCAACGCGGCTTCCTCGGCGACGGGTAAGTCGCTCGTGCCGGCGCAGGCGACGACGATGCGTCCGTTGCCGGTAGGGGAGGGCTTGCCGCCCACGAGGGCGAGCTGTGCGTCCGGGACATATCCCAGGTCGATGCCGTTGTCGAGGAGCTCCGAGGTACGGGCTGCTTTTTCGGCATCCAGGCGCGTGACCAGGATGCGCTCCTGGCCGGCATCGCGCAGCGCTTCGATAATGGCGGCAATTTGCTCGGCGGTTTTACCGGCACCGTAGACAACCTCGCCGGCTCCCTGGCGCACTCCGCGCGAAAGATCGAGCTGCGCAAAGCCCAAATCGGCGGTCGGAGCCGTCTGGATGCGCGTAAGGGCATCGGCAGGGGTGACTGATCCGCCAGCAACATCGCTCAGCAGCTGCTCTAGGTCTCGCTTATCCATATATGTTCCCTTCGACGGCGCAAAGTCTAGCACTCAAAGGGTATGTTTCCGAACACTAAGACAAAATTGTTCGGAAACTATAGGACGGACTGATTCAATTGTTAGACGGATCGGCTAGTCACGCAGGATGATGTCCATGGCGAGCATCAGGTTGCGCTCGTCGATGGCAAACGGGGCGGCTTCGCGCGTCTTGGGCTTGGCACAAAACGCGATGCCCGTGCCCGCGGCCTGAATCATGGGGATATCGTTGGCGCCGTCGCCGATTGCCACGGTGTGTGCCATATCGACGCCGCACTCAACCGCCCAATCCAGCAGCCGGATGAGCTTGGATTCCTTGGTCACGATGTCTGCCGCCAGCTTGCCGGTGAGCTTGCCGTCCACGACTTCCAGGCGGTTAGCGAGGCAAAAGTCGATGCCCGCGGCGGCCACGATCTTATCGGCGACCTCGTGAAAGCCGCCGCTTACCACGCCGACCTTCCAGCCCTTGCTGTGCGCCGAGCGCACAAGCTCCAGCGCGCCGGGGGTAAACGTCACGCGCTCAAAGGTGCGCTCGAACACGCTCTCGTCCAAGCCGGCAAGCAGCCCCACGCGTTCCTCGAGCGCCTGCTTAAAGTCGAGCTCGCCGCGCATGGCGCGCTCGGTGATCTTCGCCACTTGCTCGCCTACGCCGGCCTCCTCGCCCAACAGGTCGATGACCTCCTGGTTGATGAGCGTGGAGTCGATATCCATAACGATGAGGCGTGCAGTCATGGCGGGCCTTTCCGAGTGCAGTTGTATTGGGGCACATTGTCGCACGTAGCGCGCGTCGGTGACGGCCACGGTGCGTCAATTGTTTCGTCTCCGTCAAGTCTTTGGGCAAGAGCTACTTTTTCGTGGTACATCGACGCGGGTGCGATAAGATAGAACGCCATGTCCGGCTGCGCGGTTTACGCAGGCTGGGCAAATCTGTACGACGCCGCCCGGAACGACACGGGGCGGCACAGATCCATAAAGGAGGATCACTGGTATGAGCCAGACCCGTCCCATCGATGAGCATTCCATGCACACCCGTACCTGCGGCGAGCTTCGCTTCGAGAACGTGGGCGAAGAGGTCACCCTCACCGGTTGGGTGAGCCGTCGCCGCGACCACGGCGGCCTTATCTTCTGCGACCTTCGCGACCGCGAGGGCATCACGCAGCTCACCTTCGACCCCGAGCACTCCGATGGCGATGCCTTTAAGATCGCCGAGACCATGCGTCCCGAGTGGCCCATCAAGATCCACGGCGTCGTGCGCGCCCGTGGCGAGGAGACCACCAACACCAAGCTCGCGACCGGCGAGATCGAGGTCCTGACCGACCACGCCGAGGTGCTCAACACGTCCGTCACCCCGCCGTTCCAGATCGAGGACGGCATCGAGACGAGCGAGGACACCCGCCTGCGCTATCGCTATCTGGACCTCCGTCGTCCCGAGATGATGGCCAACCTCAAGCTGCGCTCCGACTTTACCTTTGCCATTCGCGAGGCGCTGCACAACCGTGAGTTCATGGAGGTCGAGACGCCCTCCCTGTTCAAGTCCACGCCCGAGGGCGCTCGCGACTTCATCGTTCCCAGCCGTATTCAGCCGGGTAACTTCTACGCCCTGCCGCAGTCCCCGCAGCTCCTGAAGCAGCTGCTCATGGTCGGTGGCGTCGAGCGCTACTACCAGGTTGCCAAGTGCTTCCGCGACGAGGACCTGCGTGCCGACCGTCAGCCCGAGTTCACCCAGGTCGATATCGAGATGTCCTTCGTGGACCAGAACGATGTCATGAGCGCGCTCGAGGAGGTTCTTGCCGATGCTTTCGGCCGCATGGGTGTCGAGATGCCCACGCCGCTGCGTCGCATGAACTACTGGGATGCCATGGACACCTATGGCTCCGATAAGCCCGATACCCGCTATGGCATGCACCTGGTCGACCTGACCGACATCTTTGCCAACTCCAAGTTCAAGGTCTTTGCGACTGCCGCAAACGAGGAAGGCTCTGTCGTCAAGGCTATCAACGCCAAGGGCGCCGGTGCCTGGGCACGTGCCAAGATCGATAAGCTTGCCGGCGTGGCCTCCACGTTTGGCGCCAAGGGTCTGGCGTGGATCGCTTTCCGCGAGGACGGCTCCATCAACAGCCCCATCGTCAAGTTCTTCTCGGACGAGGAGATGGCGGCTCTGCGCGAGCGCATGGACGTCGAGCCCGGCGACCTTGTGATGTTCGCCGCCGGCCCGCGCCTGCTCTCTGACGAGATCCTGGGCGGCATGCGCTCGCACATGGCCAATGCGCTTGAGATCAAGCGCGAGGGTCACGACTTCCTGTGGGTCGTCAACTTCCCGCTGTTCCACTGGGATGAGGACCGCAAGGCTTACGCTGCCGAGCACCAGCCCTTCACTCTGCCGACCGAGACCGACATCGCCAAGATCGAGGCAGATCCGCTGGCAGCCGGTTCTTGCACCTACGACTTTGTCATGGACGGCTTTGAGGCCGGTGGTGGCGGTATGCGTATCCACAACGCCGAGATGCAGATGTCCATGCTCAAGCTCCTGGGCTTTACCGAGGAGCGTGCCGAGTCTCAGTTTGGCTTCCTCATGGAGGCTCTCAAGTTTGGTGCGCCCCCGATGGGCGGTTTCGCTCTGGGCCTGGACCGCGTGTGCATGCTGCTCACCGGTTCCGACTCCATCCGCGACGTCATGGCGTTCCCCAAGACGGCCAGCGGCTCCGATCTCATGTCGGGCGCTCCGAGTGCCGTTAGCGGCGCCCAGCTCAAGGACGTCAGCCTGCGCCTGATGTAGGCGATTGGCTCCAAATTGCCTGTAGCGAGGGAAGGATGCGTGCCTTCCCTCGTTTTTTATGTGCCGAGGTTGTGAGGGTATAGGGTGACCGGACGTCGCGGAAACTGCGTCCCGGAATTTGCGTCCAGAATGGGATGTACTTTCCGCCAGGGTCGCTCAGCGGAAACTGCGACCCAGAATCCAGCCAGATAACGGGTCGCGCTTTCCGGTTGAGAGTTCTGGCGGAAACCGTGTCCCATCGTTGACGCTCGAAGTGGGATGCGGTTTCCGTCTCGCCCTCAACAAGCATCTAACGGTACAATAACTACCACGTGGCTGGGTTTGGCCGGCCAAATGTGCGATGCCGCGGGAGGGGACATGGTCGAGTTTACAAAGAAGATTAAAGATCCGTTGGGACTACATGCCCGCCCGGTTGCGCTGCTCTATGACATCATTGCCAAGCATCGTAGCGACGTGTCAGTCAGTATCGGCGATCGCCACACCGACGGCCGCGACGTTATGGGGCTCATGGCCCTCTACGGTGAGTGCGGCGAGGATATCGTGTTCCGCGTTTCGGGCGTGGATGAGGCCTCCTGTGTCACATCGATCAGAAATCTCTCGCTCTAAGCATGATAGGGCGCGGTAAAGGATGGTCCTTTGCCGCGCCTTTTTGTTTTGTTTCGTATAGGAAACTTTTTCGAAAAACTGAACAGGACCCTTTCCAAAAAGTTAACCACGTGTTAGTTTACTAAAGCGAACATAGACGTGGTTAACTTTTATCGCGTCGATGTTGAGGACAAACTGACGTTAGGAGCCACTCATGTCTTGCGGACCGCAGATGCCGGCCATGCCGCTTTCGATGGTAAAAGCGGGCGAAACCGTGCGCGTGTCTCGTGTAAAGGGCAATGAGGACATGAAACACCACCTCAAGGACCTCGGCTTTGTCGAGGGCAACGAAATTCACGTGGTGAGCTCGAGTGGCGCCAATATCATCGTCACGGTGCTGGGCGCACGCTTTGGCATCGATTCCAAGGTTGCCATGCACATCATGACCGTCGGTTAGTTCGCAGCATTTCATAAAAACCGAAAGGGGGACAAGAGGATGAAGACGTTGGGTGACGTTAAGGTGGGCGAGAGCTCTACCATCGTCAAGCTTCACGGTGAGGGTGCGCTTCGCCGCCACCTTATGGACCTGGGGCTCATCAAGGGCACTTCGTTCAAGGTCGTGAAGGTTGCACCGCTCGGTGATCCGGTCGAGATCAACGTGCGCGGTTACGAGCTTTCCATCCGCAAGGAGGAGGCGGCCGTCGTCGAGGTCCAGTAAGGGCTCGCGACGTATATTTCTGCAGGTAAAGTTAGGTATTTCTAACTTAATGTAGCAACTTTGAAGCACATTATCCAGCCCGCGCGGAGAAAGCAGCGCGGGCGCACAAGGAAGAAGGATTGAATGGCGGATTCTCAGATCCATGTCGCGCTGGCGGGTAACCCCAACTGCGGCAAGACCACGCTTTTCAACCTGATCACCGGCGCCAACGGCTACGTTGGCAACTGGCCCGGCGTCACGGTTGAGAAAAAGGAGGCCAAGCTCCTAAGCGACAAGAACGTTACCATCACGGACCTCCCCGGCATCTACTCGCTTTCCCCCTACAGCCCCGAGGAGCAATGCTCGCGCGATTACCTCATGAGCGGCGAGCCCGATGTTGTCGTCCAAGTTGTCGATGCCACCAACCTCGAGCGCAACCTGTACCTGGCGCTTCAGGTCATCGAGACCGGCCTGCCCGTGGTCGTTGCCCTCAACATGGCCGACTTGGTCGAGAAGAACGGCGACAAGATCGACACCGACAAGCTTTCCAAGAAGCTCGGCTGCCCGGTTATGATGATCTCCGCTCTTAAGAACAAGGGCATCACGGAGCTCTTCGAGCAGGTTAAGAAGTCCGCTGCTTCCAAGGGCCAGGTGCCGGAGCACAAGTTCGACTCCTCCATCGAGGACGTTCTGGACCACATCGAGAACAACCTGCCGGCAAGCGTCCCCGCCAACAAGCGCCGCTACTATGCCGTCAAGCTGTTCGAGCGCGATGCGGACGCCTGCAAGCTCATCAACCTCACCAAGGAGAAGGCCGCTCGCGTCGAAGAGCTGGTCGCTCAGTGCGAGCAGGACTGCGACGATGACGCCGAGTCCATCATCACCGGCGAGCGCTACGGCGTCATTGCCCACATCATCGACGAGTGCCTCACCAAGGCTCCTGCCAAGATGAGCACCTCCGAGAAGATCGACCGTGTGGTTACCAACCGTATCCTGGGCCTGCCGATCTTTGTGGTCATCATGTTCTGCGTGTACTACATCGCCGTTTCCACCTTGGGTGGCACGGTGACGGACTTCACCAACGACCAGCTCTTCGGCACCGACGGCTGGTACGTGCTCGGTCAGGGCCGCGACGCCTATGACGCGGCTGTCGAGGCTGCGGGCGACAATGCCGACTCGGTCGATCCGGCGCAGTACGGCCCCTATGTCCCGGGTATTACCACTATGGTGCACGATGCCCTCGTGGCGGGCGGCACCGAGGACGGTGGCCTGGTCGACTCGCTCGTCTGTGACGGTATCGTCGGCGGCCTGGGTGCCATCTTCGGCTTCGTGCCGCAGATGTTCCTGCTCTTTGTGATGCTGTCCTTCCTGGAGGACTGCGGCTATATGGCCCGCGTCGCCTTCATCATGGACCGCGTGTTCCGCCGCTTCGGCCTGTCCGGTAAGTCCTTCATCCCCATGCTCGTGTCCTCGGGTTGCGGCGTCCCCGGCGTCATGGCCACCAAGACCATCGAGAACGAGAAGGACCGCCGCATGACGGTCATGACTACCACGTTCATCCCCTGTGGCGCCAAGCTGCCGATCATCGCCCTGCTCATGGGCTCCATCATCGGTGACTCTTCCACCACCGCCGCGTGGATCAGCCCGCTCTTCTACTTCCTGGGTGTCTTTGCCGTCATCGGTTCGGGCCTGATGCTCAAGAAGACCAAGCTCTTCGCCGGCCGTCCCACGCCGTTTGTCATGGAGCTGCCTGCCTACCACTTCCCGGCGATCCGTTCTTGGGCGCTGCATGTGTGGGAGCGCTGCTTCGCCTTCATCAAGAAGGCCGGCACGGTCATCTTCGCCTCCACCGTCGTGGTGTGGTTCCTGTCCAACTTTGGCAGCTACAATGGTGTCTTTGGCTTCCTGCCTGCTATGGACGGTATTCCCGAGGAGTTCATGGACTACTCCGTGCTCGCCATGCTCGGTAACCTGGTCGCCTGGATCTTCGCCCCGCTCGGCTTTAGCACCTGGCAGGCCACCGCGCTGACCGTCTCGGGCCTCGTCGCCAAGGAGAATGTCGTCGCTACTGCCGGCTCGCTGCTGTCCGTGGCCGACGCCGCCGAGACCGACCCGAGCCTGTGGACCGCATTTGCCGGCATGTTCCCGACCATGGGTGCCTGCGTGGCCTTTGGTGCCTTCAACCTGCTGTGCGCTCCGTGCTTTGCCGCCATGGGCACTATCCGCAACCAGATGGATTCCGGCAAGTGGACCGCGATTGCCATCGGCTACGAGTGCGCCTTTGCTTGGGTAATCGGCCTGTTCATCAACCAGTTCTACAACCTGCTTGTTCTTGGACAGTTTGGTGTCTGGACGATTGTGGCCATCGTGCTGCTGGTTGCGATGCTCTTCCAGATCTTCCGTCCCATGCCCAAGCATGCATGGACCGACGAGGACGAGACCAACACTGCTTCCGCCGCAGTTTCCGCTTAAGTCCGAATAAGGATTAGCCCCTTTCCACGAGCCCGGGTGTCCCAGCGACACTCGGGCTTTTTGGTGGGGGGGGGGAGATGTGGCGTTTCCGCAGATAAAACCAACCAAAACAAACCTGTCCCTTTTTGGTAGGTGGAGAATGGGGTAAAGTAAGTGGTGGTTAACTAGAGGAGGCTTGCTATGGCACCTATCGATATTGTTGTACTGGCTGTTATCGGCATTGCGTTTGTCGCGGTATGTGTGCGCATCTACCGCAAGGGCACCTGTGCCGACTGCGCTCAGGGTGGCGTTTGCACGGGGCATTGCTCCAACAAAAAGACGTGCGCCGCGCTTAAGGGCGTCGACAAAATCGCCGAAGACTTGGGCCGCGGTATCAAATAAGGTCCGGACATTCAAGTGCTCCGCGGGCATCCGTTCGCGGGGCACTTTGTGCATTTGGGCGCGAGTGCGGCGAGTTGAAGAGTAATTTTGGGCATCGTTAAATCAGTTGCGGTGAAATACGGACTGTTTTGGCTGTCAAAGGCCTTATCCACTCCGTATTCCACCGCAACTTTTTGTTGGGCGGGCTAGAGACGCTGCATGCGGTACCCGACACCCATGTGTGTCTGAATCATCTTGGGGTGAGAGGGGTCTGCCTCGATCTTCTTGCGCAGGGTGCGCATGAACACGCGCAGGCTCGCCAGATCGCTGTCCCAGCTCGTGCCCCATATCTCGCGGGTGATGAAGGTGTGGGTGAGCACCTTGTCGACGTTTTTCGCCAGAAGGACGAGCAATTTGTACTCGGTTGGGGTGAGCGAGAGCTCGCGTCCGTCTTTCGTCGCGTATCCCGCGGCGTAGTCGATATGCAGCGGACCGTTGTCGAACGTGCTCGCTTCTGTCGACTCGCTCGACGCCATCGAGGAGCGCCTCAAATTCGCACGGACGCGCGCGAGCAACTCATCCACAGAAAAGGGCTTGGTGAGGTAGTCGTCTGCCCCCGCGTCAAGTGCTGCAATCTTGTCGGAATCTTCGGTGCGCGCCGAAATGACGATAATGGGGACTGCCGACCAGCTTCGGATCTTCGTGATGACCTCGATACCGTCAATGTCGGGAAGGCCGAGGTCGAGCATGATGAGGCTGGGGCCGTGCGACACCGCATCCATGATGGCGGCTTGGCCGTTGCAAACCTTGCTCACGACATAGCCGTGGAGGTCAAGCGCGGTCGAAACGAGGTTTTGAACGGTCGGGTCATCTTCGACCAGGAGGATGCGTGGCTTAGCGGCATTATTCATGAATCTCAATCTCCTCGGCGGGCAGGGTAAAACGGAAGACAGCCCCATGGGGGTGGTTGTCGCGAACTTCGATGACGCCGCCATGCGCCTCCACGATGGAGCGGCAGAGCGACAGGCCAAGGCCGATGCTTCGACGCGAATCCACGGGCCGCGTATTGCTTGAGGTGAAGAAGCGCTCAAAGATATGAGGCTTGTCGCAGTCTGCCACACCCGGCCCATCGTCTGCGACGTCCACCACGACGAACGCGCCCTCGCGACGTGCGCTGATGGTGACAGTCGAGTCCTCGGGCGTGTATTTGAAGGCGTTCATGATGAGATTCGTAAGCACCTGCATGATGAGATGGACGTCGATGCGTACCAGCAGGATGTCGTCAGTGTGCTCGATGGTGACGGCACGTCCATGCGATGCTTGGGCGACATGGCTGAGGGCGGCCTCGATGACCTCGTCGATGAGCTCGGATGTTAAGTTGAGGCGAATGGTGCCGTCCTCGACGCGTGTGATGGCGAGGAGGTTCTCCACGGTATCGATAAGCCAGAGGGAGTCGTCGTAGATGGCATCGGCAAGATCGCAGCGTTGTTCGAGGCTGAGCTTCTCGTCGCTCTTCCGAAGGATCGCCGCAGATCCGGATATAGCCGTGAGGGGTGTCCTCAAATCGTGGCCGATGGAGCGCAAAAGGTTGGCGCGCAGCTGCTCGTTTTTCGCCAAGACCGCAGCCTCTTCGCGCTCTTGCGCCGCCCGGTCGCTTTCGAGCGCCAAGGCGCATTCACCTACGATAGATAGGACGATCGAATGCTCGAAGGCTTCGATCTCGCGCCCCTCCAGGGCGATGCCGATGACACCGAATACCTTGTCGCCGGTGCGAACCGCGAGGTAGAGACAGCGCGCCTCAGGCAGGGTCCGCGTGCTTGCGCCCGCGCGCTTGTTGTTGGTGTAGGTCCAGGTTGCAACGGCGCGCTCGTAGTCGGTGAGCAGCGACGCGGATCGGTTTTCGGTGCCAGCGGACTCATAGAGCGCCTTGCCGAGCGTGCCGTGTTCGGCGGGGTAGAAGACCACGTCGAGTTTTAGCAGTTTGACGAGTTGGTTCATGGCGACGCGGGCGCACTCCTCCGCGCTATGGGCTTGCTGCAAGAGCTGGTTCGTTTCGAGGAGTACGCGCGTTTTGAATGCGTTCTCGGCGGATGTACGGGCGTTGTCGGCGATGCGCGCAGTTAACTCGCCGGCGACCATAGCGGTGGCGAACATGATGCCGAACGTGACCAGATAGCTTCGGTCGTAGCTGGCGAGCGAAAACAGAGGCGTGACGAAGCAGAAGTTGTAAAGCACTACAGAGAGCACGCTCGATACGATCGTGCAGATACGCCCCGTCGTGGTGACGGCGGTCAGCAGGGCCGTGAGGATATAGAGGGATATGATGCTGGAATCGGCAAATCCCAGATGGCGGAAAGCCGTGCCGATCACCGTGGCGGCAAGAGAGAGGGCCAGCGTGCGAAGCACGTTTCGGCTGCTGGGCGGCTGCAGGGCGAGCGCATGCCGGCGTCCTTTGGGTCGGGAGGGCGGAGTCGACTGTTCTGGAATGATGTAAATGTCGAGGTTCGGGGCGAATGTTATGAGCTGTTCTACGAGAGATTTGCGGCCGAAGAGGGCCTGACGGACGCTGCTGCGCTCGCCCGTGCGCCCCATGACGATCTTCGAAATACCCGACAGGCGCGCGAACTCGGAGATCTGAAACGCGATGTCGTCGCCATAGACGGTTTCCATATGTGCTCCGAGCTGCTCGGCTAGGGCGATATTGGCTGCAAGCTTGGCGCGCTCATCATCGCTCATGGCTTGCGTGCGCGGGCTCTCTACGAACAGGGCGACGAGCTCGCTGCGAAACGCTTTCGCCATGCGTGCGGCGGCACGGACGATGCGGGGATTGGTCGGCGCCGGGGAGACACAGACTAAGATACGCTCCCTGGTGTAGTAGTCACGGTTTCCCAGTACGCGTGCGGCGTCTGTGAGGTGACCGGTGCGATCGGCGCAGCGGCGCAGCGCGATTTCTCGGAGTGCGGTGAGGTTCTCGACGGTAAAAAAATGCTGTTGCGCTCGGTCGGCTTGTGCGGGACGGTAGACGAGGCCGGCGCGAAGGCGCTCAAGTAGGTCTTCGGGCTCTATGTCGACGAGCTCGACCTGGTCGGCATCATCGAAGATACGGTCGGGGATTCGTTCGCTCACGACAACGCCGGTGATGGATGCAACCATGTCGTTTAGGCTCTCGATATGCTGAACGTTCACGGTCGTATAGACGTCGATGCCCGCATGTAGAAGTTCCTCGACGTCTTGATAGCGTTTGTCGTGGCGAGACCCCGGCGCATTCGTATGGGCGAGCTCGTCGACAAGGATGAGCTGAGGGGCGCGTTCGATAGCCGCATCTAGATCGAACTCGCTGAGCGCAATGCCGTTGTGCTCGATGAGTTTACAGGGCACGTTCTCAAGCCCTTGTGCAAGATGGGCAGTTGCCGGACGTTCGTGCGGCTCGATGTATCCCGCGACGACGTCGACACCTCGCCGCTTGGCGGCGTGGGCGGCTTGAAGCATCGCATAGGTTTTGCCTGTGCCAGCAGCGTAGCCAAAGAAAATTTTGAGGTGTCCCCGGCTGGTTCGAGTGTCATCGACGACCTCGTCTTTCTCAATTGCCTTGAGGATGAGGTCTGGATTGACGCGAGTGTCCGATGCGTCGCGCTGCATAGCGTAGCCTTTCTGAAGCGTTGTCCATGCGTGCATACGCGGTGAAGACACCACTGTATGCTCGCGAGGTCGAGTATAGGCGCACTGCAGCTGCAATAGTGCTTTCTACCTGCATCTTTACGGCATCTTAAGGACGTGAGCCCCGGCCCTCACGCCTCTTTAATCCCTAGAAGCGTTTACTGTCCCCAGACGCTTGCGAGGGCAGGCGTCCGAGACATCGGACCGCGTGTGAAAGGGGCGGTAAATGGACATCCTCATTCCCATCATCGGAGTCGTCTGCATTGGACTTCTTATCTATTACATCTACATTCTGATGAGGAGTGATTCGTAAACTATGGACGCTGCGATTCAGTACATCTTGTACTTTGCCGTACTCGTCGTCCTGGCCGTTCCGCTCGGTCAGTTCATGGCCCATATCATGGATGGTGAGCATACGTTCCTGTCGCCTGTGATTGCTCCTGTGGAGCGTGGCGTCTATCGTCTGCTTCGCATCGACGCGGCAGAACAGATGGGGTGTAGGCGCTATCTGGCGAGCGTGCTGGTCTTTTCGGGGATCGGCCTCGTGACTCTTGTGGCACTCCAGGCGCTTCAGTCCTTCTTGCCGGGCAATCCCCAGCACCTGCCGGGTGTGCCATGGGACCTATCGTTTAATACGGCTGCTTCCTTCATAACCAACACCAACTGGCAGTCCTACTCCGGTGAGACCACCCTGTCCTACCTTGTGCAGTTCATGGGTCTCACTGTGCAGAACTTCGTTTCCGCTGGCACCGGTATCGCGGTCATGTTCGCGCTGATCCGCGGCTTCCGTCAGGTCAAGGAGCAGGGTCTGGGTTCCTTCTGGGTCGACCTCACCCGCACCGTCCTGTATGTGCTCATCCCACTGAACCTCGTGTTCGGCATCTGCCTGGCTGCCGGTGGCGTCATCTCCAACTTCCAGCCGGCTCAGAAGGCTGAGCTCGTAGAACCCGTCGCTGTTCAGCCTAATGCAGACGGCGGCTGGAGCGTCATCGACGGCGCCCAGATTGAGGGCGACACGGTCAAGGTCGACGGCAAGGTTGTCGAGGGCGCGCGCGTGGTCACCGAGCAGTTCCTGCCCCAGGGTCCCGCGGCTCCTCAGGTCGCCATCAAGCAGTCCGGCACCAACGGCGGCGGCTTCTTCGGCGCGAACTCCGCCCATCCGTATGAGAACCCCAGTGCCTTCACCAACATCATCGAGATGACCAGCCTGCTGCTGATCCCGGCCGCCTGTTGCTTCGCCTTCGGTATCGGCGTCAAGAATGCCAGGCAGGGCAAGGCCATCTTCGCGGCGATGCTTATCCTGCTCGTGGTCTTTACCGGCATCATCGCCGTTAACGAGCATATGGGTACGCCGCAGCTGGCAGATGGCGGCGCGGTCAACATCGAGATGACCGATGGCCAGGCGGGCGGCAACATGGAGGGCAAGGAGAGCCGCTTTGGCATCGCCTCCTCTTCCACCTGGTCCGCTTTCACGACGGCTGCTTCCAACGGCTCGGTCAACTCCATGCACGACTCCTACACCCCGCTCGGCGGGTTTGTCCAGATGCTCCAGATAGCGCTGGGCGAGGTGGTGTTCGGCGGCGTTGGCTGCGGCCTGTACGGCATGATCGGCTTCGCCATCCTCACGGTGTTTATCGCCGGCCTTATGGTCGGACGCACGCCTGAGTTCCTGGGCAAGAAGATCGAGCCGGGCGAGATGCGCTGGGCAGTTGTCCTGTGCTTGGCAACTCCGTTTGCCATTCTGGTGTGCTCGGCCATCGCCTGCATGGTGCCCGGTCTTGCCGACCAGCTCAACAATGGTGGCGCGCACGGCTTCTCCGAGGCGCTGTATGCCTTCACCTCATGCGGCGGCAACAACGGCTCGGCGTTTGCAGGCATGAACTGCAACATTCCCTGGATCAACATCATGCTCGGCCTCGAGATGCTGTTCGCCCGCTTCATGCCCATCATCGGTACGCTGGCTATCGCCGGCTCGCTGGCCAAGAAGGGCAAGGTCGCCGAGAGCGCCGGTACCCTGTCTACCACCAACGGCATGTTCGTATTCCTGCTCGTGTTCATCGTTCTGCTGATCGGTGCCCTGAGCTTCTTCCCGGCCCTGGCGCTTGGCCCCGTTGCCGAGTTCTTCCAGATGATTGCGTAAAGGAGGGCGCAGATTTATGACTATGCAAAAAGACATGATGGGCCGCGCGGTCCGCGACTCGTTTGCCAAGCTGGATCCTCGCGTCCAGATTCAAAACCCGGTCATGTTCCTGGTGTGGCTTTCCGCCGTCATGACCTCCGTCCTGGCCGTCGCTTCCATTTTCGGTGTGCAGGACGCGGGTGTGCCCACCTACTATGTGGTCGCCATCGCGGTCATCCTGTGGCTTACCGACCTGTTCTCGAACTTCGCCGAGGCGCTTGCCGAGGGCCGCGGTAAGGCCCAGGCCGATTCCCTGCGTGCGGCCAAGAAGGATGTCGAGGCCCATCGCATCGAGTCCGTTGAGGACAAGGAGCACTTCACCGTCGTTCCCGGCACCGAGCTCACGCGCGGCGACCTGGTGATCGTACGCGCCGGCGAGCAGATTCCCGGCGACGGCGACGTCATCGAGGGCGCTGCTTCCGTTGACGAGTCCGCCATCACCGGCGAGTCTGCCCCCGTGGTCCGCGAGGCCGGCGGCGACCGCTCTGCCGTTACCGGCGGTACCACGGTGCTGTCCGACTGGATCATCGTCAAGATCTCCAGTGAGCCCGGCCAGAGCTTCCTGGACAAGATGATCGCGATGGTCGAGGGTGCCGCGCGCAAGAAGACCCCTAACGAGATCGCTCTGGAGATCTTCCTGGTGGCCCTCTCCATCGTCTTTATCCTGGTCACGCTGGCCCTGTATTGTTACTCCTGCTTCTCGGTCGGTCTTAACGACATGGACAACCCCACGGCCGTGACCACGCTCGTGGCGCTGCTCGTGTGCCTGGCTCCTACTACCATCGGCGCCCTTCTTTCCGCCATCGGCATCGCCGGCATGAGCCGTCTGAACGAGGCCAACGTGCTGGCCATGTCCGGCCGCGCCATCGAGGCCGCCGGCGACGTCGACATCCTCATGCTCGACAAGACCGGCACCATCACCCTGGGTAACCGCCAAGCCGCCGAGTTCATCCCGGTCGACGGCATCGATCCCGCGGAACTGGCCGATGCCGCCCAGCTTTCCTCGCTGGCCGACGAGACCCCCGAAGGCCGTTCCATCGTCGTGCTCGCCAAGGAGCAGTTCGGTCTGCGCGGCCGCACACTCGAGGATAAGGGTATGGAGTTCATCCCCTTCACCGCGGCGACCCGCATGTCCGGTGTGAACTACGAGGGCAATGAGATCCGCAAGGGCGCTGCCGATTCCGTGCGCACCTATGTGGAGGCAGCCGGCGGCGTGTTCTCCCAGGAGTGCGACGAGGCCGTCGAGCGCATCGCCAAGGCCGGCGGCACCCCGCTGGTCGTGACCAAGAACTGCCGCGTGCTGGGCGTTGTGTACCTCAAGGACATCATCAAGTCCGGCGTTAAGGAGAAGTTCGCCGACCTGCGCAAGATGGGCATCAAGACCATCATGGTGACGGGCGACAACCCGCTCACCGCCGCGGCAATCGCCGCCGAGGCCGGCGTTGACGATTTCCTGGCCGAGGCCACCCCTGAGGGCAAGCTCGAGAAGATCCGTGAGTTCCAGCGTGAGGGCCACCTGGTCGCCATGACCGGCGACGGCACCAACGACGCGCCGGCGCTGGCGCAGGCGGATGTCGCCGTGGCCATGAACACGGGCACCCAGGCTGCCAAGGAGGCCGGCAACATGGTCGACCTCGACTCCAGCCCCACCAAGCTCATCGAGGTCGTGCGTATCGGCAAGCAGCTGCTCATGACCCGCGGTTCGCTTACGACCTTCTCGGTCGCCAACGACATGGCGAAGTACTTCGCTATCATCCCGGCCCTGTTCTCGCCGATCTACCCGGGCCTTGGCGCGCTCAACATCCTCGGTCTGGCAAGCCCGCTGTCCGCGGTTCTTTCGGCCATCATCTATAACGCGCTCGTTATCGTCGCGCTGATCCCGGCCGCGCTGAAGGGCGTTAAGTACCGCGAGGTACCGTCCGGACAGCTGCTGACCCACAACCTGCTCGTATGGGGTCTGGGCGGTATCGTTGCCCCGTTCGCATTTATCAAGCTCATCGACATGCTGCTCGCGTTCTGCGGCATTATGTAAG
>DBGDZK010000018.1:0-12062 GCA_048373195.1 Collinsella sp.
GAGATCATCCAGAATAAGCAGGCAGCAGAGGCCGAGGAGAAGCTTCGCAAGAAGGAACTTCGCGTCCTTGAGAATCGCGTTATGCAGCGCGAGGAATCCCTGGATCGTCGTAACGAGGCACTCGATAAACGCGAGCATCAGCTTTCCAGCCAGCAGGGTCAGATTGAGAAGAAGTCTCGTGAGTTGAACGAGCTGTATGAGAAGCAGACCGATGAGCTTGAGCGAATCGCCGAACTCACTCGCGAGGACGCCCATAGGGAGCTTCTCGACAAGGTTCGTGGCGAGGTCACCCATGAGGCGGCAACGATTATCCGCGATAGCGAGCAGAAGGTTAAGGCCGAGTGCCATAAGACCGCTCAGGAGATCATCTCTCTTGCCATCCAGCGCTGCGCTGCCGACCATACCGCTGAGGTTACCGTCACCTCGGTGCATATTCCGTCCGATGACCTTAAGGGCAGGATCATCGGTCGCGAGGGTCGCAATATCCGCACCTTCGAGCAGGTTTCCGGTGTGAATCTGGTTATCGACGACACCCCTGAAACGGTTGTTCTCTCCAGCTTCGATCCGGTTCGTCGTGAGACGGCTCGCGTCGCTCTCGAGAACCTTATCGCAGACGGTCGCATCCATCCTGCGCGCATCGAGGAGATGTATCAGAAAGCTGCCGATTTGGTTCAGCAGCGCGTTCGTGAAGCGGGCGAGCAGGCATGCTTCGACACCGGCATTCACGATCTTCATCCTGAGATCGTCAAGACCCTTGGCGCCCTTCGCTACCGCACCTCGTTTGGACAGAACGTTCTGCAGCACTCTATCGAGGTGTCTGAGCTTTGCGCAATCATGGCTTCCGAGCTTGGTGTGGACGTTCGCGTGGCCAAGCGCGCCGGCTTGCTGCACGATCTCGGCAAGGCAATCGATCATGACGTAGAGGGTCCCCACGCCGTTATCGGCGCCGATCTCGCTCGCCGCTACGGCGAGAAGCCCGTTATTGTCCACGCGATCGAGGCTCATCACGGCGATGTCGACCCCAACACCGTTCTTGCCGTGCTTGTCCAGGCTGCAGATGCAATTTCCGCGTCGCGTCCCGGTGCTCGCCGCGAGTCTGCCGAGAACTACATCAAGCGCCTTGAGAAGCTTGAGGAGATCGCCAACTCCCACGACGGTGTCGAGAGGACATATGCCATGCAGGCTGGTCGCGAGGTCCACGTCATGGTGCAGCCTGATAAGATTTCCGATGCTGAATCGACCGTTCTGGCTCACGACATCGCTCAGCAGATCGAGGAAGAGATGGAATATCCCGGTCAGGTTCGCGTCGTCGTGATCCGCGAGAGCCGCGCTGTGGATATCGCTAAGTAACATGAGCGACTCTAACGACCTCATCGCTTTCATCGCCTCCATGTCCGGAGAAGGCAATCTTCGTGTTGAAGAGAACCTAGGCGACGGCTTCGTAAAGCTTCGAGTTTCCGAAGCTGAGCGCCGTCAGGCTAAGCACGACATTCAAAGTGTCGAGGATATCGTTATCGAGATGCTCAGAAACGCTCGTGACGCTGGAGCTGATCGGGTCTATATCGCAACATCGAAAGAGGAGGGTGTTCGCACTCTCCTCTTCCTTGACAACGGTTCCGGTGTCCCGGTGGGCATGAGGGAGCGCATCTTCGATGCCCGCGTCACGTCCAAGCTCGAAACTATGAAGATGGATAAATGGGGCGTTCACGGTCGTGGCATGGCTCTATTCTCCATCAAACAGAACGCTCGATCCGCTGAGGTGCTCACGTCTGGACCGGGACTTGGATCGGTCTTTCGCGTTGTGGTAGATTGCACATCTCTTAAAGAGCGCGTCGATCAGTCTACGTGGCCTCAAGCTGAGAAGAACGATGATGGTGTATTCGTTTGCACGCGCGGACCCCATAACATTGTCCGTACTGCCTGCGAGTTCGCCTTGGAGGAGCTTCGCGGCTGCGATGTGTTTTTGGGATCTCCAACAGAGATTGCTTCCACTCTCTATAACCAAGCCCGTTGCGAGCTGGATGCTTCAAGTCTTCTATTTATGGATGATGAGACAGGTCTACCTGTGATATCTCGCCTGGGATTTGCTGCTGACGCATCCGATTTCATTCAAATAGCTTCGACTTTAGGTATCGAGATTTCCGAGAGGACCGCTCATCGCATCCTTGCGGGCTCGATTGCGCCGCTGCGCAGCGTCTCTGCTCGCCTCTTAAGGGAGCGAGCCACGCCCGGAGAAAGGTCAATGCGCCAGGTTGATCTTGAGCGCGATCGCAGGGGCCTAAAGATTTCCAAGGATGATATCGCTAGTTTCTCTCGAGCCGTTGAGAAAGACTTCAATGACCTTGCTTCGCGCTATTACATAAATCTCTTGGGGGAGCCAAAGGTGCGAGTTCATAAGGATAAGATAACCGTGACCTTCGACCTTGGTAAAGAGGAGTAAACGGTTTTCCACGTCGCTCGCTTACGGTATACTTAAAATAATATGCAGAAACGCACCACACACGCTGGAGAAACATAGATGGAATTCCTCAAGGTATCGAGCAAGTCTTCACCTGCATCCGTAGCGGGTGCCATCGCCGGTATGGTTAAAGACGGCGTTCCTGTCAATATTCAATGCGTTGGCGCCGGTGCCGTTAACCAGGCGATCAAGGCGGTAGCCATAGCTCGCGGCTTCCTTATTCCTACGGGATTCGATATCTCCTGCGCCCCCATCTTCTCCGATATTCTCATTAATGGCGAGTCTCGCACGGCTATCAGGCTATCTGTTTACGTTCACCATCTTTCTATTCAAAGCTCTGATGCCGCCGAGCTTCTCAAAGATTTTCAAGAGGTCTGCTAAGAATGAACTCCTCTATCCTTTCAGGTAAAACTTATTTCATTCGTACGTTCGGTTGCCAGATGAACCTTCATGATTCCGAGCGTGTGAGCGGCTTGCTAGACTCCCTTGGGTGCTTGGAGGTCGGCGAGCCCTCGGATGCCGATATCGTTGTCTTTATGACGTGCTGCGTTCGTGAGGCGGCTGATACTCGTTTGTACGGACAGTGCTCTTCCTGCAAGAGTCTGCCTAAGCCCCCTAGCGGTCGCCGCGTTATCGCAGTTGGCGGCTGCATCGCTCAGCGTGACGGCGAGGGGCTTCTCACCAACCTCGACAACGTTGACGTTATCTTCGGCACCCATTCCATCGCTCACGTGGGCGAGCTTATCGCTCAGGCCTTCGAAGATGGCGACCATCACGTTAGGTGCGAGGAGATTGAAGATAAGGGAGCCACAAGCATGCCGTGGCATCGCGCTACCACGTTCCATTCTTGGGTCCCCATCATGACTGGTTGCAATAATTACTGCAGCTACTGTATCGTTCCTTATGTTCGCGGCCGCGAAAAGAGTCGTCCGTTTGATCAGATCGTTGACGAGGTTTCCGGACTTGTCCGTTCTGGAGTTCGCGAAATCACTCTTCTTGGTCAAAACGTCAATTCCTATGGAAGAGATATCTTTGGCAAGCCTCGCTTTGCCGATCTGCTTCGCGCGGTAGGGGAGACCGGCATCGAACGCATTCGCTTCACATCTTCTCATCCCAAAGACCTTTTGCCTGAGACCATAGATGCGATGTGCGATGTTCCCGCCGTTATGCCCCATCTCCATCTCGCTGTTCAGTCAGGCTCTTCCCGTGTGCTCAAAGAGATGAACAGGCGCTACACGCGTGAACAATATATCGATCTAGTTCATAGCATTCGAGAAAAGATCCCTAGTATTGCTTTAACCACTGATATCATCGTCGGTTTCCCAGGTGAGACCGAAGAGGATTTTTTGCAGACCCTTTCGCTCGCAGAACAGGTTCGCTACGCCCAGGCCTTTACATTCATTTATTCAAAACGTGAGGGCACGCCTGCTGCGAAAATAGACGATCCCACTCCGCACGATGTCATTCTCGATCGATTCAACCGTTTGGTCTCCGTTATCGAGACCACCGCGCATGAGTTTAACCAGGGACAGCTGCACACGACCGTTCCTGCGCTCATCGAAGGTACTTCCAAGAAGGATGATTGTATGCTTCAGGGTAAAAGTCCCTGGAACCAAACAGTTCACGCTCCTCTCCCGGAGGGCTCGGATATCGATTCCTACATTGGAAAGATCGTTGACGTCGACGTGAATGTTGCGAAAACCTGGTATCTGTCCGGCTCCCTGGTTGGCGGGCCTCGATGACAATTCCCGTTATCTCTATTACGGGTCCCACTGCGTCCGGTAAGAGCTCTCTTGCCGATGAGGTTGCTTCTCGGCTGCATACGGATATCATATCTGCAGACGCGATGCAGGTTTATATCGGCATGGATATCGGTACCGCAAAAACTCCTATATCGGAACGTCGCGTACCGCTTAGACTTGTGGATGTTGTTTCGCCTGCAGACAGTTATTCCGCTGCCCTTTATCAGCATGATGCGAGGGTTGTAATCGATTCGCTCCTGGCTTCCGGCAAGCAAGCTGTTCTTTGTGGCGGCACCGGTTTGTACTTGCGTGCCGCGCTGGACGAAATGGAATTTCCAAAAGGCGAAGTTGAGGACGAGCGTCGCGTTCGTTATCAACGCATGGCTGAGGAGCTTGGTGCCGAAGCCCTTCATTCCTTACTCCGTGAGAAGGATTCTGCCAGTGCTGAACAGATTCATCCAAATAATGTTCGAAGAGTGGTCCGCGCTCTCGAGATGATCGATGAAGGCGTCAGCTACGCCGAGCAAAAGGCTGGCTTTTCTACCCCTCGCGCCCATTACGATTATGCTAGCTTTGCCCTTGCTATGGACAGGGAGCGTTTGTATAAGAGAATCGATGATCGCGTCGATTGCATGATCCAGCAGGGTCTAGTTGATGAGGTCAGGGGCCTTGTGGCTCTGGGTGCTGCAGATGCGATTACCAGCAGGCAAGCTATCGGCTACAAAGAGCTCATTGACTATCTTGACGGGCTTTGCTCTCTTGAAGATGCGATTTCTCTTATCAAGCAGAGGTCGAGGCGCTATGCAAAAAGACAACTGTCTTGGTGTAGGAGGGACAGCAGGACTATTTGGTTGGATATGGACCAGATGACAACCGAGCAAGCTGCTGATTTCATCTTGGAGAAAACGGGGTATTAAATGGCAAAGTCGGGCTTTATCTCTACGGCTCCCGTTCCGGAGCGAGCTCTTCTGGTTGGCGTGGACTGGAGGGTCGGCTCGTGGCCCACTGATCGCTCGCTCGATGAACTCGACCGTCTTGCGCATACTGCTGGTGCTGAGGCTGTTGCTCGACTCACCCAACGTCTAGATAAGCCTATTCCTAAGTCATTTATTGGATCTGGCAAGGTTGAAGAGCTTGTTCGAATGGTTCACAGCCTTGATATCGATGTTGTTATCTTCGATGACGAGCTTTCGCCATCTCAGCAATCCTACTTGGAGAAAGCAGTGGGCGATCCGGTGAAAATCATCGATCGCACTGCTTTGATCCTTGATATCTTTGGATTGCATGCGAAAACTCGCGAAGGCCGTCTTCAGGTTCAACTTGCGCAGCTTCAATATCTTCTACCAAGGCTTCGTGGCATGTGGAGCCACCTTGCAAAAGAGCAGACCCGTGGTGGTATTGGAAGCCGCTTCGGCCAGGGTGAAAGCCAGCTCGAGGTTGACAGGCGTTTGATTCGCAACAAAATCTCGGCGCTTCGTAAACAATTAAAGTTAATTGAAAAGCGAAGAGGGGTTCAGTCTAAGGATCGCCTCGAATCAAGTGCCTATAGAGTAGCTCTTGCTGGTTATACCAATGCTGGTAAATCGACTTTGCTTAACCGACTTACGGGTTCGGACGTGTTTGCGCAAGATAAGCTGTTCGCGACCCTCGATCCCACTACCCGCGCTTATGCCTTGCCAGGGGGAAGGCTCATTACCGTCACAGATACAGTTGGGTTTATTCAAAAACTTCCACATGGGCTGGTTGAAGCATTCAAGTCGACGCTTTCTGAAGTTCATAACGCTGATCTCATCCTAAAGGTTGTAGACATTTCAGATGAAGACTGGACTCGACAAATGGATGCCGTCGATTCCGTTCTATCTGAAATTGGCGCTGGTGATAAACTATCCGTCACGGTTTTCAACAAAGTTGACCTTCTTGACCCGATGGAACTCACTGTTCTTAAGTCCCGATATCCCGATAGCATCTTTTTCTCCGCGCTTACTGGCGAAGGGATTGATTCTCTCACCTGTAGGATAGCCAACGAAGCTTCGTCGTGCGATACCATGCTTAGCGCCACGATCCCGTATAGGGAAGCCGCATTGATTTCGATGATTCGCGAGCAGGGTCAAGTCGTGCATGAGGAGTTTCTCGGTGACGGCGTGCGGCTGGCTGCTCGAATTCCCAGCCGCATTGTCCCTTGCATTGAGCCTTATATAACCGAATAGCCTTTTCGTATCGTCAGCCCAATGTAATATTTAGCAATATCAGAACGATAGGCTGATGAATCAGATAGACCAGTAGGCTGTGTTGACCAATGATCGTTAACGGATGGCAAAAGTCCTTTTTCATCCAATCCGGATATATGTTAGATTTTGCGCTACGAGTGAGATATGCAATCGCTAAAAAAATGCCGGAGGCATAAAGGAAGAAATAGGGGATTGGGGGATAGTAATCACCAGAGGCAAATCCCGGCCCAGGAAAGCCTAGCCAAGATAATCCCTTAAATAAATAGCTGCCGCTCGGAACTTTATAGGTAATCGCGAATAATGACAAGCAAATTGCTAGACCTATAAATGGATTAACCCGTTTGAAGTATCTCGTGTTCGCTCCATAGCTTAATGTGCAAAACGCCATACAGTATAAAATACCGAAGGATACGGGCGTATCCACGTTCGCAATGGATGTAACTAGAAATACCAGTAGCGCGGCGATTGAGTATAATGCGGCCCGCTTCAGATTGTTTCGAGAATGTTGAGTCATCCACCCTGCAAGGATGAGGAAGGTCCAGCTGATCGAAGCCCTCCAAATATCTTGAAACAAGGTCGATGTGAACCAGGGCATATCATATCCATATAGATATGCCAAATCATATGTAGTATGGAAAGCGACCATTGATAGTATAGTTAGCCCGCGAAGCGTATCGAAAAACACGATTCTTTCCGCGGGCTTTCGCTCGCCGGCGCTAGCTTTCGCATTCATCTAGAACCTTCGCATCAAAGCAACGACTTTGCCAAGGATTGTGGGGCTTACGGCGTAAATCGGCTCCATCGAGTCGTTTTCAGGCTGCAGCCTCACTCTGCCCGCTTCTTTGTAGAAGGTCTTAACCGTCGCCTCCCCATCGATCATTGCGACGACTATCTCACCGTTCATTGCGTTGTGCTGTTCGCGAACGATAATGTAATCGCCGTTATAGATTCCCACGTTAATCATGGAATCGCCATGGACCTCGAGTATGAATGAGCTTGAGTCGGTGGCAATCTCAGTGGGGAGTGTAAACGTGTCTTCAACATTTTGCTCGGCAAGAATCGGTATTCCTGCCGCCACGCGACCGATAAGGGGCAGCGAAATAGTTCCGCGATTCGGCGCCTCGGTAACGTTGGCAAGCTGAGCGTTGGTCCCATCTTCATTAAACACTTCAAGCGCACGCGGCTTTGTTTTGTCGCGACGAATTAGGCCGTGCTGTTCGAGGGCGCTGAGGTGGGCATGTACTGTTGAGGGGGAGGAAAGGCCTACTGCGGCTGCCATCTCTCGAACACTGGGTGGATATCCTTTTTCCAGCTGATATGAGCGAATGAAATCGTAGATTTGCTGCTGGCGCTTGGTTATCTTGCGTGCCATAAACGCTCCCTTCGTAATGAAACATCTGTTCGAATTTATCTTGACAAGAACAACTGTTCGAAGATAATAATAAACGAACACTCGTTCTTGCGCTAGATATTTTTGTCCAGACGAACGTATATATCTTTATTCGTCAAATGAGCTGAAGGGAGTTACCGATGAATACGCAGTCCTACGTTTCTGGAAACCTTGCACTTTCCGTTATTCCGGAGCAAAAGAATAAACTGATCGTTATCAACGGAGGGCGAAATAACTGCCGTGCTGACGCCGATACAACCGCGTGCGCACCTCGATCGGTTCGCTCGCGTAGGCTTTCGGCAATCCGTGCCTGTTTTATTATTATAGTTGGCGTATTAGTTTTTCTGGCTTCCTATCAGATTTCTGCTGCAGCATCCGCCCCAACATATGACTTAATAGACAATATGAGCTTGCAGTCTGTTCGAGTAAGACAAGGGGCGACTCTCTGGGATCTTGCTGAGACGTATAACGTCGACGGTGTGTCAACTCAGGATATGGTTTCTGCAATTAAAGATTGGAATGACCTCGACTCGTCGATGCTTCAGCCTGGGCAAACTATCTTCGTTGCCGACCCTTCATAGTTGGTTAGATTCCGCCGCGCCTTCGTTATTCTGGGTTATCCTATATTCTATGTATGAATGAAAGGATGCTATCATGCGATGCCCAAAATGCGGTGGAGAGAACACGAGGGTTATTGACTCGCGCATGCAGGACGTAACCAACGCCATTAAGCGTCGTCGTGAATGTCGTACATGCGGCCATCGTTTCACAACGTTTGAACGCTGCGAGGATCCTATAGAGGTTGTTAAAAGCAACGGCACCACCCAGCCGTTCGATAGAAACAAGCTGATGGTTGGCCTTATGCGAGCAACATCGAAGAGAGATATTGATCTTACTCAGCTTAACTATCTAATAGATGATATAGAGCTAGAGCTTCGTTCCAGAACTGTCAGGGCTGTCTCTTCTCATGAAATTGGCGATATGGTTCTTAAGAGACTTGCCAAGCTAGATAAAGTCGCATATATTCGCTTTGCGTCTGTATATCGTGATTTTAAAGACGTTGAGGAATTTTTTAAAGAGCTCGACAAACTGAGGTGAGCCGATGGCAGCTATCACTGTGCCTATTAAGAAAATATCTGCAGATGCCCAGGTTCCTTCATATGCATATGAAGGAGATGCTGGACTCGATCTTCGTTCTATTGAATCCGTCGTCTTGCAACCTTTTGAACGCGCACTAATTCCTACTGGGCTTGCCATCGCGTTGCCGGATGGATATGCCGGGTTTGTTCAGCCTCGTTCGGGTATGGCCATCAAAAAGGGCCTCTCAATTTTGAACACTCCCGGGCTTATTGATGCGCACTATCGTGGTGAACTCAAGATTATTGCGATCAATCTGGATCCACATGAGCCTATCATCATCGAAAAGGGCGACCGTATCGCTCAGCTGGTTATCCAAGCCGTTCCAAGCGTGACGCTGCTCGAAGTTGACGAGCTCGATGAGACCGATCGTGGTGAAGGCGGCTTTGGTTCCAGCGGATCCAAATAACTGGTTTCGTAGCGTGAAGGCCCTGTTGGCGAATTCGCAACAGGGCTTCATTACACCTATCGAGTATGCGCGGGCTTTTCGCCCCAGTAGAATTCAATAAAATGCTTCTGGTGATTTCTCTCGATTTTCGTTTGCTCCATTGTTGCTCGAACAATATCTTCTGCTGCATTGGGTTTTCTCAATGCTTTAGCTCCTATAAGCAGCGCATCGAGAGCCTCGGGGTATCTATGGATTCGTTCAAGCGTGAGAACGAGCTCGCGTGATGTAGTTGCATGCAGGCTTGCGCCAAAAGATGTCAGCATCACCGTATTGGCTTTCTCTTGTCCATATGATTTACCTACTAGAAGCATCGGGAGTCTAGCGCAAAGGCATTCAGTGACTGTAAGGCCTCCGGATTTTAGTATCGCCAGATTCGATGCTCTCATCAGTGAAGCCATATCGCTTACATAATCCAATACCGTAGCGTTATCTAGCTTCATTCCGGAGAACAATGCTTTAAGGTTTCTTGCATATTCATGATCCTTACCTGGAAGAAAGACAAAGTGCATGTCATCGAAGCGTCGCAGATAGGGGAGCGTCTGCTCGATCGCCATTCTGAAGCGAACATAGGGTTGAGGAAGACTTGCCCCCGCAAGAACAAGGACAATCTTTTTGTTTACGGGAAACCCGAACTGATTGAGAACGCTTTCTCTATCGAATGCATCATCTTCAAAGCCACCTCTTACCGGTATGCCGGTAATGGCGATATTGGCTTCCGGAACCAATCGGGGACGCAGCGTTTCGGCCATGAACTCTGATGCAACGCAGAAAAGATCCGCTTCTTTATGTGGCCAGAAACCCTCTATCTCATAATCTGTGGGAATGCATACGATCGGATACTCAACATCTGTCATCATGCGCGCGCCAACCGCAACATTTGCCGCGGTGATATGCGTGCATATAAGCGCAATTGGCCTTTTTTCTCGAACATAATCATTAAAAGCTGGAAACATTATTCGGGACCAGGCGGATCCACCGCCCCAAAGCAAACGGCCTGTTAAGGTGTAACGCCATGTTATATCGTAAATGGGACGCGTTGCGCCAGTAAACGAGGCTGCAGTCTTGTTGCCATCAAACTTTATACGTCCAAAGTCCAGCACGTCTAGGACTTCGACAATTACGTCAGAGGGCACATCGTGGGTTCCGCGCATTCGATCTATTGCTTGGGCGACCGCATTCGCAGCAGCTTTATGACCTGATCCGACGGATGCATGCATGATCGTTATAACTGGCGTAGATTTGGCTGCACTTTGCCCGTCCGCCTCAGCATGCTTCTCGTCCATGTTCACTCCTTGGTCTAATCCGGTATTCAACATTCTACGATTAACTTATCTACTTATTGTCACTAATAACGGGTATGAAGAGAAAGACTGATTGGAGGTCATTAATGAATGAACAGTCGACTTATGATGTCGCCATTATCGGTGGTGGACCCGCTGGATATACTGCAGGCATCTACGCCGCTCGAGCAAGCCTCAAAGCAGCCGTGTTTGAACAAGGTATGCCGGGAGGACAAATAGCAACATCCGACACAATCGATAATTACCCAGCTTTTCCCTCGATATCAGGAGCTGAGCTTGGTATAAAAATGCAAGAGCATGCAGAACAAGCCGGCGCCCAAACTATATTCGAGATGGTGAACAGTGTTCATATCGATAAAGCGGGGGAGTTTGACGTTGAAACTGATTCTGCTGTCTATCACACGCGCTCGTTAATTGTTGCCACTGGAGCAAAACCAAGGCTCGCAGGCTTTAAGGGCGAAGATGCTTTCCGCGGTAGAGGCATTTCTTATTGTGCTACCTGCGATGGAATGTTTTATCGCGGAAAAGACCTATTTGTTGTTGGTGGAGGAAACTCTGCTGTCGAGGAAGCAATGTTCCTCGCCAAAATTGCGCGGCACGTAACGATGGTTGTTCGCAAAGATCACTTCAGAGCCTCTCGAGGCATGGTGTCAAGGCTTCTCGAGCATGATAACGTTTCGGTTCGTTTCAACACATCCATCAAAGAAGTTGATGGTGGGTCGCTTCTTAATCGTATAGAGTTCGTCGATACGATAAACGGCAATACGAACGTCGAAGAATTTCCCGAAGGTTCTTTTGGTATTTTTGTCTTTACCGGTAATGATCCGTTGGTTGATATTGTTAGGGATTATGTTGAGCTTGGTCCAGATGGCGGCGTTGTTACCGATGACTCTATGATGACAAAAACGCCTGGCTTATTTTGCGTTGGCGATATGCGCACTAAACAGCTGCGCCAGGTTATTACAGCGGCGGCTGACGGCGCTATTGCCGGTGCGGCGGCATATCGTTATCTAGAGCAATTGGACTAGTGCTATTTATATTGGGAGAAGGACGAACTCAAATCCAGTTCTATCCTTCTCCCCTTTATATTTGCGATAATATATCTTATGTAAAGATGTTATTTATAGACTAGACCCGGTCGCCGCTATCAACATCTTTATGGGCGGCGACCGGGTATACGGTTACTTAGAATGCGGACTATAGCCATCCATAGCCAACGATAATACCGTTCGCTTCGGCGTAGTACGAACAGAGGCCACCGCAAGATAATATCTTTATTTCTGCGTTTGGCCACTGCTCTAAGAGGGCGCTTTTAAGAAGTTCAGCCGTATGCTCGTTATTAACATGATCAATCGCTA
>DBGDZK010000019.1:0-6315 GCA_048373195.1 Collinsella sp.
AGTCTGCCCATTGGGCGATTTTCATGATGGGCGCATCGGGGTTGGGCGCGACGTTGGCAGCCTGGGCGAGCTCATCCTCGGCAACGGGCGCGGCGTTTTCGCGCGGAGCTCCACAAAAGCCCAGCGGATAGATCTGATAGAACGTCGTCTCGTATGCCCACATAGCAACCTCCCGGTAAGCTCAACACAACGACATCCATTGTATGCCCAGCTTGTATCCCCTCCCCCAAAATAAGTTGCGGTGCAATAGGGACTGTTTGCCGGGTTTATTGGGCCCAGCAGTCCGTATTTCACCGCAACTGATGAGGAGGATGTGGCTAGGCGACGGGCTTTGCGCGGCGTATGGCTGGGAACATCACCGTGATGGCGAGGATGACGCCCACGGCAGCGATCGCACCGCCCGCGAAGCCGATCCAGGCGATACCGGGACCCGAAACCACGGCTCCGCCGATCGCGGTGCCCGTGCCGATACCGAGGTTGAACAGGCCCGAGAAGATCGACATGGCAACGGCCGACGAATCTGCCGGAGTGTGCTTGATGAGCTCGGCCTGAAACGCCACGTTAAAGGCCGTGGCGCAGCAACCCCACAGTGCGCAGACGGCAAGCACTGTCACGAGCGACGATGCGGCCGGCCCCATGAGCAGCAGGGCCACCGGCACGCCGGAGAGCGTGATAGCAAGGAACGGAAAACGGTGCCCGTCGAACAGGCGGCTGAACAGCCAGCTGCCCACCAAGCCGGAACAGCCAAACGCCGTCAGCGTCATGGTGATGGCGCCCGCATCGACGTGCGCGACCTGCGCCAGGAAGGGCTCGATATAGCTGTAGCTTGCGTAATAGCCGGTCGCCATGAAGACCGTGACTGCGTAGAGCGCGATGAGGAGCGGGTTCTTGAGCAGCTCGGGCAGCTGTTTGACGGTAAAGCGCTCACCCGCCGGCATGGCCGGGAACACCGCTGCCTGGTAGACGACCGCGATGGCTGAGAGGCCCCCGACCACGGCAAACGTCATGCGCCAGCCCACGGCCAAGCCAATGGCGCGACCGAGAGGCAGGCCAAAGATCTGCGCGATGGACGAGCCCGTGGCGATCATGCTGATGGCGAGCGCGCCGTGGCGAGTGTCGACCAGGCGCGAGGCCATAATCGAGGCGACTGACCAGAACACGGCATGTGCGCGAGCGACCACCAGGCGCGCGCAGACCAGGATGGGATAGGTCGGCGCCACAGCGGACAGGAACTGACCGAGCGAGAACACGGCCAGCACGCCCAGCAGCATCCGCTTGAACTCGAAGCGCGAGGCAAACACCATGAGCGGCAACGACAGCAGCATGACGCCCCAGGCATAGACCGAGATCATGATGCCAGCTTGGGCCTCGGTGAGCGAAAACGATGCAGCGATGTCGGTCAGCAGGCCGATGGGCATGAACTCCGACGTGTTGAATACGAACGCGCAGCAGGTGAGCCCGATGAGCGGGAGCCACTGCCTGAGCGTGATGCCGTCTTGCTTTGTTTGAGCCATATAGGAAAACCTCTCCGATTATCTTGAGCGGTGGGCGATTATAGCAATGAGAAGTCTATAAAATGAGCAACAAAAGAATTCTTGGAAAACGATTGTTAACAGACGGCGCGCCAATTCTGCTTAGAAAGCAAGGTACGCAGGAACTCAATGTCGAAAACGCGGCTTCATCTTCGGGCTATCGCGCCTGCTCGGATACGCACAAGGACACCCCCATGAGCACGTCAATTTCGAGCCAACTCGCAACCGCACAATGAACTAGCAAAAGCAGCATATAAGCAAACGCCCCATAATAAAGTCCCTCATGCACAAGCGCCGTCACTGAAAGTGCCGACGGCAGCGCCGCACTCGAAACTACCCATCCAACAAGAACCTGGATAGCGCAACTTGCAACCAGGTTCCATGCCACCAGCAGCGTTGCGGGACGCGCGATTTCTCTCCAGGAGGAACGAAGCACCGTGACCGAACGCATGATGTAGCGTGGTGCAAACCGAATGCCTCGTAGTCCCCTCTGCTCCACGTCCGCATCTTCAATTAACACGAATACGAACGACGCGGAAAGAAGCGTCACGATTACTGCCACCACAAGCGAGCACAACACCCCGAGCTGACTGCTCGCAAGCGAGGCAAAGACTACAATTGCCGATAAAATCAAGTGAACCAAATAAATTAGCAGCGCCCCAGAAATCTGGAGGGGAACCGTCGAGGCCAAGAGATAAACCGGAGGGGTTCGAGCAGGTTGCACCGTCTCTTTGGACCGGTCGACGGCAAATAATGAAAAAGCCACATTCGATAGAAGCAGGTTTAAAAAGGCCGCGACCACAGTGCAAATAAGCGTAATGGACGGATTGATATAGGCGAGCTCAGTTGCAACGTTTGATGCACCAATTTGAAGCGCGCTCATAACAAACAAGGGGATATATAACGCCATCGTGCAGCCACTCCGGCATTCCTTCGCCCGATCGCCCGATTCCAGAAAGACATTGAAGTTCTCTCGCAAGTTCACTCTATACCCGTTTTCTTACTAAGCAGGGCGAACGGGCGCCAATATAAACGCCGGTCCGCCCATCCATAATTTCTAGTTTTAACGTCCAGACTAGTCTGTCCAGCCGTCGATGTAGTCGCGGTTAAGCTCAAAGTACTGCGCGGCGATATCTTTCGCCAAGGAGTACGAATTAACGAGCGGGTGCATCGCGAGGCTCTCGACAATGTCGCGCTTCGATCGGTTAACGATGCCACGCGCCACGGTGCGCTCGTAGTACTTGACGCGACGAATCAATTCGAGGTTTCCCGCGGGCACAGAATCGGCTTCGACGCGATGCGGCACGCAGCCATCGGTGGAGATATCGCACGTTGACTCAATGACATCTGTATCGAGAAGGCCGGGGATGGCGCCATTGTTGGGGGTGCACAGGATCATCTGCTGCGTCTTGCCAGAGCGAGCAATATCCATGAAGCGGAGCGCGACACCTGCATATCCGCCAGCATCTTTGCCGTACACGTCAAACGTCCACGGCTTGTCGCGATGAATACCCGTCTCGGCCGCCATGTAGTTGTTTTCGCGCATTCCGTACCACTTCTCAAAGCACGCGAGGCCTTTTTCGAAGTCGTTCTCAATATCGATAGATGCAAGCTCGCTCGTCATTTCTCGATTAATTTCTTCGATTAGTTCGCCGCGCGTCTGGGGCGAAGAGAGAACGTTGGCAACGGCGCGCTCGCGATAGTAGAAATAGTATAGGTACTCATTTGGCACGCATCCGCGATTTAGGACGAGGTCCTTCTCGAAGAACCTAAGATCTGTATGAGCATATGCCCCGTCGTCGTGGATCAAGTCGGACATGATGTCCTCGCCGTCAACCGTCACATTGCGGAAGAACGAGAGGTGGTTGAGTCCATAGCACTCGCCCTGAACCGATGCGGGATCAACGCCTTTATACTCGGCAAACTGATGCAACATGCCCGAGGGGGCATCGCAAATGCCATAAGTAAAATCATAGCCCATATCGCGTAGGGCCTGAGATACGACGCCAGCGGGATTAGTAAAGTTAAACACCTTGACGTCCGGCTTTGCGTACTTCTTGATTAACTCGCAATACGAAGCAAGCGCAGGGACGGAGCGCATGGCAAAAGACACGCCGGCTGCGCCAGTCGTCTCTTGGCCAAGAACCCCATGCGAAAGAGCAATGCGCTCATCGCGAACGCGCATATGGTCCCCACCGACGCGAATCGTCGTGATCACGTAATCGGCGTCCTTAACGGCCTCGACTGCATCGCCCGTCAGTGAAAAATTAAGCGTGGGGCAAAGCATGCCCGAGACATGGGCGGCAAGGCCACCGTAGATGCGCAGCTTCTCGGGATCATTGTCCATAAACACAAGTTCGTCAATCCCAAGCGATGACGCCTGCTGGGCTATGCTCTTTGCCAAAAACATGGAGCGGACGCCACCGCCACCTATGACCGTAAGTTTCATATCGAAACCCCCAATTAGCACATTCAATATTGCATGGTTCGCCTGTGTTTGGATATTGTATCCAGCATGGAGGGCCGCTTCCCGCCCCGGTTGCAAGGCGGGAAAGGAATTCCCCAAGGAGTTATTATTTACGCAACGGAAGCGGCCACACACGTCCGGCGGGAAGGAAGCACCGATGGTTGATAAAAAGCAGATTTCCAAGCTCTACTCAGCCGCAAAGCTATCCGAAACCGAGCAAAGCGTACTCGAATACCTACTCAACAATATCGACACCCTCGATGATATTGGCATAAAACCCGTCGCCATGGCATGCTTTACCAGCATGACGACAGTCATCAGGCTTTCGAAAAAGCTCGGCTACCGTGGCTACCGCGAAATGATGTACGATCTCAAGCACCTTCAGCATGTCTCCCGCGAAATGAATCAATCACTCAAAGACAGTAGCGTCCACTTCGTATGTCACACCGGAGATGTAGACGTATTCATCGCCGCACTGCATCGCAACAGAATGATCGGAGTAAACGGAGAGGGCTTCTCACGCATCGTTGCGCAGTACATGGCGACTAAGCTCGTTGGACTTGGCTTTTTGGCCGTCATACAGGACTTCCTAGAAACCGATCAGTTTGTCGAATCCAACCGAAATACGCTCAGCTGCATGATGCTCATATCCAAATCGGGCCAGACAGAAGCCATCCTGGAAACCGCAAGGGCATGCCACGACGCGGGCATTACGACCCTCGCGTTTACCGGCAACGAAGACAGCGAGCTCGCCAAGACGGCAGACGCGATCTTTACGATACATGACGATCACCCAATGGATCTTAAGAACGTTAAGCCTAACTGCTTTACCGGAAGTTGTATTCTCGCATTCGAAGAACTATTGAGTATCTGCCTTGACAATCTAAAACAAGAAGGCCTGGCCCCCTAAATCATGCGATAGGAAGCCAAGCCCTGGAATTGCGCTATGCAATTGAAAGCCACTTGCGCGTTTTACTCGTCACCGAGAACTTCGTGCACCTCAGAAGCGACTTCGCCGACACGAGGACCGTAAATGACCTGGATTGCCTTGTCGCTCAGGCGGATAACGCCCATAGCTTCAAGATTCTTTGTGAACACCTCGTCGTCTGCAACCTTAGAACCATCCTTGACAATCACGCGAAGACGTGAGATGCAGTTGTCAAGATCATCAATGTTTTCAGCTCCACCAAGCGCTTCGACAATGCCAACAGCAAGCGCGCTGTCCTTGGTCGCACGGCCCTGGACTGCCTTCTCGGGAGTGCCATCAGACTCGCCCTTTGCCTCAGCGGCCTTTGCCTCGAACTCGGCTCTGCTGTTGATCAACTCAATATCGTCACCATCGTCTCGACCGGGCGTCTTGATATCGAACTTAGTAATAAAGAACCGGAAGAGGAAGAAAGCTGCCAGGAAAAAGGCGGGGAGCAGGATAAGGTACGGAAGCAGATTAAGCTTCTCGGGGCGGAATAAGAATGGGATCAGGTCCTTGATATTTCCCTGGTACACCGAAACGCCCATTGCCTCCGAGAGAACTTCACCCAGTCCGGAAAGCGGAGCGTAAACGCCAAAGTAGAGCCAGGGGGCGGCAAACAGGAACGTAAAGAGAATAGGCTCCGTAACGCCAAAGAAAACAGTCGAAATCACTGTGGGGATTAAAAGACCAGCAACCTTCTTGCGGTTCTGGGGCTTGGCACAAGACCACATAGCAAGGGCGATGCCCGGGAACAACGCGTAATCGTTAATGCCATAGCCAGCCATGAAGGCCCTAACCAAGAGCTTGTCACTGCTGGGAGAAGCGAGCTGTGCAAGCTGAATGGCGCTATTGCCCACCACGCGCGTTCCATCGACGACCATGGAGCCGCCAAGCTCAGTCCAATACATGGGCGTCTCGAGCAGCGGATGCAAGCCAAACGGCACAAGGCTCTCGAGCACCCAGCGATAGACAAACGTACCGACCAGACCGGAGCCTTTCACGAACGTCGCAATACCCGAGAAGCATCCACCGATGACGGGCCAGACGAAGTACATGATGCCGCCCAGGATGCCACCGGCGACCAGCGATACAATGGGGACGGTTCGACTGCCCGCAAAAAACGCCAGCGCCGTTGGAAGCTTGGTCTTGTAAAAACGGCCGGTGATCCAGGCGACCAGGCAGCCCACGATAATGCCGCCAAAGACACCAGAGCTGTAGCCAAAAAAGCCGAGCGAGGTAGTGTAGAGTGCGGACTGCTCACTCGCCTGAATGGACGTAAGGCCGACCTTCTGAAGAGCTTCCACCGTTGTATTGTCGGCAGCCAAGCCAGCTGCTCCAAGCAGAAT
>DBGDZK010000020.1:0-3316 GCA_048373195.1 Collinsella sp.
GGGCCCCAGCGAGGACAGGTTCCTCTTGAGTTCTTCCGCTACCTCCGTCGCCTTCATGCTCGCACCTCCGTGACGCTATCTACTTAGTAATAGTATACCACGGTGATATATAAACATGTCAATCAGAGGCTAACAGAGCCATGATTAATCTTAACACCTAAAATTTGTTTGTCTACTATTTTCTTGTTGCGTGGTAACTATTGTTCACATCTAGCACTCAACATTGGCCCAATAGGGTCGAGTACATCGCTGCTTGCGGTATGAACTGGAACTATGTACTGCTGTATTAATGTTGTGATGTGTCCACTGGTTTCTTACTATAACGCTATTAGTCCCCTTCTGTGAAGTAGGTATGTTTCTTATTTTTTGCAACCCCTTTAGATAGCCATATTCGTTAGCACGGTGACCGGCGAATTTGCATTTCCTTTCGGCTCATATAAATAAGGCCGCACGCGGTTTTTGCGTACGGCCTTCTTTTTGTATCTATGCATAGCAGGTTCTTCTGCAACCGCTTTGCATTAGCCTTTTGATTGCTATTAATTGAGCATTTCGCTTGGTGGCTGCAAGGGCGTATCGCTGGAGCTCAGCACGTCCCGGGGGTTGTGTTGCTCCATGATTGTTCGCAGCTTCGCTGAGGATACATGCGTGTAGCGCTCCGTTGTCTTTACCGAGCTATGGCCCAGAAGCTGCTGTATATATCTAATGTCTACGTCTTGCTCCAATAAGGTGGTCGCAAACGTGTGCCTAAACATATGCGGGGTCACGTGGGCCTCTACTTCCACCTCTTTTGCGCGCTTCAATATGATCTTTCTCACCGCCTGATCGGTTATCCGCTCTTTCGACCTGCTTAAAAAGAGAGGCCTCAGCCCCATGCCCTCGCGACCACCCGGCTGCCCAATGGGCTTTCTCACCCTTATGTAGTCGCTCAGCGCTATCACCGTATGGTTCGATCCCAGCATCACTATGCGTTCCTTGGAGCCCTTACCAAAGATTCGTATCTGTCTCGCGGACAAGTCCACGCTATCCAAGTTGAGTGCACATAGCTCTGACACGCGTATGCCGGTGGCGATAAGCAGCTCCAGCACCGCTTGGTCGCGTAACTCCAGCATGGTAGGCGCGTGCCCCTCCTTGCTTATGCCGGCAGCACCATTTGGCTCAAGCATGTGCAGCAGGTCGCGCGGGCCTATGGTGCGCGGAAGCAGAAGCGGCTGGCGAATGCTCACGTCCAGGTCATCGAACGGACTTGCGGCCATAAAATCCTCGCGGCGCATCCATGTTGCCCATGCTCGCAAAGACGCCAGCTTTCTCCTAACGGTGCTGGCGGCGTAGCGGGCGTTGAGGTAGACCATGTACTCGCGCATAGATGCTCGGCTGAATTCTCTGATTCCCTCTTCAAGCCACACAAGGAACTGCTCTATATCGCAGCAGTAGGCCTTGACCGTCTTTTGATCGAGCCTCTTCTCCCCTCTGCAGCGGGCCAGATACAACGCTACGGAATCGGTGAGAACCTCATACAGCTGGCGATCCGAATCGCTTGGGGGATGTAGCAAACAGGCACGATCGACCTCGCCCATTTCGCGAACCGCCTGCACCGCGCGCTCTGCCTCGTCAAACATGGGACCTCCTTGCTCGCGTACCCAATGTGCGCCAGTATTCGCACATTTACACAGGTACATGATGCCCAAGAAGGGAGGGTGCACCGTAACAGTATGGTGGATGAGGCGCAGGCGCTACGCCCTTGGCAACAGGGAGAGGGTTTTATCCCATGCCGCAGACAATTCCTCATCCGTATAGAGAAACTGATCCATGGGGAGCATATCGGCAAGCCACTGCTCGCGCTCGCGCTGCTGCCGTTCGCACTCGCGCTGCTGCTGCCGGCGATCCTTCATTCGCTGAAACACGTTGCGGCGCGGCGCGGGCATATTGGCCGCCTGCGCGTCTACCTTAGCCTGGCGCGCCCGCTCCTCCATCTGCTCAAGGACCTCGCCCGCGGTGCCTCGATCGCGGTGCCAGTCGACCAGCTTTGCATACTGCTCCGCTCGGACGCGGGCGACAGCCGGCCAGTCCCAGTTTTTAGTGATCTGCTGAGGATTATCGCGACGGATGGCAAACCACAGGTTGTTGGTGAACAAAACCTTGTTTGAGCAGAACACGGCCTGGTGACGATAGATGCTCTCCATCTCCGGGCGGGTCTCGCAGAACGCCACGTTGTTGCGACGCAACATGCCTACGGAGTAGAGCATGGTGGCGAATTCGTAGTTGAGCTGCAGCGAGGCGGGGCCCGCGCCGTCAAAGACGCCCTCTAGCGGCACGTTTTGCCTAAAGGCGCGCGTAGCTTCCTCGTTGGAATAGATGCGTGAGGGAACCAGCGTCTCCACACCGGCTGCCAGCAAGGCCTGCAGCGCCTCCTTGGTGCGCTCGCAGTAGAAGTTGGGGGCGATAAGGTCGTCATGGTCCAAGAACATAAGCCAGGTACCGCGCACCAAGCGAAAGCCATGGTTGCGGTTGGCGCCCAGCCCAATGTTGGGATGGTCGTCGATCACCACGCGCGGATCGCGCTGCTGGAACTCGCGCGCGATATCAAGGGTGTTATCCGTCGAGCCGTCGTTGAGAACCAGAAGCTCCAGGTCACGGCACGGCTGCTTCAAGATGCACTCCATCGCCTGCGCCAGATAGTCCGCCGCGTTGTAAGCGGGGATCATGACGGTGAGGAAGGGCGCCTGCAAAGGATTCTCCTCGCCGGCAACCGCCTTGGAGCTCGCTCCCTCAACCATGCCATCGACTTCCAGATTCATATCAAGCCCCTTTGCGAGTCGCCTTTCTTGCGCATCATACCCACCTATTCTAAGCGGTCGCGCTTCTAAGGGGCACCCTTGTAGGCAAGACAAGAAAGAGAGGCGCCGCCGCCCGTTGGCAGAAGCGCCCCTTCGTAGACGGGGCTCGCGCTCCGCGCTGCCGTACGCAAACCTTATCGATCCAGAAGGCCAAACTGGTCGAGGGCGTTGTTGTAGCAGATATCCTGAACCAATGCGCCCAGGTATTCCTCGTCCTCAGGAAGGCGACCCTGGTCAACCCACTCCCCCAGCAGCTGGCACAGCACGCGGCGGAAATACTCGTGGCGGGGATATGACAAGAAGCTGCGCGAATCTGTGAGCATGCCGGTAAAGTTGCCCAAAAGGCCCTGGCTGGCGCACACGGTGAGCTGGTCGCGCATGCCGTTGTACGTGTCATTGAACCACCAGGCGCACCCCAGCTGGAAGCGCTGCACCTGCCCATCGCCCTGAAAAGAGCCCGCAAGGCTGGCGAGCGGCAGCAT
>DBGDZK010000021.1:0-4402 GCA_048373195.1 Collinsella sp.
GTTCATGGGAAGGCTCGAGGCCTACCTCGTGTACTATCGTGAGGAGCGGATCAAGAAGTCCCTCGGGTGGCTGAGCCCGATGGAGTACCGCAGGAAGCTTGGATACGCCTAGGCGCGGTCCAAGAAATCGTCCGCACCCCCCTACGGGTGATTTTTGGACGAAGTGGCCCGGCCGGCGGCGAGATATTTGGTAGTCGAGCGATCCCGCAGGCGCAGCCGAGGACCAGCGAGACACCAAATATCTCGCCGCCGGCCGGGCCAAATCGCGGCACCAAAAAGCGCCCGTGCGCTCGATGGATTCGGATGCCCGACAGAGGCTCCTTATGGCTGCTTCCTTCCGGACCTGACCAGATTCGGAACATGTCGTCATCCGAACCCATCGAACGCGCTAGGCGCTCGGTATATCTTACCTGCTCCCGCCCAGCAGGGCAAGGTAGCTAATTTGGGACGGGGCTAAAAAGACTCATACGAGACGTTACATACCAGTCTTTTTAGCCCCGTCCCAAAAAGACTACTTTTCTAGAGGCGGGCGAGGTCGTAGGCTTGGGCGGCTGCTTCGCCGGCGCAGATGAGGTTGGTTGTGGCCTCCTGCGAATCGAGCGCTTGGTCGAGGGGCATGGGCTTTCGGCAGACGGGAAGCACCAGGTCGACGCCCTGTTCATATACCGCGTCCAGGTTGTCAGCGCGACCGCCCACGACAGCGATCACCGGCTTGCCGCACCGCTTGGCACGGCGCGCCACGCCCACCGGAGCCTTGCCGGCGGCGGACTGCTCGTCCATGTTGCCCTCGCCCGTTATGACCAGGTCCACATCGCGCACGCGCTCGTCGAATCCCACAAGGTCGAGTACTGTCTCCACGCCCGAGCGCAGCTCGGCGCCAAGTGCCAGCAGCGCGGCGCCCAGCCCACCGGCAGCGCCCGCGCCGGGCACGCCAAGCACCGAGCCAAATGTCCGTGCGTTCTCGGGTGTGCGCAACAACCCCTGGGCTCGCGCCTCGAAAATTGCCGCATCGAGCAGGCGACCGTAGCCGACCATCCAGCCGTCGTATCTGCACAGCACCTCGACATCATCCGCCGGCAGGCCCTTCTGCCCGCCAAACACTGCCAGTGCGCCTCGACGCCCCACGAGCGGATTCTCGACATCGGAAAGCACCACGACACGTGCGCCGTTCAGCGTCCGAAGCGCTGGCGCCACATCGATACTCGCCACGTGTTCAAGGCCTGCAAGACCGGGAACGATATCGCAGCCGTGTTCATTGACAAGGTGGGCGCCCAGCGCCTGCAGCATACCGGCGCCGCCATCGTTGGTGGCGCTGCCGCCCAAACCAATATAGATAGTCTTTGCGCCCATGCGAACCGCGCGAAGCATGAGCTCGCCCACGCCATAGGTTGTAGCAGCCAGCGCCGACGACTCCGTGCAAGGTGAATACCCGATGCCTGCGGCTTCGGCCATCTCAATAACAGCCGACTCGTGCTCGATATCAACCAGCATCCGGGCAGACGTGCGCTTGCCCAAGGGACCTGCCACCTCGCAGGTCACAATCTCACCGCCGCACGCGGCGATAGCATCGAGCGTTCCCTCGCCACCATCCGCCAGCGGCAACGCGGCCACCTGGGCATCGGACCACACACGGCGCACGCCTTCGGCAACCGCCGCCTCCGCCTGCGCACTCGACACGCTGCCCTTAAAGGAGTCGATCGCCAGCAGCACACGGCGGGGCCGGCGGCACGCAGGACCACAGTCAACCGCCGTGGCAGCATCCTCACCGGCACCTGCAAGCGCTGCGGCGTGAGCGGCGTGTGCTTCAAGATCGGCCCCACAACCGCAATCAGCGCCGCCCGCTCCGCGCAGACCGCCAAAATAGCTACTCAGCAGCTCGCGGCATTCATCCGCCAGCACGCCGGCATTAACGTTAAACCGATGATTCAGGCGCGAATCGGCATTCAGGTCATACAGCGAACCCAACGCGCCCGCCTTGGCATCAGCCGCGCCATACACGCAGCGCCCCACGCGCGCGTTGACCATAAGGCCCGCACACATGCAGCATGGCTCGAGCGTCACGTAAACCGTGCAATCGGAAAGGCGCCAGCGGCCAAGCGCCTGGGCGGCAGCGCACAGGGCCGCGAACTCGGCATGAGCCGAAGGATCCTGGTCGAGCTCGCGACGATTATGCGCCCGCGCGACAATCTCGCCCGCGCGCACCACCACGGCTCCGATGGGCACCTCGCCCACCGACGCGGCGGCTCGCGCCTCCGCCAGCGCCTCGCGCATGAACTTCTCGTCGATTTCGGTGATCGTCATCGTTCGCCTTCCCTGTTGCAAATTCAAAACGATGCTATCATTACGACTCACGGAGAGATGGCAGAGCGGTTGAATGCGGCGGTCTTGAAAACCGTTGAGCGCGAGAGCGTTCCGGGGGTTCGAATCCCCCTCTCTCCGCCACTTTTAGTGATGCACCGGTGTCATGGTCCGCTCGAACAGCGCATCGACAACGTCGGCTATCTCAGGTCGACGCTCCAGATCGTGGCCCGATTCCCACCATATCGTGAAAAGTCGAATAATACCGCCGGCGACAAACTCAGACGTCGTCTCGAGTGACACGGGGGCCAGGGCATCCTCGGCAAGCACGTTCATCACACGCTCGCGGATGGAGCGGGCAATGCGGTCGCAAATAACGTTGGTCAACATACCCGACATGCTGCTTGCCAAAATGTTATCCATGAGCCGCTCGTGCGTCAGAATCAAATCCATGGCATCGTCCAAAATCGCGTGTCGAAGCGCGCGTACGTCCTCGGCAGACACCGCGCCGGCCTCATCGGGCTGTTTTTGCGGCAAGCCCGACATGAGCTCATCGATATAAAAGGCAAAGTAATCGTTCTTGTCGCGAAAGTGCTTGTAGAACGTCGTGCGGCGAATCATGGCGCGGTCGCACAGCATGGCAACCGTCAGGTCCTCAAAACGATGCTCCTCGAGAAGCTCGGTAAAGGCATCGAACAGGGCGCGGTAGGTTTTCTTGATGCGAAGGTCCACTGGTATCGCCATCCTCAGGGCAAAGACAACACTCGTCAATCTGTCGCATATCTTACACCTGTACCTCGCGCGCTTTGCCCCGGTGCCAACCCCGCCGAAAACACAACGCTTACCGGAAAGTTCGGCACGGTAAAACGTTGCGGGTATACTAGTAGCGTTATACCAACGGCAGCTGGCGCATGCCGCCGCGGCCATTCGAAACGGAGACATCATGATTACCGTCATCATCGGCATCGTTGTTGTCATTGTGATTGTCTGCGCCATCGCCGGCATCTACAACAACATGGTCACCAAGCGTAACCGCATCGATAACGCCTGGCAGAACATCGATACGCAGCTGCAGCGTCGCAACGACCTGATCCCCAACCTGGTCGAGACCGTCAAGGGCTACGCCAAGCACGAGCAGGAGACGCTCTCCGCCGTGATCAGCGCGCGTAACACCGCCGTCAAGGCCACCACGCCCGAGGCCAAGATGGAAGCCGACAACGTGCTGACCGGTGCGCTGCGCCAGCTCTTCGCCGTGGCCGAGGCCTATCCCGATCTTAAGGCAAACACCAACTTTACGCAGCTGCAGGCATCGCTCGAGGATACCGAGAACAAGATTAGCTATGCACGCCAGAGCTACAACGATTGCGTGCTCAGCTACAATAACGCCATTCAGACGTTCCCGGCTGTCATCTTTGCCGGCATCTTCCAGTTTAAGGAGCGCCAGGGCTTCGAGGCCGCCGAAGCAGCCCGCCAGGCCCCGACTGTCAAGTTCTAGTAGTTTGGCAGCGCATCCTTAATCGGCCAAATGCATAAACCGCCCCGTCGAATGCATACTTCGACGGGGCGGTTTCTTTTTTCGCGAAGGTCCCCCTCTAAGCGCTGTGCATTTTTAGGAGTATTCAACATAACCAAGAGCTTCGGGCGCCACGATACATGCCGAAGACCGCGAATATCCCTGCAAATCAAACGCTATAAGCCCATAACCCCGCCCATCATTCGTAGAAAACATCGAGAACTCCCGATTTTTTGCCCGAGGTCGGTATGCAGGGACCTTCGATTGCAGAATACTCGCAAAAATGCACGTCGCCACCGCCCCCACATGGCGCGAAGCAAAACATGGCGCGCGTCCTAAAAGGCCGCGCGCCATGTTTATTCAGATTAATTATTGGTTGATTTCCGATCTCAGCCGAACACATTGAGCAAATAGGCCATTCCCGCAGTTAGCTGAACGCCCCCGCGGCCCCTCCTGGGGTCCGGGGGCGCCGTTTTCCCAGTTGATGGAACGGTGGAGATGTGTTTCGATAGGTCCGGTGGCCATGCTCCGCCCGCCGCCCGGCACCTCTTCCCAGACTCAGCCGGACGGTCGGTCCGTCTATTCCGTTTT
>DBGDZK010000022.1:0-3974 GCA_048373195.1 Collinsella sp.
TGCGCTTGTTGCGGCGCAAATGCCTTCTACCGTCCGCACCGCGCGTGCGCCTACGGACCTTAAACCGAACCTCATACGAGTCAAGAAACGCGATGACGAACGTGCCCGCATCGGACGATGGAGGCTGGCTGCGTTATCCCAAAAAACGGGGCAGACTCCAGTGCGGAGTCTGCCCCGAAAAGAAAATGGCAAAGCAAGAACGTCGATGGACGAGAAAAGTGTCCGCAAGTCTCATGGCCATCACATCCCACCTGCCAAAGGGATGGGTGAGCGAGCGTTACTCCTGCTCGGACTCCTCAGCCTGCTTACGGCTGCGGATGAGGTGCGCCACGCCGATGCACAGCACCGCGCCACCAGCGATCCAAGTGAAGGTCACACCGTTGAGACCGGTAAGCGGGAGACCAACCTGCTTGGTATCGCCGACGGTGATGTTGAAGGTACCGTCGGCGTTTAAGAATGTGCCACCTGCGGCCTCAAGCTTGTTGTCATCCTTCACATTATTTGGAGTGCCGATGATAATTTGATCCTGTTGTCCATTTGCTTGAAGCGTGTACTCGACATCTTTCAGTTTGGCGTCGGGATCGGTACTCAACTCAGGAGTAATCGTAAAGTCGAAAGACTTCACGGTCGTGTAGCCACCCTGGGGAGCTTCAACCTCCTCAACGGTATAGGTTCCGGTATCGAGACCCTTGACCGTAAAGGTGCCGTCACTGGTGGTCTCAAACTGATACGAATCTTTGCCGAGTTTTCCATCAGACTGAACGTACTTACCCGCTGAATCCTTATCATCCGCAGATTTAACCTTGATTGTGAACTTGGCACCATTGAGCGCGCGCTCGGTACCCAAGTCGACCTTTTTGACCTTGAGGCCGTAGGTGTAGTCCCTGACAGTGTCGGGCACGGTCTGGCCATGGTCCGTGGTCATGGGGTTGTTGGAGTAGTAAAGCGTTACGGTGTTGGGGTTGCCCTCTTTTTTGTTATCCAAGCCAACGACGGCGCCCTCATTAATCTGCGCTGTATAGGAAACAACGATGCAGGAGTCCTTGGTGACGCCATCGACCTTCTTCAGGTTATCGCAGGTCCACGTCGTCGTAACGCTACCGTCAGACGGATCGGCATTAAAAGACTTCTCGGTAAAGTCCGTCGAAATATCTTTCCCCGTATTATTCGTATGGGTCGGATCGGCTTTTGCTGCCTCAGGGGAATCGTACAGATACACCTTGGCGCTATTCTTCTGCAGCGTCAGACCCTTGGAGATCCGGTCGGAGAACTGATAGTAATAATCACCGTACGTGGCATAGTTATCGGCGACAGTGCCATATAGGTTGTACGTGACATTCTGGCCGATATGGGAGTCAGCAGCATCGTACTCTGCGCTATCCTTATCGCTCACGATCTTCTTCTCGACGGTAGGGATGTTCTTTTTCGGCGCAATAGTCACTGGCTTCGTGCCATCCACGAGCTTAAAGATAGGCGAGGTGAAGGCATCGGTCGATTGCTCGACTGCCGAGCCGTCAGTGGGCTTATAGACACCTTTGGTGAGGAACAGCCAGTAGCCAGCACCAAGTCCGGTAAGCGTGTTGCTACCTTGCGCGGTCGTTTCCCAAGTCAAGTTGCTTTCGTTAAGCTTCTTTGCAATTATATTAAGAACATTATCATTTGCGATTCGCGAATCACTCACTTGAGCATTCGTGTTCAGCCATTCAGCTGCATCCTGAGCGTTCGGGTTGCTATAAGCTTCTTGATTGTGAGTAGTACGCCATTCACTAATTGCACCTACGACAGCTTCCTTAATCGCCTTCTGCTGCTCACCAGAACCCGCCCATTGAATATTCGTGACAGTGGAGTCGTTAACATTAGCCGTAAAAATCTGAATACCCTTATAAGTCGTGGTCGAAGAATAAACGTCATCGAACGTCACGATCGACCCGCCCTCAGCAAACGCCATGGTCACCGGGGCCATCACGCCGCCGAAGCTCAACGCTGCTGTGAGGCCTGCTGTCACTGCCAGGCGTGCGATGTTCTTGCTCATGCTCATCTTCTTTTCCTCTGCTCTCTGCTCGAATTCCGTTTGATCTAAATCCATCTGTCTGTGTCTTAGCATCTACTTCGCTACGTCTCGCCCCGCTCTCTGTGGGGCTGCCAGCTACTCTTTATGGCTGCCACCTCCCCGCTTGATCAGGAGCGCGACCACGATCAGTGCAGCTCCGGCGACCGCTGCGGCGGCCACGGCGTACATTGCCATATCGCCAGTCGAGGGCATAAAGCCTCCGGTGATAGTGCTAGGGGGCGTGCCGGTGGGCGTGTTGATGAGCGACGCCTCCAGGCTGCCCGTCGACCCGTCCGCGCTGTCGGCGCGCAGGGGCGACTCGGCCGTGATGGTGAGCTTGGGCCTGGCGGCGGCCACCTGGTCGACGTCCAGGCCCTCGGCCTTGACCGTCACGGAGCGCGTGCCCTCAAAGGCGGTGTAGCCCTTGGGCGCCTTGAGCTCGCGGACCTCCAGCTTGCCCGAGTCCACGCCCGAGACGGTCACGCGGCCGTCCTCGCCCGTGGTGACGGTGGCCTTGCCCTCCGCATCCCACGTGCCGTCGGCCGCCAGTGTGCGGCCGCGGTCGTCGGCGATGCTCAGAACCGCCCCGGCGAGCGGCTTGTCGCCGTCGCTGCCGCGCTTGGTGAGCGCGAGATCCCAGGTGTAGGCGCACGCGTCGTCGCTCGGCGTGCGGGTGAAGCCGGCGTCGCCGGACTGGTCGGCAAAGGGAGAGCGCGGGTAGCGCAGGTAGACCTCGTTGGGGTTGCCCTTGGCGATGCCGTGGTTGCATGCGCTGTTGAGCGGAGCGTCGTACACGGCGACCACGTGGGCGCCCGCGGCGAAGGCGTCGGCCCCGCCGAGCGCGGCGATGAGGTCGCCGGTGCGCACGGTGAAGGAGCTCCCCTCGACCGAGACCCTGCACCGGGCCGTGATGTCGGCCCAGCCCTTGGCGGGCTCGGTGCCGGCGCGCCCGTCCTTGCCGGTCGAGACGGCGTCGAAGCCGCCCTCGGCCCCCGCCGCCACGTACACGCGCATGCTCGCGGCCACCTTGGAGGGGTCGAGCCCCGCGCTCATGGTGTCGACGAACTGCACCGTGTAGGTGTCGTAGGCGGTGAGGCCCGCCGGGACCGTTGCCGAGAGGCGCCAGTACAGGTCGTCGGCGACCGTGGCGTCGGCGGCCTTGCCCCAGGCGGCGATGCTGTCCTCCAGCACGTGCTTGGCGACCTTGGGCGTCGCGGCCTTGGGCTTGACGGTGACGGCGCTGCCGCCCACCAGGGCCATGATCGGCGCGGTGCCGGCCTCGTTCTGGGCGATGGTGTCGTCGTCGGCGACGATGAGCCAGTAGCCGCAGGACAGCTTGGCCGCCGTGCCCGCGTTAAGGGCCACGGACACGGCGTCGGAGCTCTGGAGGGAACGAGCGAGCTGTGCGCTCAGCGCGCTCGTAAGGTGGGAATCGTCGTTGAGCCACTCGGCAGCTTCCTGCGCGGTGGTCTGGGACTTGGGCATGCCGGCGCTGTGCAGCACAGGCAGGACGGCATCGCGCGCGGCGTCGCTTGCCCAGGCGAGGTCGGTGGCGATCTTGGCGTCGCTGTCGCCGTCGACGACGTTGGCGCTAAAGATCTGGTAGGCGTCGTAGCTGCTCGCCACGGTGCCGCTCACCGTGATGGAACCGGTCGAGGTCGGCGCGGCCTGCGCGGAAGCGGGGAACACAACCGCGCAGGTGCCGATCAGGAGGGCAAGCAGCGCAAACAAGATCGGGAAGGAGCAAACTTTCTTATTCACGACGCTCACCTCCCTTCGCATTCGCCTTGCGACGAATGTGCATCCAGGCCGCAGCAGCGCAAAGCACCGCCGCGCCGGCAAGGTACGTCAGAGTGACGCCCGACATACCAGAAAGGGGCAAAGAGGTTGAGTAGGTGTTGGTGAAGGTGGGGATGGAGGTATC
>DBGDZK010000023.1:0-6612 GCA_048373195.1 Collinsella sp.
GGAAACGTGAACAGGGCCGCGACACCTATATGGCATCTCGGCCCTTTTCCTTGGAGAAGGATCAATTGATTGAACGGGATGACTGTTCTAGTCTTCGAGTCCGCTATTGATGAGCTCCGCAATCTCAACAGGATCGGTGCTCGCACGCACTTTGTCACGGAAGCCTGCGTCCATCAGCATCACGGCAGCTTTGGAGAGCAGGCGCAGATGCGTGGTTCCGGCCTCGCCGGCGGGCACGTACAGCGCGAGCGCCACATCGACGGGTACGCCATCAAAGCTCGGCCACTCAACAGGCTCGGACAGCTTGAGCACGGCCACACCCGGCGTATGGATCGCATCGCTCTTGGCATGCGGAACGGCAAAACCGGCGACAAGCCCGGTCTCGGCCTCGTTCTCGCGAGCAATAAAGGCAGCCTCTACGGCAGATGCGTCATCGGCAAAGCCGAGTTCGATTGCCTGCTCGGACAAATAATGCAGGGCGTCCTCGCGCGAGGCGGCGGTATACCCTATCGTCACTTGGTTGGCAGATACAAATCCCATGAAAACCTTCCTTACAACACGGACCTGACCGCAGCTTCGATGCCGCCGGCGTCCAAACCGTACTTGTGCAGCAAATCGACCGCAGGGCCGGACTCGCCATACACATCGCGCACGCCGACGCGACGCATCGGCACTGGATGCTGCTCCGCGAGCACCGAGGCAACGGCCTCGCCAAGACCGCCGATAATCGAATGCTCCTCGGCAGTGACCACGCGACCAGTCTTCTTGGCGCTGGCAACCACCAGGCGCTCATCAAGCGGCTTGATCGTATGCATATTGATGACCTCGGCTTCGATGCCATCGGCAGCGAGCGCCTCGGCAGCCTCAAGCGCCTCGGCGACCATAAGGCCACAAGCGATGATGGTCACATCGGACCCCTCGCGCACGACCACGCCGCGACCAATCTTGAACTCATAGTCCTCGTGATCGTTAATGACCGGTGTTGCCAGGCGGCCGAAGCGCATGTAAACCGGGCCCTCAAACTCATAGGCGGCGCGCACACAGGCACGAGCCTCGACGTCGTCGGCGGGAACGACCACCGTCATACCCGGAATCGTGCGCATGAGTGCGATATCCTCGCAGCACTGGTGCGTGGCGCCGTCCTCGCCCACCGAAATGCCGGCATGGGTAGCGCCAATCTTGACGTTGAGGTGCGGGTAGCCAATGGAATTGCGGACCTGCTCGTAGGCGCGACCGGCGGCAAACATCGCAAAGGTGCTCGCAAAAGCAACGCGGCCCGTGGTCGCGATGCCGGCGGCAAGACCCATCAGGTTGCTCTCGGCGATGCCGGCATCGTAAAAGCGCTCAGGGTGAGCAGCCTTAAACTTACCCGTCTGCGTAGCGGCAGCCAGGTCGGCATCGAGCACTACAAAGTCATCGTGCTCATTGCCCAGCTCGACGAGCGCCTCGCCGTAGCTTACGCGCGTGGCGACTTTTTTGACCTCTGCCATTAGAGCTCCTCTCCTGCTGCCGCGAGCTCGGCCATGGCCTGCTCAAACTGCTCGTCATTGGGCGCCTTGCCATGCCAGCCAACCTGGTTCTCCATAAAGGAGACGCCTTTGCCCTTCACCGTCTCGGCGATGATAGCGACGGGCACGCCGGTCACCTCACGAGCCTCAGCGAAAGCCGCCTCAATCTGCGCCATGTCGTTGCCATCGGCTAGCTCTATCACATGCCACTTAAAGGCGCGGAACTTGTCAGCGAGCGGCATGGCCGAGTTGACCTCATCGATCGTGCCGTCAATCTGCAAGCCGTTGTGGTCGACGACGGCAACAAGATTGTCGAGCGCATGGTTGCCGGCGAACATGGCCGCCTCCCACACCTGGCCTTCCTCGCACTCACCGTCGCCCAGCAACGTGTAGACACGGTAGCCGTCGCCCCAGTGCTTAGCGGCAAGCGCCATTCCAACTGCAGCAGAGATGCCCTGACCGAGCGATCCGGTGGACATATCGATGCCAGGGGCGTCGTTCATGTTGGGATGGCCCTGCAGTCGGCTGCCAATATGACGGAGCGTCTCGAGCTCTTCGACGGGAAAATAGCCGCGATTTGCCAACACCGAATACAGGCCCGGCGCCGCGTGACCCTTGGAGAGCACAAAGCGATCGCGATCGGCCTTGTGAGGGTCGGCAGGATCGATATTCATTTCCTCAAAGTACAGATACGTCATGATGTCGGCAGCACCGAGCGATCCACCCGGGTGTCCCGACTTGGCCGCGTGAACCGCAGTCACGACACCCTTCCTGACCTCATTGGCGACCTTCGCCAGCTCCTGGTTGGTCATACGAATTCCTCTCTTGAGAACAACCCCGGCACCGGATGACGCGATGCCGGGGCAATCCACTCGTTAAGCCTGAGCGACGACCTTCTGCCAATCAGCCTCAAAAGAGGCAAGGCCCTGGTCGGTCAGCGGGTGATGCAAGCATTTCTTAAGAGCGGCCATGGGGACGGTCGCAATGTCGGCACCAAGCAGCGCCGCCTGGGTCACATGGTTGGGCGTACGAACCGAGGCGGTGATGATCTCGACGGTGTCGTCGACGTTCTTGCCCGTCCAGTCGTAGTTCTTAATGCAGGTCACGACGTTGTCGAGCTGCGAGATACCGTCCTCGGCGATGTCATCGAAACGACCGACAAACGGGCTGATGTAGCGAGCACCGGCATTGGCGGCCATAAGGGCCTGCGTCGGCGAGAAGACGAGCGTCATGTTGACGCGCACGCCAGCATCGGCCAGTGCACGGCAGGCGGCAAGGCCGGCCTCGCACACGGGAAGCTTGACCACGATGTTGGGGGCGAGGGCGGCAAGGCGCTTGCCCTCCTCGATCATACCCTCGGCAGTGGTAGCGGTAGACTCGGCGGAAACGGGCAGGCCCTCGCAGAGCTCGGCAATCTTGAGCATATGCGGCTCAAAGTCGGCAAGCTTGCCGCCGGTCTTGGCGTACAGGGACGGGTTGGTGGTAACACCGGCCAGGCAGCCCCAGCTCTTGGCCTCGGCGATCTCGTCCAGATTGGCAGTATCGATAAAGAACTTCATGGTGCAAACTCCTTCGAAGGAATCCAAAACTCAAAAAATAGGACAAAGGGGATGTCCCTTTGTCCTATGTGCCGAGCCTGCGGCTGGGACATGCCCCAGGCCCGGCGTCGTGTAGGAAAAGCTACTTAGTCCTCGAGAGCCTTCTCGATGCGGCTCGTGACGCCCTTGAGGTTAAGACCGACGACGTACTGCTTGATCGGGCGCTTGATGTGCTCGATCACAAAGCGCTTGCCGTCGATGTCCTGGGCAGCGAGGTTGCGATAGAGCTTCTCGACCTGCTCCTTGACCTCGGGATCGTTGAACGCATAGTGGCCGGAGACATCCAGGATCTTCAGGCTGAGCTCATCGTCGGCAAGGATGTCATCGACCTGCAGGTTGACGTCGTCGCCAGTCATCCACTTGCGCCAGCGCTCGGTCTTGATAGCCTTGACCAGCAGCGTGTGATACAGGTCGGAGGGGTCATCGCACAGACCGTTGTCGACCAGGATCTGCTCGGTGGCGCAGAGCTTGAGGTAGGCGCGGGTCTCCTCGGTGCCATACTGCGGAGCGACGTTGGAGGCGGTCACGTGTGCCGGGATGTGCTCGAGCAGCGTCGCGTCGTCCAGATAGTCGGCGTTGTGCTCCTTCAGGCCCACGCCATAGCGCTTGGCCATATCGGCAAGCTCGCGGGCGTTCTTGAAGTTGTAGTGACCGACCTGCTCCGTCCAGCGGGTAAGGGTGCCGGTCTGGCCGACGATAAAGGTGGGCATGGGGCAGCCGCGCTTCTCGAGCTCGGGCTGCAGCTGAGAAATGAACTCCTCGTACTTATCGGTAGAGGTCAAGCCGCCATTGGTCTCCTCGGTACCGACCTCATAGGCGACCTCGGGCAGGTTATGCTCGCGACGGTACTGCTCAAGGTAGTCGATAAGATCGATCGTGCGGCGAAGCACCACGTCGAGCGGAATAACCTTGCCGATCTGATAGGGATCCTTGGTGGGGTCGACCATCAGCAGGTCAAAGCCTGCCTCCATGTCGGCGACGAAGGACTTGCGGGCGAGCTCCATGGCCTCGTCCTCGGGCAGGTGGGCGTTACGCTCCTCGTCGCGCTGCCACGGACCGCCGTGATCTCGGCACAGGTAGTACGGACCGGTGTAACCCACCTCGTCGGCGACCTTCTTGATGTCGGCGGCAAAGCGCGTCTGGTCCCAACCGTTGACGTAGCCGGCGCCCATCTCGTCCATATCGACCTGGTTGCGGCTGGCGATAAACATGGGCGGGAAATCCTCGTCCTTGGCAAGCTCGAACACGGCCTGAATCAGGTTGGGGCTCATGGGGCCAATGCCGACCATGGTTGCGTGATCGCCGCTATCCTGCAGTTTGAGCATGCCCTGAACGGCCTGGCGGATGGTGAGGTTGGACATTTTGTTCTCCTTCTCCAGAGGATTTTTGACAAAAGTTCCCTGGGACCCAGATGTGGGCCCTATCAGTACGGATGGATTTTGTTGTGTAGGGGCGGTTGTGCGGAGTCAAATCCATCCCTCCGCACAACCGGAGTCCTTAAAGGTTTACTTGGCCTGCTTGTCGAGCGTGGGCTTCATGGCAATCAGGATTGCAGCGGCGACCACGGCGCCAATCACGATGTCCAGGCAGAACAGCGCGACGTTGTTGGTGGCAAGGGCGACGATAAAGCCACCGTGCGGGACGTAGCAGTCGATACCCTGGAAGGCGGCGAGCGCCGCGCCCACGGCAGAGCCGATGCAGATGCCGGGCAGGGTGTGGCCAAGGTCCTTGACCGCGAAGGGGATAGCGCCCTCGGTAATGCCGATGCAGCCCATGAACAGTGCGGAGATACCCATCTGGCGATCGGCGTCATCGAACTTGTTCTTGGCGATGAGCGCAGCAAGGCCGCAGGCAATCGGGGGAATGGCGACGGCGACGCGGAACATGCCGTTGGGGCCATAGATGCCGGAGGCCATGATGGCCATGGTGAAGGTCGAGGCGGTCTTGTTGATGGGGCCACCCATATCGAAGGCGGTCATAACGCCAATGACCAGACCCAGGACAACTGCGGAACCGCCCTGCAGGCTGCCGAGCACGCCGGTGAGCCAGTCCATCACAAAGCCAAGCGGCGTGGCCAGGATGTAGATATAGGCCATGCCCAGGACAAGCGAGGTCAGAATCGGGATGATCAGGATGGGCATGATGGTCTGGATGGTGTTGTTGACCTTCCAGGTCTTCATCCAGCGGACAAAGTAGCCGCAGATGACCGCCATGATCATGGCGCCCAAGAAGCCGGTCGAAACGCTGTTGCCGTTAGGGGTAACGACTGCGTTGTTGACCAGGTAGCCCAGGACAAAACCGGGGGCGAGCGCGGGCTTGCCGGCCATCGAGTAGGAGGTGTATGCCGCAAGCACCGGGATCATCATGGAGATGCCGGCCATGCCGATGGTGTTAAGGCTCACCATCAGCGGGTTCGTAACCTCCATGCCGTTGGCGCCGGCGGTACCGGATGCCAGCGAGAAGGCAAGAAACACGCCGCCGATAACGACGATGGGGATAAAATAGGAAACGCCGGTATTGAATGCATTGAGCAGCGTCTTGCCAGGATCGGCAAAGATAGACTGCTTGGACGCCGGTGTCGGGGCCTGCGGGGCAGCGGAGACGGCCTTCTTCTCTGCCTTGGCCTCGGCCTTGGGCGCGTCAACGGCGCCACCCGTCGCCTTGATGATCTCAATGGCCTGGTCGATGATCTTTACCGGATCGGCGATTACATCCGAGGTGCCGACCTTCAGGAACTTGCCCTCGGCCATCTTCTGCTCAAAACGGTCCTCGTTCTCGACACCCACGTCGACGGACTCCAGGACCAGGTCGGCGGAGTCCACGTCTTCCTGCGTGAGCTCATTCTCGATACCCAGGCCACCCTGAGCCTCGACCTTGCACTCGATGCCACGGGCGGCGCATTCATCCTGAATCGCCTTCTGGGCCATATACGTGTGGGCGATACCCACAGTACAGGCGGCAACGCCTACGATCTTCATTGCTTCCCTCTTTTCATAGAGTTGCGTGCGCAAGACACCGTTTGCGGAGGCCTCCGGAGCATCCCCTGCCGTTTGGACTTGCTGTCTTTTCGACAAGAACAATATAGGTGCTCGTTTTTCTTAATGCCAGCTTATTTCGGTAAACGCGCAGGTCAGAGCGTTGGTTATGCGATTTAGTTATGCGTTTAACCAAAAATGAATCCTGCGATTTTGCCCTCGATTTCAAAAGTCAAGAAGTATTTGATTTTCTCGGTAGACGGCAGATGCGCATGCCGGTCACAAATTTCGACCCCACCCGTATGCCGCATTTGTTGCATACTCATATGAAAGGAAAAAGCCGCTCACCGAAGCGTATCCTTCACCAAGACTCAAAGTCATCATGTTGGAAAATGCTCATCTGTCGGAAGGAGTCGCTGTGGCAAAACAGCGCGTTACGATCGCAGACGTCGCTCGAGAGGCGGGAACCTCGACGGCAAGCGTCTCGTATTACCTCAACGACAAACGAGAAAAGCTTAGCGAGAAGACGCA
>DBGDZK010000024.1:0-3351 GCA_048373195.1 Collinsella sp.
TATGTGGACGTCGTGGCCCGCATCCTCGCGGGCGGACAGGTCGTGCCGGTCACCGTCTGCTGGGTCGACGGCCGTTGTTTTACGATCGACGAAATTATCTCGACCACCGGGTTTGGCCTGATGGTCTACGGCATCCGTACGGCAACATATAAGGTGCGTTTTGGCGGGCACGCGACCGAGTTGTATCTGGAGGACCAGACGCGCGAGCGGGCAGACGGCTCGCAGGCACACGTGATGCGTTGGTGGGTCTGGGCCTTTGATCGTACGCTTGAGGGCGAGCGCCGTAGGTAAGGACGTGCGGCATTCGGGTACAATGGCAGGAATCTTGTCACCTACGGCGCTGTCGTGCGCTTTTTGAAAGGACGAAGTATGAACGATATCCAGGGCTATCAGAACGGCCCCATCGAGACCGGTGCAAGCCGTGCCAAGGAGATGTCGCCGCGCGCGTACAACCTTGTCATGTCTGCCCTGATCTTTTTGGGCTTTTGCGCCATGGGCGTCGGTGCTTACTTTACGAGCACCATGTCGTTTGCGCGCATGATGATGAGCGGCGCCGCTTTGCCGCTGGTCTTTGGCTCATTTATTTTGACCATCGTCGGCATGGTCATGATGTCGGCCGCCGCCAGCAAGCAGTCCGTGGGCCTGTCCCTTGTGGGCTACGTAATCTTTGCGAGCACCTTTGGCCTGACCGCGTCGTTTGGCCTTGCCAACTACGACCTGCCCACCATCAACACTGCCTTTATCGCCACGGCCGCCATCACCTTTGTCTTTGGCGCCTTGGGCGTGACGTTCCCCAAGTTTTTCCAGCGCGTATATGGCATCGGTTTTGGCATTCTGCTCGCTACTATTCTGGTTGAGATCGTGCTGATGTTCATGGGCGTCTCACAGACCATCACCGACCTGATCGTGATCGTGGTGTTCGCCGGCTTTATTGGCTACGACACCTATGTTGCCACGACGGTGCCGCCTACGCTGCCCAACGCCGTGCTTATGGCCTCTAACCTGTTCGTGGATATTATCAACGTGTTCCTGCGCATTCTGAACATCCTCGGCCGTCGCGACTAGTGGCGAATTGCGGCGGTGCTTGCCGTGCGTGCAAATCGATGCGAAAGGCGGTCCTTCGGGGCCGTCTTTTTTGTACGCGGCGGGGTATCATGGATGGGAAAAGCCGATAGCGGCAGAGACCGAGAAAGGTGACCACTTATGGCAGACGTCGACAACAGGAACCGTAACCGCAGGTCCAACCGAGCGGGTCAGCCCAATCCCAAGCGCGAGGCCCGTGCCAAGGCCGCCGAGCGTCACGTGGCAACTGTGTCCGAAGCGTGCGCCAAGGATATCGAGCGTTCGCTTGCCGGTGTTCGCGAGTTTGACGGTATGCCTGCCGGCTTTGTCTCGGCGATGAAGGCCAAGGTTCAGAGTGCTGTGGCCACCGAAGAACAGGTTGCCGAGGACGTCGAGGGCGCGGAGGCTGCCGAGACCGAGACGGCGCCCGAGACCGAGGCAGCGCCTGAGCCTGCCGAGGAAATCGCCGAAGCTGAGTCCGCGCCTGCTGAGGAGCCCGCTCCGGTTCTGCCCGAGGTCACCGTGCTCGATGCCTCCACCACGCAGGCCATCTTGGACAACGGTCGTGGCTATGCGCAGTTCTGCGACATGGCCGTGCTCGCCTTTGCCTCGTTCACCAATCCGGGCGGTGGCTATATTCAGGGTTATCTGGGCCAGGAGGCCACGCTGTGCGCCGATTCGTATCTGTACAACGTTCTCGATAAGCAGCGCAAATGGTACGGCGAGAACCGTCGCCGCAACATCAACTGCGAGCTTTACCGAAACCGTGCGCTGGTGGTGCCTGCGGTGCGCTTCGACCGCAACCACGTGCATGCATACGCCGACGTGATCGTGGCCGCCGCGCCCAACGTTAAGCGCGCCCGCCAGGAGTATCGCGTGAGCGACGATGCTCTGCTGGATGCCCTGCGCGACCGCATTCGCTTTGTGCTTGCCATCTGCGACGAGCTGGGTCGCGAGAAGCTCGTGCTGGGCGCTTGGGGCTGCGACAACAACGGCTTTGACGCCGAGGCCGTGGCCGAGCTCTTCCGCAAGGAGCTCGCGTCGGGCGACTTTAAGGTCAAGCAAGTCTTCTTTGCCGTGCCTTCTACGCGTTGGGACGAGGATTTTGCCAAGTTCGAGCACGTGCTGGCAAACTTCCCCGAGCGCAACGAGGAGTCCTATGCCCAGGTTGCCGCTCGCGCTGCGGCAGCTCGCGCCGCCGAGCAGACCCAGGCTGCTACCGAGGATGATGAGGACGAGGACGATTGGCGGAAGTACCTGTAATTGGTACGTGCTGACAGATAGGTCGAGCCGGCGGGAGAGGCTGCTTCCGTCGGCTTTTTACTGAGCGAGGGGCTTACGATGAAAAACGTTCTATGCTTTGGCGACAGCAACACCTATGGTTACGATCCGGCGGGCATGCGCGACGGCACCGCGGTGCGCTATGCGCAGGATGTGCGCTGGTGCGGCGTGGCCCAACGTGACTTAGGCGAGGGCTGGCATGTAATTGAAGAAGGCCTCAACGGCCGCACGACGGTACGCGACGACATGTGCCATCTGGACACCAATCTTAACGGCATCCGCGCACTTCCGATGCTGCTCGAGGCCCATAAGCCGCTGGACGCCATTGTGATCATGCTGGGCACCAACGACTGTAAGACGGTCTTTAACGTGACAGCTTCCGATATCGCCCGTGGCGCCATGGCGCTGATTCGCGCCGTCCGCGCGTTTCCGTGGACCGACGCTGCGCCTTGTCCGCGCATTCTGCTGATGGCGCCTATCAAGATTAAGCCGCAGATCGCCGACGTATATATGACCGATTTTGACGAGCATTCCGTAGAAGCCTCGGAACATTTTGGTGAGTACTACGCGCATGTGGCTGAGCAGTTTGGCTGCGACTTTTTGAATGCCGCCGACTTTGCCGAGCCGGGCGATATCGACTATCTGCATATGATGCCCGAAAGCCATGAGAGCCTGGGTCACGCCGTGGCAGCCAAGCTCCAAGAGATGCTTGGTGAGTAGCGCGACCCAAAGCAGTACAGAAGTTCCCCTTGCGACGGCTTGTTTCGTTGGTTTGTTTTGATCTGTAACAGTTGTAAGGCCGAAAACGGGCTAGATGTTACAGATTAAGATTATTTAGGTCGATATCGGTCGTTTGTCTCGATCTGTAACATCTAGGGTCGATTTCGCCGAGTTGCTGTTACAGATTGAGATTTTCGTTTCAGCGGAATTTGAATGTCTCAATCTGTAACAGGTGGGCCGAAAAATGGACTCTAACTGTTACAGATCGAGATGTTTGTGGGAACCACC
>DBGDZK010000025.1:0-13519 GCA_048373195.1 Collinsella sp.
ACCACATAGGGCTCGTTTGGATGGGCCAGCGCATGACGGACGGCCTTACGGGTCTTAGCCTCGGCCTCGCCCGTAACGGCACAAGTGTTAATGACGATCAGATCGGCATCCTGGGGCTCCACAATAGCAAAGCCCAAGCGCATAAGATCGGCAGTGATACGATCAGACTCAACCCGGTTGACACGGCAGCCGAGGTTGACGACGGAAATATGGGGTGCGAGCACGCGGGCTCCTTAATCGAGGATATCGTCGAGGGCACTCTTGATACGGTCGGTCACCGACTTCTTACCAGAAGCGACGTCATCGCCCATCTCATCGGCAAAAGCACGGAGCAGCTCGCGCTGCTTATTGGAAAGATTGGTGGGAACGACCACGCGCAGTTGCACGATCAGGCGGCCACGCGAACCGCCACCGCCAATGCGCGGCATGCCGTAATTATTGACGCTCACGGTGTCGCCGTACTGGGCGCCGGCGGGAACCGTCACCTTAACGACCTCGTCGGACATAATGCCCTCGACCTCAATCTCGCAGCCGAGCGCAGCCTGCGCAATCGAGATATCGCTCACCAGGTACAGGTCATCACCGTTGCGCTTAAAGCGCTCATGGTCGGCGACGCGCACGTTGACAATCAGGTCGCCCGAAGGCTCGCCGCGAAGGCCGGCCTCGCCAAAGCCGCTCACACGAAGCTGGCGACCGGTCGAAACGCCGGCGGGAATATCGATGTCGATCTTTTCGTGCGAAGGCGTGCGGCCTTGACCGTCGCAGGTCTCGCAGGGATGATCGATAACCGTGCCCTCGCCATGGCAGTCGGGGCAAGGCGAGGAAGACTGAACCTGGCCCAAAAACGATCGCTGAACCGTCGTGACGTAGCCCGTACCGTGGCAGCGGCCGCACTGCTTTTCCTGTGCGCCCTCTGCCCTACCGGTGCCATTGCAGTCCTCGCAAGGAGCAAGGCGGTCATAGCTGATTGTCTTTTTGCAGCCGAGCGCCGCCTCCTCGAGCGTCACCGAAAGCGAGATGGCCATATCACGTCCGCGACGACGCTCACGACGGCTGCGGGCGCCACCGCCGGCACCGCCGCCAAAGAACGACGAGAACAAGTCGTCCATGCCCATGCCACCAAAGATATCGTTGATATCGACGTAGCCGGAGCCACCGGGGCCGTCGGCAGTGCCGTAACGGTCGTAGTTAGCACGCTTCTGCTCATCGGAAAGAACGGAATATGCCTCGTTGAGCTCTTTGAACTTAGCCTCGGCCTCGGGGTCGTCCGAAACGTCCGGGTGTACGGTACGGGCCTTCTTTAGAAACGCGCGCTTAATCGTCCGCGCGTCGGCATCCTTGTCGACGCCAAGCACCTCGTAGTAATCCCTATTTTCCGACACGACCGAATCCTTCCGACTTTCATTATTGTCACAGTGCGTCCTATACCCAAGCTGGGCCGGCCGCAAACAGAGGGTTTGATGTTATTGCATTGCGTAGGGCGAAAGCATGGCACGTTGCGAGCAGCTCGCAAACCAAACCGACACGAGCGCAAACATAAATCCGTTGGCAAAACCGTTGGCAAACTGCATCGCGCCGCGCTTCCACCACAGCAGGCTGCGGTGCAGCACGCCGTCCGAGAGCACCATGAACAGGCCCATGGCAAACGGAATAAAGCACATCACGGCAAAGGCCGAGAACACGCCCGAGATGGCCGATAGCACCAAAAACGGCGCCACGATGCCCATCAGGTAAAAACCGGTACGGGCCTTGCCTTCCAGGCGCTCGGCCTCAACATGGGCCCGACCGACCAGATCACCGCCAGAGGCGCCGTTGGTGCCGGCGTGACCCATGCCGCCAATACGGACCTCGTCGCCATCGTGCGTGCCGGCGGGAAACTCAATCGTCTGCTCGGAGGTCACACGGGTTCGCCCGCTGCCGCCGCAATCGGGACAGGGGTCGGCGACGACCTTACCGGAGCCACCGCACTCAGGGCAGACAGACTGGAACGTACCGGCACCAAACAGAAAGGACAGGTCGACATCGATGTGGCCGCGACCGCCGCAGCTCGGACAGGTATGTGCATGCTCGGACGAAACAGAGCCCGAACCGCCGCAGTGACCACAGGTATCGAAGCGCGTATAGCGGACGGTCTTGCGGGCACCGCCCTTGGCCTCCTTGGCGTCGAGCTTAATATCGACGACCACGTTGGCGCCGTTCTCGGGATTATAGGCAGCCTGCCCGCGACGCGGCTGACCCCAGGCGCCACCAAAGGGAAAGCCGCCCTCAAAGGGATTGCCGTAGCCCGCGCTGCCGGCGTAACCGCCGCCATAGGGCGAAGCCGTGGGAGCGCCGGCAAAGGGATTGCCCGAGCGCATGGCGTCGTAGCGCGCACGCTTCTGCTCGTCCGAAAGCACAGCATAGGCCTCGGAAACCTCTTTGAACTTTTCCTCGGCATCCGGTTCTTTGTTGACGTCCGGATGGAGCTTGCGGGCCTTTTGCTGGAAGGCTTTCTGTATATCACGCGAGGTGGCGTCCTTGGAGACACCCAAAATCTCGTAGTAATCTTTTTCGTTCATCGTCGCCATGCGCGGCAACCTCCTGCTCACAGCAGCGTATATATTGCGGTAATTCTACCCGAGCGGCCTAGGCTAGACCCCAAAACAGCTCGAACAGCACATTTCCATCGAGCCAGCCCAAGTGAGTGGGCGCTAAACGAGCACGGACGCGACCTGCGATAACGTCTTTCGAGGTGACGCGCCCCGCATGTCCTTCAATATGATCGGGCACCCAGGTGGCAAGGCCCAACTCGACCGCACGGTCGCAGGCCGCCGCCAACTCATCTGCAGCGATCACGCTTGCCGAGCGAACCAACAGATCGGGCCCAATGCCACGCGTCATGCGACAGGCAAGCATCAAATCCTCGGCCGCCGCCTCGCGCTGCGACAGATACTCGGCATCAAACGTCGTCGCGGCATCGTCGCGTTGCACCAAGCGCACGCGATACGCATCGCCGCGAGCAAGCGCGTCGGGAAACAGCCCGGCCAAGCGATCGAAATCCTCGGCGTCGAGCATACCGGCGGCAGAGCGGCCCAAACCCAGATAGCCCTGTCCGGTCCAATAGGCAATGTTGTGGGCGCACTCATGGCCGTCGAGCGCGTAGCTTGCCACCTCATACGGGTGATAGCCGGCCGCACTCAGGCGCTCACGCGCCGCATCCATGCATGCAGCCTGAAAATCCTCGTCGGGCTCGAGCGACTCGTCGCGACACGCCATGCGATAGAGCGGCGTGCCCTCCTCGAGCGTGAGCGGGTACACCGACACATGATGCGGCGCCGCCGCCAACACGCCATCGAGTGTGCGCTGCCAGCTTAGGTCGGTCTGCCCGGGAAGGCCGCACATCAGGTCGCACGACACGACAAGCCCAGCGTCCTTGACCGTCGTGATGGCAGCGAGCGCCCGATCGGCATCGTGAATGCGGCCGATGGCGGTAAGTTCGGCGTTATCGAGCGTTTGCACGCCCAGAGAGACGCGCGTGACACCCACCCCGGCAAGCGCAGTGGCAAGCTCTGCGGTCAGCGATTCGGGATTGGCCTCGCAGGTAAACTCAACAGGCTTGCACCACGCAGAGATACGCCGGGCAAATTCTACCAAACGCTCCCCCGCCAGCGACGGCGTGCCGCCGCCAACATAGACGGTGCGGATCTGTGCAAGCGCGCCTGCGTCGCCAAAAGCATCGAGGCGCGCATACAACTGCTCAAAATAGGTATCGAGCGCAACGCTCATGTTGCACGGAGCAAAACTGCGTGAGTCAAAGTCACAGTACCGGCATTTTTGGGCGCAAAACGGCACATGCACGTACAGCGCGGTAACGGCCACCGTTAGGCCTCCAACGGATGAGCGGGCACCGACTCGCCGGCGGCAAGTGCGGCCTCACAGGCCACCACATCGTGCTCGATATCATCGACCAGTGCCATGAACTCCTCGTATGTGGAGCAACGCACCACCTGAGCGCGCCAGGCGGCAGCATGGGGCATGCCCTTTAGATACCAGCTTGCGTACGTGCGGGCACGCGACATGAGCGGCAACAGCTCGTGCGTGAGCGTCAGGTGCTCGCGCAGGGCATCCAGGCGCTCAACCGAGGAGCGAGAAGGAACCGGCGTGCCATCGAGTGCAAGGGCTCGGGCATCGCCGAACACCCATGGATTGCCGTAGATGCCGCGCGCGATAAACACCGCGCTGGCACCCGAGCTTTGCAGATGCTCAGCAGCGTCCTCTGCCGAGAACACATCGCCCGAACCGATAACGGGAATCTCGACGGCGTCGGCCACCTCATCGACGACCGACCAATCGGCCTGGCCCGTATAGAGCTGCGTGGCGCAGCGACCATGTACCGCCACCGCGGCGGCCCCTGCTCCCTCAAGCATCTGGGCAAACGTCGCGGCGTTGCGGTCTTCGGCGTAAAAGCCCTTACGGATTTTTACGGTCACGGGCACATGCGCCGCGCCCACCGCCGCCTCGACGATCTGCTCGGCCAGATCGAGAGTGCGCATAAGCGCCGAGCCCTCGCCCTTGGTGACGACCTTGCGAGCCGGGCAGGCCATGTTGATATCGATCAGCGACAGGCGATCGCCCACACGCTCCTCGACGGCAGCAACAGCGCTCGCAAACTGATCGGGCTTGGAGCCAAAGAGCTGCACGCAGATCTGCTGCTCCTCATCGGCCGGCAGTACCAGGCGCCACGTCTTATTGCTGGCATAGGCAAGGCCCGCCACGCTCACCATCTCGCTATAGGCAAGATGGGCACCGCGACGGCGGCACATGATGCGATAGGCGGGATCGGTCACGCCCGCCATGGGAGCCATAAGGAACGGCTGCTCGGCATAGGCGCCAAGCAACCGCTTGCTGTATTCAGAAAGTGCCATGGACCTACTCGTCCACCTTGAGAATCGCCATAAAGGCCTCCTGCGGAACCTCGACCGAGCCGATGGCCTTCATGCGCTTTTTGCCCTCTTTCTGCTTCTCGAGCAGCTTGCGCTTTCGCGAGATATCGCCGCCATAACACTTGGCCAGCACGTCCTTGCGGCGCGCTTTGACGGTAGAGCGGGCAATGATCTTGTTGCCGATGGCGCCCTGGATAGGCACCTCGAACAGCTGGCGCGGAATGATTTCCTTGAGCTTGTCGCACAGACCGCGGGCCAGGCCATAAGCCTTATCCTTGTGCACGATAAACGACAGCGCGTCCACCTCGTCGCCCGAAAGCAGGATGTCGAGCTTGACGAGCTCGGAGGGGCGATATTCGTTGAACTCGTAGTCGAGCGAGGCGTAACCCTTGGTGCGGCTCTTGAGCTGGTCAAAAAAGTCCAGAATGAGCTCGGCAAGCGGCATGTCGAAACGCATCTCGACCGATTTGCTCGTGAGATGGATCATGTCGGTTGTAATGCCGCGATGCTCGATAGCGAGCTGCATGACGGCACCCGTATACTCGGGCGGACAGATAATCTTGGCCTTGAGGTAGGGCTCCTCGATGCGCTCGATGCGCGTAGCCTCGGGCAGATCCTGCGGGCTGCGAACATCAATCATCTCGCCGTCGGTCTTGTAGACGTGATAGTCCACCGAAGGGCTCGTGGCAATCAGGTCCAGGTTGAACTCGCGCTCCAGGCGCTCCTTGACGACCTCCATATGCAGCAGGCCCAAGAAGCCAACGCGGAAACCAAAGCCGAGCGCCACCGAAGTCTCGGGCTCCCACACCAACGACGGGTCGTTGACATGCAGCTTATCGAGCGCGTCACGCAGGTTCTCGTAGTCCTTGTTATCGATCGGGAACAGGCCCGTATAGACCATGGGCTTAGCCTCGCGGTAACCGGGAAGCGGCTCGGGGCAGGGGTTCGACGCCCAGGTAAGGGTGTCGCCCACGCGAACGGCCTCGGGGTCCTTCAGGCCCGTGACCACGTATCCGACCTCGCCGACCGTCAGCGCGTCGACCGGCGTCTCGGCGGGACGCTTGACGCCCACGCCATCGACCAAAAAGTCGCCCTTTGCCTGCATCATGCGCAAGGTATCGCCCTTTTTGATGGAGCCGTCAAAGATGCGCACCGTGGCGACGACGCCACGATACTCGTCGAAGTATGAATCCAGAATGAGTGCCTTGAGCGGCGCATTCGCATCGCCCTTGGGCGGAGAGATCAGAAAGACAATGGACTCCAGCAGATCGTGGATGCCCTCGCCGGTCTTGCCCGAGACACACACGGCATCATCGGCAGGGATCGCCAGGTCATCCTCGATCTCGGTCTTAACCTCGTCGGGATGAGCCGAGGGCAGGTCGATCTTGTTGATGGCCGGCACAATGTCCAGATTGGCGTTCATGGCAAGCGTCGCGTTGGAGACGGTCTGTGCCTCGACGCCCTGTGTGGCGTCGACAACGAGCACCGCGCCCTCACAGGCTGCCAGCGAGCGCGAGACCTCATAGGTAAAGTCCACGTGGCCCGGCGTATCGATCAGATTGAACTGATACGTCTCGCCATCGTCGGCGTCATAGGACACGCGAACGGCATTGGACTTGATCGTGATGCCGCGCTCGCGCTCGATATCCATGGTGTCGAGCAGCTGCGACTCCATGTCGCGCTCGTCGACGGTATGGGTGAGCTCGAGAATGCGGTCACTGATCGTGGACTTGCCATGGTCGATGTGCGCAACAATCGAGAAGTTGCGGATGTGGGAAATGTCAATTGAAGTATTCATGCGGACTATCTTACCCGAGCGGTACAAAAAATGGAGCCTGTTCCATAAAACAGGCTCCATTTATGCGCGTAATCTGTGTGGTGTGAAATTTACAACTTAAGCGTTGATGCTGTTCACGAGCTTGGCAAGACCGGACTTGCGGTTGGAAGCCTGGTTCTTGTGGATAACATGCTTGGCGGCAGCCATGTCGAGACGCTTGGTGACGGTCTTGAGGGCAGCCTGGGCCTTCTCGGCGTCGCCCTCGGCGACGGCGGACTGGACGTGCTTGGTCAGCGTCTTGAGCTCGGACTTGACAGCCTTGTTACGCATGCGAGCTGCCTCATTGGTGCGGATACGCTTCTTCTGAGACTTGATGTTTGCCACTTCTGGAGTTCCTTTCGAGTTCCTTGCAAAAAATGTATGACACCTCTGAGACACGGTGAGGTCATGCAAGCGCCTACTATAGCACGCTCCCCCTCAAAGGGATAGAACGAATTTGTCAAATAGGCAGGTATCATCACGATTTTCTCAAGATGTTCGTAATCCAGAGCAAAAGCGCGGCCTCAGAATCGGCCGAACCCTTGAGCGCGAGCTCTACATCGACCGCCCCCTCGAGCGCCGCGACGAGCTCTGCCATCGAAAAGCGACGTGCCCAGGTCAAGTGATTCTTGACCTGCCAGGACTGGAGCTTGAGCGTTGCGGCCAGCTCACGACCCTGTCCGCGCGCATCGAGCGCCTTGGCGACGATAAGCTCGCGGATGCGGCCGCACAGCAACGTGTAAGTCCACACGTAGCTCTTGGCGGGCAATAGATTGAAAAGCTCGAGCGAGCGTCGCATGTCACGTGCCGAGACCGCATTGAGAAAGTCCCAGGGTTGAACCTCGGCCGTACGTACAATCCAGCGCTCAACGTCGGCAAGCTCAATCTGGGGCGCCTCGACCATCTGGGCAAGCTTAGCCAAGTCGTTATCGAGCATGCGAGTGTTCTCGCCCGAACGCGAGACGAGCTCCTCGGCGGCCGCCGTCGAGATCGACTTGCCGCGCTGCGTCGCCATCTGCTGCACGCGACGCGGTAGCTCCCAGCGCTTGGTGCCGGAGCAATCGATCACGGCCTTCTTATCGATCTTGGCGATCGCCTTATACAGGCGTGTGTTCTTGGCAAGCGAGTCGGCAATGATGAGGCAGACCGTTGTGGGGCTGGGACTCGCCAAATACTCGACAAGCGGCTCCGAGACCGCCTTGGCGAGCTTTGAACAGCCGTCAAGGATTACCAGGCGAAACTCGCTGCCCATCGGAAAGGTGTTAAGCGATCCGATAATCGACTCGATATCGGGGTCTTTGGTCATATCGCGCTCGTCGAGGTTGAACTCGACCATGCCCGTCTTTTCCAGACGCGCTTTCATACGCGAGACGGCGTGATCGCGCTTGACGCCGTCGGTACCGACGATCAGATATGCCGGCAGCAGACCGATTTCGGACATTGCGCTCCCCTCCCGCAGGCCTTCGTATTCGTTCCGTGCCATTCTAGCCCAGGGGCCCACCACACGCCAACGACGTCGTCACGGTCGCTGGCATCGCATCGTAAAGCCCTTCGCGGTCGGCGTGATGGTGATATCGCCGTGTTCGATAGTGCACGCGAACACACCGCCCGCTTCCTTAACGGCATCGATGCAGGCATCGGACGGATGGCCGTATCGATTCCCCTCGCCCGCGCTCGCGAGGGAAAGCTCAGGCTTCAGGACGTCCAGCGACTCACCATCGACTGAAACCTTAGAGCCGTGATGCCCAAGTTTAAGGACATCGATATCCCCCACCTCCTGCACGAATTCCCGTTCTTGGTCGAGCTCGGCATCACCGGTGAGGAGCATACGCAGGCCCTTGCCTTCCTGAATATAAGAGAGCAGCAGGACAAGCGAGTCCTCATTTCCCTCGCCATCCACGGACTCGAATGGCCACATCACGCGAGCGCAAAATGAGCCGATGTCGACCGTATCCCCACGGCGCACCTGCCGATACTCCACGCCAGGTCGGTTCAATACTTCGGCAGGAGCATCCTCCAGCGCATCCGCCGCCACGGCAATCGTTCCGACCGAAAACTGTTCGAGCACGGCAGGCAGACCACCCCAGTGGTCCTCATCCCAATGCGTCACAAAGACGGCATCGATATGGTGCACGTTATTGCGAACCAACGCCGCCACCACGCGCTCGTCGAGCCCGCAGTCGACGAGCGCTACTGCACCGCCCTCGCGGATAAGAATCGCATCGGCCTGGCCCACATCGAGTACCGTCACCGAAGGCGGAGCGAATCGATCCCAAAAGACGTACGGAATCGCAGCCAAGAGCACCAGACATGCAAGCCCCACCGCCATAGGGAGTGCACGGGGACGCGGCCACCAGACCAGCAGGGCCGCCAGCAAACACGGCACTAGGTAAATCCACACGCTATCGGGCGGCACGCTCACGGATGCACCCGGCACGGCGGCAAACAGCTGCTCGAAGAACAGCGCGCAACGGGCGGCAATCATGGGCACAACGAGCGCCCAAGCCCGCAACGGTCCCACGAGCGAAAAGGGAACCAGCACGATCGACACAGCAAGCAGTACGCTCACCACCGGACCAATGACCGCATTTGCCAACGGAGCAATGAGCGAGAACGTACCGAAGGCAGGAATGGTAATGGGGAGCGTCGCCAACTGCGAGCACAGTGTGACGGAAAGCATACTGGCAATGCCCGATGGCACACCCAGCTCACCCAAAGCGTAGGAGGCGTACGGGCAAAAGCACAGGATGGCAAAGACGCTGGCACATGAAAGCTGAAAGCCTATCTCGAACAGCACCGTCGGCCGCAGTAGCACAAAGATGGACATGGTTGCGAAGAGTGCCGATGCGCCGTGCCGGCGACGCCCCGCGCCGTTTACGACAAGCGTCGTGAACACCATGCAGCACGCGCGCACGGCCGAGGGAGACGCGCCCGTAAAAGCAGCGTAGCCCACAAGCGTTATCGCCAATATCGCCCGCTGAAGACCACGTGAGCACCGAGTCTTTTGCAACACACCCTCGATTACAAACCCCACGATAGCCAAATGGCTGCCCGAGACGGCGATTAGATGCGCCGTTCCCGTCACCGAAAACCAGTCGCCCGCCGGTTGGGCGTGCAGCTCGGCCGAACGACCGCAGACGACACCGGCTATGAACGCACGCGCCGGGTCGGTCGCAGGCGCGATGGACGCAAGCAGCCCATTTCGCAGCCGAAGCAGCGGCCCCGGAGAGCCCTCATCGACCGATAAAATCCGAACGGCTTTTACCTTGCATACCTCGCCTCGGAGCACACGCGATCGTCCATACGCATCGTTCTCAAAACGTGAAACGCGACCGATAACACGCATGTGCGCCCCGACCCTGAGCTCGCGGTCACACGATAGGCGAACCGTTGCCAAGTTCTTGCCGTCCGCGCGTGCCTCGCAGGTATAGGAATACACGTCGTCGTTTATGGATGGATCACCCTGCACGACAAACTCGAGGCTGCTTGCCGCTCGAGCGTCGAGCGCCTTCGAGGCGCTTAGCGCGCCCACAGCCCACCACGCCGAGACGACCGCTCCCGCCACGAGACCGACGGACGCGGCATACAGCCACCGCTTCCAAGGGGCAAGCCGCGCACAAGATTGAGCCAGCACAACGAATACCGCCGCCGCAACGGGAATGGCCCATAGCGGCCCGACTGCCGGCGCCTGCTCCCTCAGCAGCGCATCAGCGGTCACGTTGAGCACCAAGGCGCAGCTCATGCACATGCCGGCACAAAGGGCCATCGTCCACGGCATCAGGGGTCGCGGAGGCATCACATGTTCGCGCTCGGTCGCACTCATACGCAGATACAATCTTTGATTTTGGCAAGCTTCTTCTCGCCGATCCCCGACACACGCATCAGATCGTCAACCGAGGCAAAAGCACCGTTCTTTGTCCGCTCATCGATAATCGACTGGGCCATGGAGGGACCGATGCCCGAGAGCGTCTGTAGCTCTGCCGCGCTTGCAGTATTGATATTTACTAGGCCTGTTGCGCCACTCACACCCGATGATGCGGAAGCCCCACCAACAACACCGGCTTCCGCAATGGACGCCTGCTGCTCCCCTACCGTTGGAACGTGAATCTTCTGTCCATCGACGACCTTAGATGCCCGATTGAGCCCCGTAACGTCTGCCTCGGGCGCCAGCCCGCCGGCGGCATCAATCGCCTGAGCCACCCGCGCGCCGTCCTTGAGACGATATACGCCGGGCGACACAACGGCGCCATCAACATCGACATAAACCTCTTCCGCAGCAGACGCCTTAGGCGAAGAGCCTTCGGATGTCTTTCCGCTCGAAGCATCGCCGGATCCCGGCTCCACTAACGAGCCCGTACCATCAGTGCGCTCAAACGACACACCGCCGGCACCGCCGCCAAGGTTCGCCATCGCCAAGCCGCTCGCCATCGCAATGACGCCCAGCATCGCCACCACCACAGCCTTATGACCGAGCAGCTTGCCCGCCCAGCGGTCCATCTTTTTGACCCGTTCGTGTTGTTCGCGCTGCGCCATAGCAAAACCTCCCAACAACATCGTGTCAGGAAAAGAGCCCTGCAACAGCCATGCTTCAAAACCGGTTTTCGCGGTCAAACCAAAAGCTGACCAAAACCTTGCACAAATCTGTCCATTTATTCAGGCACACGTCAGCAAATGAACACTTAGCCGCAAAATGCCCAGATAGCAAAAGACCGACGATGCAAGCGCATCGTTGGTCTATGCACAAATTTACTCGTGATCTTGGTAAATCTCACGCGGAGCAAGCTCCGAATGTTTGCGCTTTAAGGTCTTAGGGGCCTTATACGTGTTGCTTTCGAAGTCGATGTACTCGGTCTGTTTGAGCAGGCGCTCGATCATCTCCTCGTGATCGAACAACTCCCAGGCCTCATGCACGGCATCGAGTTTAGCGTGCGTCTCGGGACGGCGCGGCATAAATAGCGTGCAGCAGTCGGGAGCGGCCTCAGTCGAGATATCGAACGTGCCGATCTCCTCGGCGCGCGCGATGATCTCCTGCTTGTCCGAACCGATGAGAGGACGGAACACGGGGATCTTCACGGCCTCGTTGACGGCCATGATGTTCTCAAGCGTTTGGGAGGCAACCTGCCCAAGTGATTCGCCCGTAACGATAGCCTTGGCACCCTCGATGTGTGCAATGCGCTCGGCAACCGAATACATAATGCGGCGATACATAATCACGCGCAGGTTGCTGGGACAGGTGACCGAAATCTCACGCTGGCAGTCGCCAAACGGCACCACGTACAGGCGGCCGATCTGGACACCCGGCTCAAGCGCACGGATGATGTCCTGCACCAAATACTCGCTCGTATCGGGCGTCTGCGGACGACCGGAGAAATGTACCGGCACGCACACCGCGCCGCGACGCGCGAGCATCCAGGTCGCCACCGGAGAATCGATACCCGACGACAACAGCGTCACGACCTTGCCGGCAGAACCCACCGGCAGACCGCCCACGCCACGCTCGGAGCGCGCATACACGTAGACGCTACCCTGGACCACCAGTACGTGCACCATCGCATCGGGGTCGTGCATTTGAACCTTTTTATCGGGGAAGGCCTCGCACAGTACCTCGCCCACCTGACGATTGATATCAATCGAGGTGAGCTCATAGTCGGTATTGGAGCGCTTGGCGTGCACCTTAAACGAATCGAAAGGACCAAACTCGCGCAGCGCCTTGACGGCGGCGGCACAGTACTCCTGCGGGTCGCGGTTAGTGTGATACGCCAAAGACACACGAGCAACGCCGGGAACGGTGCGAATGACACGCGCCGCCTCATCGGCCTGATGCTCGTTAAAGGTCACGAGGATATAACCGGAAATTCGAGACACGGCATTCACGGAAAAGGCGGCCAAGGCCGCCTTGATGTTATCCATGAGGATATGCTCAAAATGTGCGCGGTTCTTACCCTTCAGTCCAACCTCGTGATAGTGGACCAGGCAGACGCGAGCCGCCATTTAGGCTTCAGCAACCTTGTGGCCGAGCGCCTTCTCGTAACGGGCCTCGTCGTAAGAGATGTCGCCGTCGACAATCTCGTCCATAGCCATCGAGATGGTATCGGCACCGGAAAGCCCGATGGTGATGTCATCGACATCCTGGACGGCAAGCACGCGGTTGTGCTGGCCACGCAGCATGCTATTGATGTCGCAGGCGCGCTTGGAGGCAAGCGAAGCGAGCAGGAAGCGGTTGTGATCGGTCTTCTCCAGAAGATCGTCAATGCAAGGCTTTACAACGGACACGGACCTCAGTTCCTTTCATGCATATCGAGAACGCGAACGAGTTCATCGGTCGCGCGGTCGAGATCGTCATTAACCACGACGTCGTCGTAGCGGTCGGCAAGGGCAAGCTCATCGGCGGCGTTTGCCATACGCAGCTCAATCGTCTCGGGCGTCTCGGTACCGCGACCGACTAGACGCTCGCGGAGCACCTCAAGCGAAGGCGGCTTGATAAAGATCAGCACGGCCTCGGGGAAACGCTCCTTCACCTGCAGGGCGCCCTGGACATCGATCTCCAAAATCAGAGACGCGCCCGAGGCGAGCTTGGATGTGACCTCGCTCACCAACGTGCCGTAGCAGTTACCGTGGACCTCGGCCCACTCAACAAACTCGCCGTTTGCCACGCGGCGGTCGAACTCCTCGCGCGTCAGAAAAAAGTAGTTGACGCCGTCGACCTCACCTTTGCGTGGTGCTCGCGTGGTAGCCGAAACCGTCAGGCCCAGGTTCGAGCGGCGCTCGCGCACACGAGTGA
>DBGDZK010000026.1:0-2880 GCA_048373195.1 Collinsella sp.
AGAAATCAGACGGGATTTGTCCGTATGCACCCCGGAAACCGTCAGCTAACAGTTGATAAGTAAATTAGTTCCTTATCACTGTTAAGCCAAGTCCTCCTTCGCTTTTAGGCAGCGTTAGCATCATGACAAAGGCCGTTTCCATAGGAGACCGGCATCCGTCGCGCACACATTGGATCGCCTTTCGGGCAAGAGCCAGACCGTCGCATCTGGTAATGGAATTAAAGAACTGTTTTAGCCTCTCGGTCGAGGTGAGCACGAAACGCTCGGTATAGGAGGTGGAAGAGTCGGTTCCAAGGGAATAAGCGCCGCACAGTTCAAAGTAGTACTCCACTAGTTCGCGAAAAGAAAGATAGGTGGCGGCCTGAAGTGCGCAAAGCTCAACGCCAACAATGAAGATGCCATCTTTGAGCTCTATAAAGCGTGAGTTCGAGAATCGTTTTGAAGAAACGTGGCATTGACAGTTCATTGCATAGCGCGCATTCCTGCGATCAAACACCATCACCTCGAGGGAATCATTTGCGTCGAGGGAAACATCATGTTTGGTGAGCCATTCTGCGGCTGCGTCAAGGAGCGTTCCGGTGGGACATGATCCGTAAATCGCGGCAGGGTTACAGGACTCGATGCCTTTCGCAGACACCGAATGCGCGGCCTGGTAGACCGCTTTTGCAGTGGTATGTGACAATACGATACTCATGGTATATATCGTGTCAGCTAATGCCGTGTTGATGGCGCTGAGTGAAAAAGTCGTTTTAGAGGTCTAACCAAATGCTGTCCAAAAACTTGACGCAATTATGAGTTGGTATGCCCTAAATAAAAGTTTTCGCAGCTTAGCTATAGCATATAACTACTCAACTGCCGCACATTTGATAGTGATGCATCACCATCCGATAACGAATTACGTGTCGGGAATTGGCCGAAATCGTTCAAAATGAGGGTTCAGAATTTGTGATGGCAGATTTATTTGTGGAACGTAGGGCGGCCTCGCTGCGGGGGGTTACCGCTGCGAGGCCGCTCGTGATCTACGCCGTGTTTGTCGTAGACGTTTCTACTTGGCAAATAGGTTCTTGAGGTTGAACTCGGCTTGGACGGTGCGGAGCATGAGGTCGGTGTCGTCCAGGCCCAGATGCTGCTCGTTGGCGTCGGCGGCGAGGGTTCCACGGCGGCGCGCCCAGTTCTCGAGCGCGGCGGGGGCGGATTCGCGGGGGAGCGAGCGGACGTCGGCATCCAGGCTGCGGCAGATCTGGCGCGAGTCGATGACGATAATCTTGCCGGCACGACGCGCCTCGGCGTAACCGTCCAGGTGAATCTTGAACCAGCTGTCCTCGAACGCGGCGTTATGCGCCATGTACGGGTACTTCTTCATAAGCTTGAGCAGCTGCTTCTGCAGTCCCTTGTTCTCACGGAAGGGCGTTTTGCCGTCGATGTCGTCCCAAGTGATGTGGTGGATATTCGACAGCGGCACGTCCTCGCCGCGATAGATGTCGGGCAGGCCGCAGTAGTGTGCTTCGGCGTCATGCGGCACGGCGTCGCTGGTGAGCTCCATGATTTCCCAGCCCACGTTGATGATGTAGCCGCGCTCGGGCGCGCGACCGGTGGTTTCGATGTCGATGCCCAGCACCGTGCCTTGGATGGGCTTGCGAGCGTAGGCGACGCCGAGCGCGTCGCGGTCGCCGCGGATCTCGCGCATGACGGACGCGGCAGTGCGCTTTTGCATCTTGTCGATGGCGGCGCAGGTGTCGGCATCGGACAGGCCGCGCGAAAGCGTCGCGGGCGTCACGTTGCGCAGGCGTGCCTCGCCAATCTGGTCGCACAGGTCGCGGTTGCGGTCGGCCAGGTCGCGCACGGTGGCAAAGTCGAAGCCGGGGTCGCCCTCGGCGGTAAAGTACTCGGTCTCGAGCACCTTGAGGGCCTCTTCGCCCTTCTGGCGCTCGGACTCCATGGCGCCGTGATCGCCATAGATAAACATGGGGATAAACGGCTGACGCTCGTATTCGAGTGCTTGTGAAACGTTCATAGACTGCTCCTTGGACGGGCCGCGTCGCGCGGCTCGGTGGCATTGAGTTATGGCGAGATGATAGTTTACCATGGGCAACTATTGGCATCGCGCCTAGGACAACTACAATACCCTAGTTGACCGCTAGGACTTTTACAATGCTGCCGAAAGACACGAAAGGTTCCATCCGTCATGGATTTGCTGATTGATATTCTGCTCGACGCCGGCAAGGACACGCTCTCGCTGGTGCCGTTTTTGTTGGTGACGTATCTGGCCCTCGAGACCTTGGAGCACGTCGCGGGCGACCGCGTTAACGGGGCCATCAAGCGCGCCGGCGCCGCGGGTCCCGTGGTTGGCTCGTTGCTGGGCATGGTGCCGCAGTGCGGCTTTTCGGCAATGGCGGCCACACTGTACGCCGGTCGCGTCGTGACGCTGGGCACCTTGGTGGCGGTGTTTCTCTCGACCTCCGACGAGATGCTGCCGCTGTTGCTCGCCGAGCAGGTACCCGTGCAGACCATGGCGATGTTGCTCGCCTCGAAGGCGCTGATCGCGCTGGTCACGGGCTTTATCGTGGATGCGGCTATCCGCGGCCTTCGTCGTAATGCCCGCGCGCATGCGGCGATTCGCCGTACCGTGCTGGGGACCGCTGCCAATCCGGCTCATGTGAACTGCGCGCACGACGACCATACCGGGGGCGACATCATTGATGAAGTGGCCGAGGCGGGAGTAAGTGCTGATCACATCCACGAGCTGTGCGAACGCGATCATTGCGGCTGTGACGAGGATGAGGACGAGCACGGGCACGACCACAGCCACGATCATGGTCACGCGGACGAGCACGAGCGCCACCACGACCACAGCCACTCCCACGAGGGCGCGCCCATCGT
>DBGDZK010000027.1:0-3842 GCA_048373195.1 Collinsella sp.
TGAACTTTAAAGCCTCCGGTAACGGAGGCTTTTCTTATATGTCGACATACTTGAGGAGTTGCTTTCGCCGTGTTTGAAAGTATCGAGTCGATCGACTGCATCAAATGAGTAAAAATCAAATCCAATAACTTTTTTTGAAAAACGCTTGACCATTATTCAGTCCCTGTGCATAATAATCAACAAGTCGCGGCGTTACCTCAGCTGGATAGAGGGTCTGACTACGAATCAGAACGTCATAGGTTCGAATCCTATACGCCGCACCATTTGAGATTAAAGCTCCCGGCAACGGGGGCTTTTCTTTTACGTAAACACCGCATTGATTCGAACCTCGGTCGAGGCGCGGGCGTAAAGAAAACGCGGAGCGTTTTTAGCGAGCGGGCGAGTCCGCCGGCAGGCGGGCGAAGCCGGTGCGGATCCGCGCAGCGGATGCGCGGAATCCTATACGCCGCACCATTTGAGATTAAAGCTCCCGGCAACGGGGGCTTTTCTTTTGCGCCAGCTTGAGTGCTTTCGTCCAAAGGGACGATTTCCTGTCGACTCGTGTAAGATTCCGAGTAGATGTCGCGACTTATTCGCGACCACTCCTTCTTCAAGCGACCGATCAGGGTGATATTCCGTGGCAGAGCGTCCGACATACAAGCTCAGGTTTCTCGATCCCAAGAAGCGCTTTCCGGCGATGCCCGAGCAGCCTGCGGGACGCTCATATGGCGTGGTCTGGAAACTCTTTGGCGAGGATCAGCATGAATCTTGTTATGTCGTCGAATTCGTTGGCAAAAGTCATATGTCGCTTTTGGGCTACGTAAGCGTTTCGGGTGAGGTCTATAAGGTGGACCGTCCCGTTAACGAAGTATCGCTGCCCGACGATCCCGACATGCAGCTGATTCTTGACGAGTCCGATTCCAACATCGGTGAGATTGCAGTCAGGGGTACCGATGGGACGATGCGCTCCCGGGCGCGAGTCATCGGCTCTCCCGAAGGCCCCATGCGCGAGCAGTCCGATCACGAGACATGGAATTCGGCCCGCTCCCTTCCTTACGGCGAGTTCATGGCGTCGATGTTCCTGCGCTACGTGATATTTGCCAACTCCGAAAGCGCTATTGCGAACACGGCGGACGCCGGCGGACTCGACGAGGGTATGCAAAACGTTGTCGACAAGATCAAGCTCGTAAAGTTGCCCGAGCCGGTCGAGGTGTTTTTGGGCTTTAACACGGCACCGCTCCCCGATGCTATCGAGACGCTGCTTTACCGCGTTGACCATGCCGAGAATCCGAGCGGTATCGAGCGCTATGCCGCCGCCCTTATGAGCGAAATTGACTTGCCCCGCCTGCGCACCATCGCTGCCAAGTCCGAGATGAGCCTGGCTCGCATTGATCGCTCAAAGATTTTCTATCTCAATTTTGATCGTAGCCTGCTGGACCAGGACGAGATTGACATGCTGCTTGCAATAGAGTGCCGTCTCAACCGCCTCTCCGGCATCCTTGAGCGCATCGGGGCCGGATTGGTCCCTGCGGCATCCTCGCCGAGCCTTGAGGGCTGCGCGCTCTTTGATGCGTGGCATATCGCCAAGACGACCAACGATGTTCCCCGACTGCTCGATACGGCCTCGAGCGATAACCCGTGGGCCAAGCCGGGAACGGTTTCGTGCCAACCGGGCGGTGAGTGGGATGTGCGTACCCGCTTCGCGCGCATTGTCGAGGCGCTTAACGTGGTCACGCGGCTCGACTATACCTATCGGGCAAACGTTGCCGAGGGGATTATGCTCGTTCGGTTTGGACGCTCTGTCGTTGATGCCATGCCGCAACGTGAATACGACGCTCAAGATGACGCCTGGCGCGAGCTGGACGAGGACACGCGCGCGATCTGGGCCGCGGAGCACGATGCGCGCGTGGCACTCACGCTTGCGGCAGCGTGTTTTGCCGCGGGCACCTGCATCACGCGCTGTTATGTGCAGATTGCTGCTCCCGACAGTGAGCAGGGCGAGCGCGTTGTCGCAACGTATTTCTTTGGGCGCGCGGCCTATCTGGCCGATTGCGTGCCTGTCGCCAAGGATCTTGAGAGCATGGACATGGACGATATGTCGTGCAAGCGTGTACTTGAGGCGTATGAGTCAACCGCTCCGGAGACGATTGAACCTGCGGAGGTTCATGCTCGTCCGCGTGATGACCATCGCATGCTGCCGCCGGCGCTGCGCGATCTGCTGCTTGCCGATACGGCTGACGAGCTGGAGGTCATGGAAGAGGACGACGACCCATACGTGGCCCGTGTTGTTGAATTGCGCGAGCAGGCAAAAGTCGACCGTACAGGTGCTTTTGAAGGCTTTTCCCGTCTTGTTGAGGAGTTGGAGGCCAAGTGCGCCGTCGCCGAGCTTTTGGCGACAGGTCCGGTTCAAACGCAGTTTTGCGATAACCAGCTGGTGCGCATGGTGCTACCGGTGTTGGAAGAAGACCGCTCTGTGCGAATCCTTCGTGCGCCCGATGCGCTGTACTTTGCCCAGCACGAGATCTGCAGCTTTTACGCCGAGCAAGAGGACTTTGAACGAGCACTGCCCGAGGTGCGCCATCTTTACGATCTGGCGCGCTCGTCCATGCAGTCGCACTTTGCGCTCATCAACGTGCTTGCGCGTCTGGAGCGCTTTGACGAGATTATCGAGGTGGCGCGCCACGGCCTACGTATTGCCAGCGATCGTTCTGCAATCGGCTACCTGTTCTATCGCTTGGCGTTTGCCTATTGGAATTGCGATCAGCTCGACCTGGCGCTGGCTTGTTACCGTCTGGTGCCGCGCGGCGAGGAGTCGGGCAGCAGCGCGCTGGAAGAAATGCAGGGCCTTATGAACGAGATGGGCGTCAGCGGGCCTCCGACGTTCGAGGAAGCGGTCGAGACCATCCACAAGGCTGGACTAGAGCTGCCGCCAGTGTCCGCCGTGACGAATCAGCTGGCAGATGCCGCTGTGCAACTGGTCGACAACGGTTTCTTTTTCCTGGCGCGCGGTTGTATCTTCCAAATGTGGCGCACCATGGGCAACGACGAGCTTGGCTCCCTCAACCGCTCGCTGGGGTAGGCGAAGCTTTCAAGAAGGAAAGGCTGCTAGGCAATTAGAAAATTTCCTCTTGCTCATCCTTGGCTGTTTGGTTACTATAGAACGGCTGTTACGGAGAGCTGACCGAGAGGCCGAAGGTGCTCGCCTGCTAAGCGAGTATGCCCCAAAAGGGCATCTGGGGTTCGAATCCCCAGCTCTCCGCCAGTATGACTTGAAAGAAGGGTTCCATTTGGGGCCCTTTTTTTAGTTGAACCACGTTAGCTGGGGATTCGAACCCTCAAAAAAGGAGGCATCCTTTCGGACGCCTCCTTTCAGTGGACTTATTATTCTTGCGCCCTACACCTCGGGCGCCTTGGCGACGGTCTCGCTTTCTGCCGTGAGTGGGCGGTTGTCGATGCGACGGCCCAGGCGGTCGAGCTTCACAAGGAGCCATTCAATGGGATTCGGCCCTGCGCCTTCCTCGTCGGCAACTAGGTCCATGACGGCGATCTTGGTGCCGTCCTGCTTGAGCGTGACGCTGCCCACCTTGTCGCCCACATGCACCGTGCCCGAAAGATCGTCGTAGCTAACCTTTTCGGTCACCTCGCCGGCAAGGGAAAACACGGTCGCTTGCGCCGTGGGATCGGCGAGTGTGGCGTCGATCGTCTTATCCGTCCAGTCGGTTTGACCAATGCGCGCCATAAGCGGGTTGCCGTTGGCGGTCTTTTCCTGTGTGTTGGCGATTGCGACCGTCACCTTGTGACCGTAGTACCAATTGGCAAGGGTTGCGGTATCGGTAAAGCGCTGGTCGGTGGTGATGGAGTTC
>DBGDZK010000028.1:0-3834 GCA_048373195.1 Collinsella sp.
CCCGGTTTTCCGTTGGCCGGCGCGCCCCACTCATAATGCTTGGGTCGGTGGGCTGATGTGTTGCATCCCTTAGGGCTACAAAGTTGAAATGAAGGCGGACAGGCGGCGGAGGCCTTCGTCCAGATTTTCATCGCTTACGCAGTAGCTTAAGCGGATGTGACCTTCGGTGCCGAAACAGTCGCCCGGAACTAGGGCTACGTTGGCTTCTTCGATGGCTTTGATGCAGAAGGCTTCGCTGGTTAGGCCGAATTGTTTGATGCTGGGGAAGGCGTAGAAGGCGCCGGCTGGTTCCACTACGTCGAGGCCCATGGCGTTTAAGGCCGCGAGCACGCGTTTGCGGCGGGCTCGGTAGACTTTGAGCATGGGGGTGGGGTCGACGGTCAGGGCTCGGGCTGCGGCGTCCATTTCGAAGGAGACGGCACTCGATACTAAGTATTGGTGAGCCTTGGCAATCTCGGCGATGACGGGGGCTGCGGCTGCGAGCCAGCCCAAGCGCCAGCCGGTCATGGCCCAGGGCTTCGAGAAGCTCTCGATGACGACCGTCTGCTCGCGTAGCTCCGGGTGGCGCTGGGCGAAGCGCTCGTAGCCATCCACATAGACGAGGCGGTTGTATACGTCGTCGCAGACTACGTAGATGCCCGCCTGCTCCGCCACGCGCGCCACGGCGTCGAGCGATGCCGCGTTGAGAATGCAGCCCGTGGGATTGTTGGGCGAGCAGATGACGATGGCCTTGGTCGCCGGCGTCACACAGGCGCGAAGCGCTTCCTCGTCAATCTGAAATTGCGCAGGCTCCGTATCCAAAAAGACCGCTTTGGCGTGATTGGCCACGACGATGCTCTCGTACAAACCAAAAGCCGGCGTGGGGATGATGACCTCGTCGCCGGGGTTGAGCATAGCCATGAATGTTGCCGACAGGGCCTCGGTCGCGCCGTCGGTCAGAATGACCTCATCGGCGGAAAACGCCAGGCCCGCGCCCCCCATGTAGGCAGACAGCGCCTCACGCAGGGCGGGGCGACCGTTGTTGGGCGGATAGTGTGTGTCGCCGCGGTCGAGCGATGCGGTCACCTCGGCGCTAATCACATCGGGCGTGGGAAAATCGGGTTCGCCGAGCGCAAGCGCGATGCACCCCGGATGCTGGGCGGCGAGCGCGTTAATCCGACGGATGCCGGAGGGCTTGAGCGTGGCAAGCGAGGTATTCATGGGCAGACGCATGGCGTTCCTTTCGTAAGGGTTGCACTAGGATAGCGCGGCGAGGCGCCGCCAGACGGTGTAACCTAAACGGAAACCAACCGGAAAGGAGGCGGCATGGAGACGACCGCACGCGGCGATGTACCAAAAACGTTGCAAACCATTGCGTATATCAGCATTCCCAATAGCGCCGATCTTGAGTTTTTGCTCTGGGACTTGCAGGATGCCATCGCCGCCTATGCTCAGCTTTCTGGCACCGCGCTCCCCCGCCCAATCGATTTGGAGGCGGATAATGCCGGCGCAGTCGATGGCATGGTGCTCGCTGTTGATGATGCATTTGATGATGAGGCCATGATCGCTGTCGAGCAGATACTCGATCGCCTTGGAAATACGGAGACACGCATCTATGTCGTCGTCCAGGCCGCGTCCAAAAACAACAGGCAGGCGGACGAAGCCCTCGACCGCCTGTATCGGGCATGTATTCTACGTGACCTACCATGGTGCGACGGCGTTGTCATCTGTGCCGGCAGCGGCATCGCAGCGCTTCGCCACTCCCCGCGTATGGGCCTCTTGCGTCGGCCATTTTCGGAAGCGATGGATAAGCTTGTGGGCGCTGTGCGCATGGGCTGTTCCATTGAGCATGCGCAGCTGCTCGGCGGCGGCGATGCCGGTAGCGTCGATGTCGACGGCATGGTGCGCGTCAAGCCCGCGCTGCCCGCACCGATCTGGCGCGCCGTTATGAGACGTCTTGCCAAACACTCAAACTGCTAAATCGAAGAAGCCCGCCAATCAGCGGCGCCGTTCCACCGCTCGACAAGGCGCTCCAGACGCCACGCCGCATTGGCGGGACTTGTCGAGGGCAGGACGATGGCGGGCAGTCCGGTGCGTTCTTGTAGATAGCGCTTGTAGAGCCGGCCAGCTGTACCACCGTTGCATATCACCTGCTCAATGGGAGCTGCGTCGGTAATGCACTCGATATGTGCCGGCACAACGTTGCGAATACTCGCGTCGCTCGAGCCCTTAATGTCGCAGCTCTCGATCACATCCCACAGGGCCACGCCGCCGTTCAGCAGCATGGCCCGCTTGGCGGCTATCGAGGCATCGAGCGCCGCAGGCTCGCTGCCCGCCAAGAGGTCGCCCTCGTTGGGCGGCACAGGCACACCGAGGCACGCGGCCATCACCCGCCAAAAGCGATTCTGCGGGTTGCCGTAATAAAAGGCATTAGCACGCGAGAGCACCGAGGGAAACGACCCCAGCACCAAAACGCGCGAGTGCTCGTCAAACACGGGCTCAAACCCATGCTCAATATGTTGATAGCCCTCGTCAGACGCTGCCATGGCCTAGGCCCTCAACAGATAGCGTACCTCGTAGGGCGCAAGCTCAAGAGAGCCCGCCAGCTCGACCGTGGGCACGCCGTCGGCAAGCAAATCTACAAAGGAGCCGTTGAGCTCGCCGGCGCCAAAGGTGTAAGGCTCGTCCACGGCGTTCACCGCCACGAGCACCGTCGCGTCGTCGCAGGCGCGCTCGAACAGCAGCTGCTTGTTCTGGATCACCACATTGCGATAGGCACCGTAGTTAAGAGCACGGGCCGCCGCGTCGTCGGCCGAACGAAGGTGTGCGAGCTGCGTGATGAACGCCGTCAGTTCGTTGGGCGCAGGTTCATCGAGCGCAGGGCGCAGCGCCCAGTCGCCATCGGGGCCGCCCTTTTCGCCAGCAATTCCCCACTCGCTGCCATAGTAGACGCACGGGATGCCCGGCATGCCAAAGAGCATGCCGTAGGCGGGGCGCAGGCACGACTTGTCAGTGAGGATGCTTGCCAGTCGCGGCACGTCGTGGTTGTCGACAAACGACAGCAGGTGCTTGCCGCGGTAGATGCACCAGGGGTCGCCGCCAAACTGACGGTGCAGCGAGTGCGCAATCTCGAACATGTTGACCGAGTTAAAGCTGGAGTACAGGCCCTTGTAACACTCGTAGTTGGTGCAGGAGTCGAGCATCTCGTCGTTGACGATCTGGTTGTAGTCGCCGTGGAGCGTCTCGCCGATCAGCACGAAGTCGGGCTTGAGCTCACGGGCGAAGCTATGCAGACGACGCATGAAGTCGCGGTCGAGCATATAGGCAACGTCCAGGCGCAGGCCGTCGACGCCAAAGACCTCGGCCCAGCGGTGCACGGACTCTAGCAGGTAATCGACCACGGCAGGGTTTTGCAAGTTGAGCTTCACGAGCTCAAAATGGCCTTCCCAACCCTCGTACCAAAAGCCGTCGCCGTAGCAGGAGTCGCCATCAAAGCTAATGTGGAACCAGTCCTTGTACGGCGAGTCCCACTTACGCTCCTGCACATCGCGGAAGGCCCAAAAGCCGCGGCCGACGTGGTTGAAGACGGCGTCGAGCACCACGCGGATGCCGTGAGCATGCAGTGTGTCGCACACGGCGGCAAAGTCGGCGTCCCCACCCAGGCGACGGTCGATATGGCGCAGGCTGCGTGTATCGTAGCCGTGACTATCGGACTCGAGCGGCGGGTTGATGAGCACAGCGCCAACGCCGAGTTTTTGCAGGTAGTCGGCCCATTGGGCAATCTTCATGATAGGAGCATCGGGGTTGGGTTCGACATCGGCGGCCTGGGCGAGCTCATCCTCAGATCGGAAGAGC
>DBGDZK010000029.1:0-18515 GCA_048373195.1 Collinsella sp.
CCGACCGCCGGCGCCACCGGGCGCCACGACGACGCGCTCGCCGTCGTGCACAAGATCGGCAATCTCGAACATCGGGGTCTGCGTCTCGGGGTCGAGCTCGCGCACCACGGTGCCCATAGGGACCTTGAGAATCAGGTCCTCGCCGCTCTTACCGTTACGACGGGCACCTTGCCCGTGCGTGCCGCGCTCGGCGCGGAAGTGATGCTTAAAGCGGTAATCGATCAACGAAGACAGCTGAGCATCGGCCTGGATGACGACATTGCCGCCACGACCGCCGTCGCCGCCATCGGGGCCGCCCTTGGGGACAAATGCCTCGCGCCTAAACGACATGCATCCGGCCCCGCCGTCGCCGCCGCAAACGTTAATGCGGCTGATATCGGTGAACTGTGACAACAGAATCGCCTCCTACAAAAAAGAGGGAGACCCTTGAATCCAAAAACTCAAGTGCCTCCCACATATGTGCTCTATGAAGGGTAAATTACGCGTTCGCGAGCGGGCGTACGCTGACCCTGTGCTTGATACCCTTGTGGAACTCAACGGTACCGTCGACCAGCGCGAACAGCGTGTCGTCCTTGCCACGGCCAACGTTCTCACCCGGGTGGATGTGCGTGCCGTGCTGACGGACGAGAATCGTGCCCGTGGTTACCGTCTGGCCGGCATAGCGCTTCGTGCCAAGGCGCTGACCGCGGGAGTCACGGCCATTACGGGAGGAACCGAGTCCTTTTTTGTGTGCCATTGTGTATACCTACTCTTTCGTTACGAGTGTAATCTACTCGGCGACGGGAGCCTCGGCAACAGCCTCAGCCTCTGCCTTGACAGCCTTCTTGGCGCGGGAGGTAGCCTGAACCTTCACGATCTTCAGCTTGGTGAGCTGCTGACGGTGACCCTTCAGACGACGATAGCGCTTGCGCTTGTGGAACTTGAAGACCAGCTGCTTCTCGCCCTTGAACTGCTCAACGATCTGAGCGGTAACCTTGGCCTTGGCCAGCTTGTCGGGATCGGTGACGATCTTCTTACCATCGTTGAGGAAGATAACCGGCAGGGTGAGCTTGTCGCCCTCATTGCCCTCGATCTTCTCGACGGTGATGACATCGTCGGTGGCGACCTTGTACTGCTTGCCGCCCGTGTTAACGATTGCGTACATGTTTACTTGCCCTTCATGCATCAGTTAGTGCAACAGCCGAATATAGTAGCAGGCGAAAATACCCCCGTCAACGAGTATGTGGAGCAAATCCACAAGTTCGCACAGGTATGGGGCTGACGAGTCGGCCCTCGTCGTCCTCGCATGCTTGATTCTGACGCTCGACATCGTAGGAGCAGATGGTCACGAGGTCTTGCATACCGGTGGAAACAATAGGTGCATCCACGCCCGGGGTCAAGCCCTGCAACAAAACATCAGCAGCAGAAAGCAAAATTTCCGGACGCATGGAGCCTTCGTTGTCGGCATGGGTGTCGAGCATGAGCACCAAATGGTCCGGGCGCTCCCCCGCCGTGAGCTCATAGCCCACGAGCGTATGATCCAAATCCAAGCGCTTGCTCTTTTTGCCGCGCGCGTAGTCGATGCCATGGTCCGCGCGCAGTGTGTCGATCGCACGACGCACCTCATCGGCGCTTACGGGCGCCTCGGAATCCAAGTGCAGGTCGATGCGATACGACAGGCGCGTGAGCTGCGCCGTCAACGCCGGCGTGCGCACGTCGATGTACGCCGCCTCGATGGGCGCCAGATCGGCCGGAGACGCCGCAGCCAGGCGCCCAAACGCCTCGTCGAGCGCCACGAACTCGGTCATAAACAGGTCATACCACTCGCAGGTCGACGACGTGCCAACCGGTAGCGCCGAAGAGAAGCCCACGCGCATGTGCGGAGAGAAGCCCTGCGTGACGGCATAGGGAAGTCCCGCACGGCGCACGATGCGCTCAATGGTATGGATTACTTCGAGATGGCCCAGGTACTTAAGGCGATCGCGCTTGCCATAGCGAACACGAAGCCTAAAGAGCGAGGGGTTGTCGGTCAGGCGCTCACTCATGCGCGATCACCCATCAATACATTCTTGGCGTGGAGCGTGGGGCAGATCCCGCAGCCGGTGCACGACGTGCGGGTGCAGTCGGGAGTCGTGACACCCTCGAGCGAGCGACGGTACTCGCGCTCGAGGAAGCCGCGCGTGCAGCCGGGGCTCACATGCTCCCACGGCAGGCGCCAGTCCAACTCGTAGGGCAGGTGCACAAGCTCATTGAGGTCGATGCCGTTTTTGGCAGCAGCCTCCTTCCAGTTATCGAGCGAGAAATGCTCTACCCAGGCGTCAAAGCGGGAGCCCGAGCGCCAAGCATCGATGATGACGGGCGTCATGTCGCGACCGGCGCGGGACAGCGCGGCCTCGATGAGCGAAGTCTCGGCATCGTGGTAATGCACGCGGACGGCACGGTTGCGAACGCTCGTGACAAGCAGCTTCTGGCGACGTTTGACGTCGTCGTAGTCGAGCTGCGGGCACCACTGGAACGGCGTGGCAGCCTTGGGGATAAAGACCGAAACCGAGATGGACACCGAGATCGAGCCGCGACGAGCCTTGGGCACCACGGAACGACCGAGCTCCAGCACGTGATCGGCCAGATTGGCGATGGCCACGATGTCCTCGTCGCGCTCGCCGGGAAGGCCCATCATAAAGTAGAGCTTCATGCGGTTCCAGCCGGCCTCGAAGGCCGCCTTGGCCGCACGGTCCAGGTCCTCCTCGGTCACGTTCTTGTTAATGATGTCGCGCATGCGCTGGCTGCCGGCCTCGGGCGCGAACGTCAGTCCGCCCTTCTTTTCGCCGGCGACCGACTCGGCCATATCCACGCCAAACGAATCCAGGCGCTGCGACGGAATAGACACGCGAATACCCGTATCCTCCAGGCGGCGGTTGAGCCTGCCGAGCACGTCGCGAATGCAGGAGTGCTCGGTCGTGGAGAGCGAGGTCAGCGACACCTCGTCATAGCCGGTCTTTTCCAGACCCTGAATCACCGACGAGACGATCTGGTCGGCCGAGCGCTCGCGCACCGGGCGATACGTCATGCCGGCCTGACAAAAACGACAGCCGCGGGCGCAGCCGCGCAGGATCTCGATAGACAGGCGGTCGTGGACCAGCTGCGCATAAGGCACGCACGACTGCGACAGCGGATTCGTGGCGCCGAAATCCTCGACGACGCGCTTGTAGACCACGGTCGGCGCATCCTTGCCCTCACGCGGCACGGTGTAGCCATGCGGCGAGCAGGGCTCGTCGTGACGAACTTCATAGAGCGACGGCACGTAGTTGCCGGCAATGGATGCAAGCTGCTCGACAATCTGCGCGCGCGGGACCCCTTCGTCACGCAGGCGGCGATGCAGCTGGCAGGTCTCGAGCAGCGATTCCTCGCCCTCGCCGATGAGAATGGCATCGAAGAAGGCCGCGTACGGCTCTGGGTTGTACACCGAGGGGCCGCCGGCAATGATGATGGGGTCGTCTTCGCCTCGGTCGGCCGCCAACAGTGGAATGCCAGCGAGGTCGAGTGCCTCGAGGAAGTTCGTCACCGCCATCTCGTGCGGCACATGCAGACCGACGATATCAAACGAAGCGACCGGCGCTGCACCCTCGAGCGAGAGCAGCGGAATGCCCGCCTCGCGCATAGCGTCACCCATATCGGGCCACGGCACATAGCCACGCTCGCAGGAGATGCCCTCGGCCTGGTTAAGGATGTTGTAGAGGATGGCGATACCCTGGTTGGGCAGACCGACCTCGTACACATCCGGATAGATCAGGCAGCAACGGTAGTCGGCATCGGCCTTGGAAAGCGTGCCCCACTCGTGATCGATATAGCGGCTCGGTTTCTCGACCTTGGCGAGCAGCGGCTCAATTAAATGAAAACAGTCTTGGTATGCAACGCGCAACGGAAAACCCCTAAGCAGCGAGATCGGATGCGTCCTGGTAGGACGCCATAGGACGGGTAGCGCCCGCGACCGTGGTCACCAGATCGCGAACGCGGGAGAACGTGGCAGTGACCACCTCGTTGGCACGGCTGTAGTCGACATCGCGCTCGTAGAGCGAAACGAGCGCACGGCCCATGCCATAGGTGCCCGCGGCAGCAGTGAGCGCCTTGACGGCAAACCCAATATGCGGCGTCTGCTTGACGAGTGCGCGGGTGACCGCGCGGATCACAAGACCGCCGGCAAGCACGCCCGCGACCTCGTAGCCGCGCTCAGGCTTAATGCCGCGTCCAAAGACGGCAGCGAGATCAAAGAGCATGCCCACCTGCGCCAGCGCCATAACGGGATAATCGGCGCCCGGCAAAAACACCAGTGCACCGGTCGCCATATTGGTGAGCGCGCACGAGGTGATGATACGGTTGGCCGCCGCGATGCGCATGAAGGCAAAGTTCGCCGCAAAAGCCGTTTCCTTGTCGGTGCGATCGAGAATCCAGCGGGCAAGCGTCTCGAGCAGATACGTCTTATCGGTTGCCGCTACCACGCCGAGCATGGGCGTGGACTCCTCGATAAACGGCACCTCCACAGCAGACTCGGCAAGCACGCACACGGGCGCGCCGGCGATCACGAGCTCCTGCACGGCACTCTCCAAGCGGTCGGAACCACACGAGAGCACCAGCACCACATCGGTATCGGTCTTTGGAGCAATTCGCTCCTCCCCCAGACGCTCGACGCGCACAATGCCCGAGGTCGTCTGCGGCACAAAGGCGTCACGCACCGTCTCGGCCAGAAAGCGCGAGGCGGACGAATCCAGATAGACCGAGACGCGCACCGGCGTATCGGAATCCTTCTTAACGGACGCGCCCATCTTAAAAGCGCGGGTCAGCTTATCTACGGGAATTTTCATAGCAAACCCCTCCAGCGGTTACGCGGCGCCCGAACGATGCCGCCATATGGATTGTACGATACCCACCGTCAGCAGCTGAATCATCATCGAAGACGAACCGAAGCTAATAAACGGTAGCGGAATACCGGTAATCGGCATCATGCCGATGCACATGCCGATGTTTTCGAAAGTCTGGAACGCCCACATGCCAACGATGCCCACACACGAAAGACGCAAAAACAGCGACTCGCACTTAAAGGCGACGCGAATCGTCGAAAAGATCAGCAGAACGTAGAGGCACAGGAGCAAAAAGGAACCGCAAAAGCCAAAGGTCTCGGACAGGAAGGCGAAGACGAAGTCGGTGTGGAACTCAGGCAGAAAGCCGCCGGCCGACTGCGTCGCATGGCCCAAACCCTTACCAAAGAAGCCGCCCGAGCCAACGGCGATAAGCGACTGCTGCAGGTTGTAGGCATCATCCGAATCGGCATTATCGGGGTCGATAAAGACCGTCAGACGGTTCATCTGATACTGCTTGATGAGCACATCGTGGCCGAGCAACGAATCAAAGACCGAATCGAGCGCCAGGACGAGGGCCACCAGGCCCACGAGCAGGGCCAGGGTCGACAGCACCCATTCGCGGCGCGCACCGCTCATACAAATGACGATGGCGCCCGAAACCAGCACGACCAGGCCCGAGCCCAGGTCACCCATGGCAACGACGGCCAAAAACGGAATAGACAGCATGCCGCAGAGCTTGACGTAGTCGCGAACGGTATCGATGCGACCGTTATACTGCGAACCAAGCGTAGCAATAAAGAAGATGGTGATGAGCTTGGCAAGCTCAACCGGCTGGAATGTCAAGCCGATACCGGGAATCTTGATCCAACCCGTCATGCCCAGACCGCCCGTATAGGACAGACCCGGAATCTTGGGCGAGAAGATCACGATCAGGTCGATGACGAGCAACGCCGTCGAGAAATTGGAAATACCGCGAAGGTCGGTACGCCAGACGAGCACCGCCAGCACCGCTCCGATGCCAATTCCCAGCAGATGGCGTGAGAACGAAGCATCGGCCTTAAACTGCGAAGCCGACCAGATAATGATGGCACCGTAGGCGACGAGCGCCACTGTAGCCACGAGCACACCGATATGCACCTTTTGGCGAAACGTGCCGCGCGAGGCCGAAAGTTGCTTGTTGACGCGGTCCAGGCTGCTGCGAGAGCCGGTCTTGGTTGAACGGAACAGATCCGCCGGAGAAAAATCCATCGCAACCTCCTATCGAACCGAAGAATCGCCCGAGGCCGAAGAGGTATCGGGCTCGTCATAAATCACGCCGAGCACGTCGCGCACGACATGCATCGCGGTATCTGAGCCACCGCCGCCCTGCTCCAGGACGGTAGCGATGACATACTTGGGGTCATCGGCCGGTGCATAGGCGCAGAACCACGCGTATTCATCCTCGCCACTTTTCTCGCCCGTGCCCGACTTGCCGTATACCTGCGGCGTCAGGGTGCCAAAGTGAGCCGCCAGGGACGTCGATGCCGTGTAAATCACGTCGTGCATGCCGTTGCGAACAAGAGCCAAATCCGAATCGCTGTTGATCTTGGCCTCCAGGCGCTTCTTCTTGCCCTTGCCGTTGTACTTATAGGCATCGCCGTCGCCATCGCGCGACACGGCAGACAAAAACACGTGAGGCACGTACTGTTTGCCGCCGTTGGCAAGACCCATATAGGCACACGCCATCTGCAGGGGCGTCACCAGGATGTCACCCTGACCGATGGCAATGTTGGTCATATCGCCGGCATTCCACTTGCGGTCCTCGGCAGATGCGTCGGTGAAGTACGACTCTTTCCACTCGGCATCGGGAATACGGCCCGCGCCCTCACTCGGCAGATCGATACCGCAGGTCTTGCCTAGACCCCAGCGACGAAAGACCTCCTGCAGACCCTCGGGATGTTGCTCGTCATAAAAGAACGCCTTGCCCATGTCGTAGAAGACAGGGTCGCACGAGTTGGCGATACCCGACTGCAGCGTCATGGTGCCGTGGCCGGAATGCAGCCAGCAGTACTTGCCCCACGACTTGCCCAGACCCGTCCAATAACCCGTGCAGTTGGTCGTCTGCCCCGACGTGTAGGTTCCAAACTCAAGACCGGCCAGTGCCGAGAGCGGCTTGATGGTCGAGGCCGACATGTACTGTCCGCTAATGGCGCGGTTGAGCAGCGGGTGGGAACCCTTGTCATCATTGAGCTCGGTCCACACGTCATTTGAGACGCCGCCGATAAAGACGGACGGATCGAACTTGGGCTGGCTCGCCATGCCCAGGATCTCGCCATTGTTGGGATCGAGACACACTACAGCGCCGTTGCCGGCATTGCTGTAGCCAGTGGTCTTGGCAAGCTCGATAGCGCTCGCCAGCGCCGTCTCGCAGGCCTGCTGGATCTTAAGGTCGAGCGTGAGCTTAATGTCAGAGCCGGCCTTCGCGGGCACGGCGCCGGCCTGACCGGTCACATTGCCCGAGGCATCGACCTTGACGGTCTGCTCGCCACGAATACCCTGCAGCAGGTTTTCGTAGTAGCTCTCAACGCCCGCCTGGCCCACGATATCGCCCGACTGGTACGTAATCTTGCCAGCAGAAGCATCATCATCGCCAGAGGTTTTCTTATTCTGGGCCTCGAGCTGCTCGGAGGTAATGGTGCCGGTATAGCCCAAGATATGGCATGCCGTCTCGCCATATGGATACTGGCGCTCGGTACGCTCGGCAATCTTGCCGCCCGGGAACTCGCCGGCATGCTCCTGAATATAGGCAACCGTGGAGCGACGGACGTCCGTCGCGATGGTATGCAGGCTCTGAGCGCCCTCTGTATTGTCCTGAATATTACGAAGGACCGCCACGTAAGGCATTCCAAGCACGTTGGCAAGATGGCGAACCAGAACCTCATCCTCGGCAAGGTCGCGGTAGGCCACGACAGCAAGTGAGGGACGGTTCTGGACAAGCGCCACGCCATTGCGGTCGAGGATGCGACCGCGCACAGCGGGTGTTGTAACGGTACGAGTCTGATTACTATTGGCCTGCTTCTCGTAATAGTCCGATGAGACCATCTGCATGCCCCACAGCTTGACGGCAAGCGCCGCAAACATCGCGCCCACACCCGTGGTGAGGATGGAAAAGCGGCCCTTAAAGGCGGTCGCCGCGGTATTGCCCTCGCCCTCGGTGGCGCGCGGGGCCGTTCCATGCTGCGTATCGTAGGTAAAACGGGAATCGCCACGACGCATGACGACCAGCGCGACCACGATGGCCACAACCAGCACGATACCGGCGATAATAACCGTCATCTGGGAAGACATCTACGGGCCTCCCCTATTTGAGCTTGCGGGTCTTGGGCTTAAAGCGCATACCCGTCTGGCGTCCGCCACGTGCGGAGAATCCATAGCCGGACTGCGGCACGACGCCGGACATCAAAAACGGAATGGCAACCAGACCCGTCAGGATCGAAGACGGCAACGCATGCCCAAAGATCGCCACGACAAAGCTCGTCTCCAAACCCATAAACAGCAAGATGATGCTGTAGATCACATTAATGACGAGCGCAAAGGCGCCCACGGTGATGCCGCGCGCACTCGGAGTACCGCCCGTCTGACCGACGGCGCTGTGCACCAGGGCAAAAGAGCCCACGGTAAGCAGGAGCGACATAACGCCCACCGGCACGGCAGCGGACAGGTCATAAAACAAGCCGCTGCAAAAACCGCACACGACGGCACGGGTCGGGTCGCCCGAGAACACGCTTAGGCACACCAGGATAATCATGAAGTTGACGCGACCGCCCGCAATGGAGATCTGCGGTGCCAGGCCTGCCTGCAGCAGCACGCACACGATGGCGGCGATCACAAACGTACGGGAGCTCATCCCCTGCTCGTGTAGATCCATGGACATGCCCCCTATTCGCTCGAGCCAGAATCGGTCGTCTCGGACGTGTCGGAACTGTCATCCGAGCTCTCGTCCTTCGTCTTGGTCGCAGCGTCGCGCGACGTTCCCTGCGGCGTGCTGTTGGCCGTGCTCACGTCCTCATCCGAGGCCGATTGTTCGTCGGTCAGCGAGGTGATGACCAGCACTTCCTCGTTGTTCTCGGCCGTGGTCTGAGCGCGCACCACAATGGTGTAGTACATGTCGTTTGCCGATTTCTCAACCGACGAGACGGTGCCGAGCGGTAGACCCTTGGGGAACACGCCACCGATGCCCGAGGTCACGATGATGTCGCCAACCTTAACATCGGAGTCGACGCTCACGTACTCAAGACGCAGCGTGCCGTCAGCCTGACCCTGCAGCATGCCCTGGGCGCGCGTGTCCTGCACCATGGCGGATACGCCGGAGTTCTCGTCGCCAATCAGGCGCACGGTGGACGTTTTGGCCGAGACTTCGATGATCTGGCCGATAACACCGGCCGAACTCGTCACAGGCATGTTGATGGTAAGCCCGTCGGCAGAACCCTTATCAATCGTGACGGTCGAGGTCCAGGCATCGCCCGAGGCACCAACGATACGAGCTGCGGTCGATTTGAGGTTGTAGGTCGACTGCAGGCCGACCAGCCCCTCCAGACGCTCAGCGGTCTTTTGAGCCTCAGAAAGCTCGGCGACCTTAGAGGTCAGCTCCTCATTTTGCTTCTTGAGCTCGTCGAGCGTGTCCTGCGACGCCGTTAGGTTAGAGAACACGTTGCCAATCGCATTGAAGGGAGCCGCCACAGCCGAGCCCACAAAGCGCACCGGAGAGGTAATCGTCGTTACGCCCGAACGCACGGCATGAATCGGCCCTGCCTCGCCCTCGCGGATGTAAAACGTGAGCAGCAACACCGAAATCAGGCTGAAAACAATCAACGGGCGCATACCCGTTGATTGTCGCTTGGTATTCAGATTTGTGGAGAAACCCGAAGATCGTGCCAAATGGAATCCACCTTTTGGAAATTAAGCATTGGTCTGGACGAAGCCGCCATCAAACGCATTGGCCTCGAGCACGCGGGCGCAGCCGTTAACGACATTATCGAGCGCCGTGGGGCTGACGTTGACCGAAACACCGGTCTCATCGCGCAGGCGCACGTCGAGACCGCGCAGCAGCGCACCGCCACCGGTCAGCAAAATGCCGTAGTACATAAGGTCCGAGGCAAGATCGGGAGGCGTAGCGTCGAGTGCGTCCTTGACGGCCTTGGCCATCTCGTCGAGTGGCTTGTTGAGTGCGCGACGAATCTCCTCGCTCTCGATGCGCACGGTCTTGGGCAGACCGGTGATCACGTCGCGGCCGTTGACCTCGACGTCGAGCTCGTCCTTGAGCGGCACGGCGGAACCGACCTTGATCTTGATGTCCTCTGCCGTACGCTCGCCGATGGCCAGGTTGTAGGCATCGCGAACGTGCGTGAGGATGGCCTGGTCGAACTCGTCACCGGCAATACGGATGGACTGCGAGACGACGATGCCGCCCATAGCGATAACAGCGACCTCGGTGGTACCGCCACCGATGTCGATGACCATGGAGCCGGTGGGTTCCTCGACGGGCAGGTCGGCGCCGATAGCGGCGGCCATAGGCTCTTCGATCAGATAGGCCTGGCGAGCACCGGCCTGGATCGTGGCCTCAAAGACAGCTCGCTTCTCGACCGACGTGACGCCGGAAGGAACGCAGACGACAACGCGCGGACGCGGGGTCCACGGATAGCGCTTCTCGGACGCCTTGTCGATAAAGTAGCGAAGCATGGCCTCGGTAACATCGAAGTCGGCGATGACGCCGTCCTTCAGGGGACGAACGGCCACGATGTTGCCGGGCGTACGGCCGAGCATGCGCTTTGCCTCGATACCGACCGCCAGGATGCGCTCGTCGTTCTTGTCGATGGCGACAACAGAGGGCTCGCGAATGACGATGCCCTTGCCGCGCACGGAGACAAGCGTATTTGCGGTGCCGAGGTCGATGGCAAGATCGCCCGCATAGCTACCGAAGAACATATCCATCAAAGAAAACAACGCAACTCCTGATGTGTTGGATGATTGCTGGAAAACTACTAGCTCATCATACTAGCGCAAGCCCGGCACCTCACTTGCGGTGAAGCGCCGGGCAAAGCTAAATCCCATAAGGTCACTACTGGTTGTCAGCAGCCGAGAAATCCATATCGAGCGAGGAAACGGCCCAGCCGATATGGTTATCGGAGCGCACGAATTTGACGGTGTACTCCTGCTCGCCGCCCTTGGACAGCGATGCCTTAACCTTAGCGGTCGTCTCGGTCATGGACTGATCCATGCCCTCGACGGACACGGTGGCACCCTGCGGAATCGAGGAGATGATCATCGACTTGGCGTCCTCGGACAGGCTCGAGGCCAGGCAAGACTCGGCCTTTGCGGTGTCACCGTCGCCGGCAGCCTGGAACAGATCGGTAACGACAGACTCCTGGGACGGGAAGCCAAAGCCGCGCGTGTAGGCAAAGCCCAGACCGCCCGCGGCGATCAAAATGAGCAGAAGCAGCACGATGAAGACTTTGAGACCCGTGTGGCGATGGCGGCGACGAACCTTGGCCTGCTTACGATCCTGACGGTCCTGCTGGACCATCTCGGACTCGGACAGCGTAAAGAAGCCGGTGTCCGAGGGATCGGGCATAAACTGACCGGTCGCGCCCGTAGGATCGAGCGGATCGACGGCAGGAGCGTCCATCGCGGGCGCCGGAGCCGTGGCCATAGCCGTCTGGGCAGACAGCGCGGCAAGCGAATCGTGCACGCGGGCAAGCTCATCGGCCTGCTCGGAGGTGAGCTGGTAGATGCCATCGGCAGTAGCGGCGTTAAAGGCGTCGAGTGCGTCGGAGGGGCGGCCGGCGGCAGAAAGTGCCTGACCCATGCCGGCGTTGAGCGCACGCGTGTCGTCGCGGGGGCCGGCAAAGTCGATAGCCGTGCGGTAGGTCTCCACGGCATCCGCCGGACGGCCGAGCTTAATGAAGCAACGACCAAGCTCGCCGAGTGCGGCGGCAGGAGCCGGATTGGCGCCGTCGATGGCAGCCTGACGGAAGGCAGTACCCGCGTTGGCATAGTCGCCCGACTGGAACAGCGCGTTACCCAGGCCCAGATAGGCCTTGAACGGCGTGGCATAGGAAGCATCCTGCGTAGCAGCAGAGAACGCCTGGGCGGCCGTCGTGTAGTCGCCCACGGCGGCGAGTGCCTTGCCGCGGTTGGTGAGCAGCGCGCCGCGCTTGCCGTAGGTGCCGTCATTGAGGGCAGCGGCGTAGGCCTCGGCGGCCTCGGCATACATGCCCAGGTGCATCAAGGCGTTGCCACGAAGGTGATCGGCCTCGCCCATAATCTCATCGGGAGTTTTTGCCGCCCCAAGCATCTGGGCTGCAGCGGAAAAATCACCCGCGCGGTAAGCGGCGCGGCCCTGTTGGATCAGCTGGCTATTCAAGGAAGTCCCCTTTACTCGTGAACGATCTCGACATGGACGATCTCGTCGCCGGCACGCAGCTGCGAAATCACATCGAGACCCTCGACCGTGGTACCAAAGACGGTGTAACCGGAATCGAGGTTATGCTGGGCACCCAGGCAGAAGTAGAACTGCGAACCCGCGGAATCGGGGTCCATGGAGCGTGCCATGGCAAGGGCACCATCGACATGGCTGTTGCGCGGATTGGTGGCAAACTCGCCCTTGATGCAGTAGCCGGGACCACCGGTACCGGGCATGCCGTCGGGGCCCTCAAGACCGGCAGCGACGTCGGCGCCGGACATATCGCGGGTATTGGGGTCGCCGCCCTGAATGACAAAGCCGGGCACATAGCGATGGAACTTAAGGCCATCATAGAAACCCATCGTGGAAAGCTCGCAGAAGTTCGCGACATGAATGGGAGCGCCCTCGCCGTCAAACTTGACCTTGATGGTACCCTTCGACGTCTCGATAACGGCGCACTCGTCGCCGGCAAGCTGATACTCGGGCGTGTAGAGCTCTTTCTTAAAACCAAACATGTGGTTCCTTCCTCGTGCGTTTAAAGCATATTTGTACGAATTGTAGCAATAAGCATGCGCTTACATCAATTGCGCACGTAGGTTATGCCGACTATGGCGAACTAATTTTAGGAACGCTGCTGCGGCTTCCAGGAACCCACATTGGCGTCGTACTGGTTCAGCGCGCTGTTGCCGCCCTGCGCGATGGGCGCCAGGATCTCGCTTTGGTGGGAACTCATCGACTCACCATCGGGAATGGCCAGCGAGATGTCCCAACTCTGGCAGATCACGTCGACACGCTCGAACATCCACTCGGCAAGCTGCTTTAAGTGGGCGATGTCATCCGCATAGACCGTATCGTCCTGATACTTAAGGTTGTTGAGCTCATCTTGCGTCTTTTTGATCTGGTCGCGCAGGGCGTAGGCACTCTGCGACAGCTCCTGACGGGTGGACAGCGGCGATCGGAGATAGCCGTTGTTAAAGGAATCGATGACCTCGCCGATCTGGTCCTCGTCACCGTAGGACACGATAGTCTGATACAGACCGTCGAGCCTGGTATAGAGCTGATCATCGGTGAGCACGGTTTCTTCCTGGACCACCTCGGCAGAATCGTCCTGCTTGGTATCGTCCTCAGTCGCCTCGCCCTTTTGGCGCGTAGGGAAGGTCGTCTGCGCGGCCTGGCCAAACTGGTCATAGAAGCCAGGCATGACACCCATGGGATCGGCTGTCACGAACCAATAGGCACCGCCGCAAAGGACGGCAAGGACCGCGATGACGATGAGCGGCTTGGGGATATGACGCTTGTGCTTGTGATAGGCGTCCTCGTCGGGGTGCACCTTGCGCTTGGGTTTTTGAGCATCGTCATGCAGGGAAACGGGCGTGGGAATATCGACCTTGGGGATACCGAAATCCTTATCGAAAGCCGGCAGCACGCAGGTCTCGTTAGGATCAGCGGCATCCGAAAGCACCGCAGCGGCAGAGGCCGGCGCATGCGGCACCTCGGTATCGATCTGCTCTTGCGTTAGGCGCGGAAAGCCCGCCGTGCGGCCCGCTGCCAGGTCGGATGCGGCCGCGTCCTCGGAGAGGATACCCGGAGCGGGGCGTCCGCATTTGGGGCACGTACGATCATGCGGAGAAAGACGGGCACCGCAGCCCTCACAGAACACGAACTCGGTGTGCTCGGGACCATCGCCCGGACCCACATAGGCGTTGCAGTAGGGGCAGAACGAGGCGCCGTCCTCGATAGTCTTAAGGCAATGCGGGCAGATCACGGCATCCTCTTTTCGAAGCAATTCAAACAATCGAGGTTAGAGCATAACATCGCCACGGCCCCACAGGAACAAGGCACCAATTCAACATCGCCAGGGCGCGTAGCTACTTCTTCTTTTTGCTTGGCATCGAGACTTTGATGCCTTGGGCGGACTTGGTCACACGAGAGCGCTTAGCTCCGGTACTCTTCTTTTTCTTGGGCTGGGCCTGGCCCACGCCCTCGAGTGCGCGGGCCTCGGCCTCGCGAGCGGTGCGATCTTCGCGGCGCTGCGCCATGTCGGCGGCGACGCGCTTGGCAAAACGCTCGGCCGTCGAACCCGTCGAGCTCACCTTGCCGCCACCGCGACCCAGGCGGACGTGCACACCGCGGCCAAAACCAGTTGCGACATGACGACGACGCGGCTTGAGCGAATCCATCATCGTGGCGAGCTTAAAGAACACCGAGCAGGTAAAGACCACGATGACAGCCAAGATAACCATCTGGCCCATCGACAGGTTGGCAATAGACAGCAGCCCCGGGAATCCGATAACGCCCACCAGGATGCCGGCGACTACAAACACAAAGAGCACCACACGTAAGGGCGTGAGAGGCTGCGAGATGCGCCAGATCAGGCTGACGCTCGCCGCGCACGACGTAAACAGACACATCGTAGACAGCGTGAGCTGGCTAAAGCCAAACACGCGCGCCACAAAGATATCGAGCGCCGCAGCCAGAATGACCGCAATCGACGTCGGCAGTGCACGCTTGAGTACATTCGTCAAAAACGCACCCTTCACGCGAGCATTGTTGGGCTCCAGGCCCAACACAAAGCCCGGCGCGCCGATGCAAAAGAAGTTGATGAGTGTCATCTGGATGGGCTCGAAGGGGTACGGCGGCAGCGCAATGCACAGCGCCGCCAGGCCCATCGAGAACAGCGTCTTGGTCAGGAACAGCGAGGCCGAACGCTGCAGGTTGTTGATGGAGCGACGGCCCTCGGCCACCACGGCGGGCATCGAGGCAAAGTCGTTGTCGACGAGTACGATCTCGGCCACATTACGCGCGGCATCGGAGCCGGCCGCCATGGCGACGGAGCAGTCGGCTTCCTTGAGCGCCAGCACATCGTTGACGCCGTCGCCCGTCATGGCCACGGTGTGCTCGCGGCGCTTGAGCGCCTGCACGAGCTCGCGCTTCTGCTGCGGGGTCACACGACCAAAGACATGGTAGCGGTCCACTGCGGCATCGAGCTTGGCCGGCGTATCGAGCGTCGTGGCGTCCACATAAGCGTCCGCCCCCGGCACGCCCACCACGCGCGCGATCGACGACACCGTACGCGGGTCGTCGCCACTGATCACGTTGAGGGTCACGCCCTGCTCGTTAAAGTAGCCGATGGTCTCGGCCGCCGAGGTACGAATCTCGTCGCGGATGGTCACAAAGCCCACGGGCTCGGCCTCGCCCACCATATCGCCATCGGGCGTAAAGCCGTCCACGCGCGCCACAACGAGCACGCGGCAGGTATCGGCAATGTCGGCGACACGGTTCTCGACCTGCGAAAACACATGATCAGAGAGCACAAACTGCGCCGCACCCATCACATAGGAGCCCTGCGAAAACGACGCGCCGCTCCATTTTTTGGAGGACGAGAACGGAATGACCGACAGCGGCTCAGACACCTCGACCGGGCGATCGGCGTAATAGTTGAGAAGCGCCTGGCAGGTCTCGTTGGCATCGGCCGAAGTCGCACGCGCGACGTTAGCCAGCGCAAAATCGAGTACCGTGGTATCGACGGGAACGACCGCCTCGTCCGAGCCGGCGCCTAGGCTCACGCCCTCAACCGGCAGCGGATACGTGCCCTCGACCTCCATGCGGCCCGACGTGATGGTGCCCGTCTTGTCCAGGCACAGCACGTCGACGCGAGCGAGCGTCTCGATGCAGTAGAGCTGCTGCGCCAGCACCTTGCGGCGGGCCAGGCGCACCGTGGCGATGGCGAGCACCGACGAGGTCAGAAGCACCAGGCCTTGCGGGATCATGCCCAGCAGGGCGCCCACCGTGGACAACAGCGCCGACGAAGGCACATGACCGGCCAACAGCTCGGAGAAGCACCACGAAAGCGCGCTATCGCCCGGGGTTCCCGCGGCATCCCACAGCTCGCTCACACTTGAGGCAAACAACGCCAAACCGAGCGGGATCATGATGATGCTCGCAAAGCGCACGATGGCGTTAAGCGCGTTCATGATCTCGGAATTGACCTTTTTGACGTACTTGGCCTCGTTATTAATTTTGGCCACGTAGTTGTCGGCGCCGACATGGATCACGCGGGCACGCAGCAGGCCCGAGTCGATAAAGCTGCCGCTCATGAGCTCGGAACCGGGCTGTTTCTTGATAAGGTCGCTCTCGCCCGTCAGCAAGCTCTCGTTCACGAGCGCATCGCCCGAAACCACCACGGCGTCGGCGGGAATCTGGTCGCCGCGCCCCAGGCGGATGATGTCGTCGAGCACGATCTGGTCCAAGTCGAGCTCCACCTCGGCACCGTCGCGCACCGCGATGGCCTTCTTAGAGGTCAGCAGCGTGAGCTTATCGACCATCTTCTTGGACCGCATGGATTGAATGACGCCAATAGCGGTATTGAGGAACACCACAAACAGGAACGTCAGGTTCTTAAACGAACCGGTCAAAATGACCAGGAACGCCAAGATCACGTTGATCAAATTGAACAGCGTGCAGAGGTTCTCGATGATGAGCTCTTTGACCGACTTGGTCTTGAGCTCCATGTTGCGGTTGATCTTACCGGCGGCGATGCGCTCCTCGACCTCGGCGGTCGAGAGTCCGCGCTCGATATCCGTTACTGCCATACCACGTCCCATCACGTCGCGTCGGTATAAGAAAAACCGCCCGGACCATGCGAGGTTCGGACGGTCTTACGTTCGATGGTGCCCCGTGTTAGATTCGAACCAACGGCCTTCTGCTCCGGAGGCAGACGCTCTAATCCCCTGAGCTAATAGGGCCAACGTTTGGCATTATACCCAAGTGCGTCATGGGCTAACAAAAGAAAAGAAAAAGCTTTGCAATTCCGTGGGAGACGAGGCGCAACGGCCCACTTTAGAAGGCAAAAGCGAGTCAGATAGTATAAACTCACATGCACCATATACACGGCTCGCGATGCGGGCCGTTTTTGCAAAAGTTATCCATCGAGGTGAGAGGCACACCATGATTGCAATTTTAAAGCAGAGCGCCAGCGACGAGGCCGTCGGCCATATCGTCAGCTGGATTGAGAAAAAGGGCCTGAAGACCGATGTCTCGCGCGGCGAGAACGAGACGATCATCGGCCTGGTGGGCGATACGACCAAGATCGACCCGTTCCTGCTCGAGTCCATGGACGTCGTCGAGCGCGTGCAGCGCGTCTCCGAGCCGTTCAAGCGCGCCAACCGTAAGTTCCACCCCGAGGACTCCGTCATCGACTGCGGCCACGGCGTCAAAATCGGCGGCGACCAGTTCCAGGTCATCGCAGGCCCCTGCTCCGTCGAGGGCGAGAACCTCATCCGCATCGCCCGTCGCGTGAAGGCCGCCGGTGCCACGATGCTGCGCGGCGGCGCCTACAAGCCCCGCACGTCCCCGTACGCCTACCAGGGCATGGGCCCCGCCGGTCTGGACCTGCTGTGCGAGGCCTCGGCCGAGCTCGACATGCCGATCGTCACCGAGATCATGGACCCGCGCGACGTGCAGGTCTTCTTGGACAAGAAGATTGACGTCATGCAGATCGGCGCCCGCAACGCCCAGAACTTCCCCCTGCTCAAGGAGGTCGGCAAGACCAAGACTCCGGTCCTGCTCAAGCGCGGTATGTCCGGCACGATCGATGAGCTGCTCATGGCCGCCGAGTACATCATGAGCGAGGGCAACGACAACGTCATCCTGTGCGAGCGCGGCATCCGCACCTTCGAGACCCGTACCCGCAATACCTTCGACCTCAACGCCGTGCCGGTGCTGCACCACCTGTCGCACCTGCCCGTCGTCGCCGACCCCAGCCACGCCACCGGCTACACCCGCTACGTTGAGCCCATGGCGCTCGCCGCGACCGCCTGCGGCGCCAACGGTCTGGAGATCGAGGTCCACGACGAACCGAGCCGCGCCTGGTCCGACGGCGCCCAGGCCCTCACCCCCGATCAGTTCGACGACACCATGCGCCGCATCCGAGCCATCCGCGAGGTTGTCTGCCAAGAGACCATGGAGTAGCCCATGGGTACGGTGAGAAACGCACGCGTTAACCAGGGCGGCCCCAAGTGCGCCGGCATCGTCGGCCTCGGCCTCATCGGCGGCAGCTTTGCCCGCGGCTATGCGCAGGCGGGCGTCCGCGTGCTGGCCTGGGACCCCGATGACGACGTCATGACGGCCGCCAGTATGGGCACCGTCGCCGGAGAACTCAACGACGAGACACTCGGCGAATGCGACATCATCGTCCTGGCTTGCTACCCCGAGGCCTGCATCGAGTGGCTCGAGGCGCA
>DBGDZK010000030.1:0-2849 GCA_048373195.1 Collinsella sp.
ATGACAATCAAGGGATGCGTGTTTCTGCTGTCCGTTTTAAAGAGAATGAGGAGGAAGCCGTTGCCGGCGCATATAATTTTAATAACTATGTTTGTCTAATCGTTATTTGCAATTAGCAGCTTTTGCTCAACGATTGTCAACTGAGAGGAATTCTATGAAAGGCATCATCCTCGCCGGCGGTTCCGGCACCCGCCTGTACCCGCTCACGCTCGTGACCTCCAAGCAGTTGCTGCCGGTCTACGACAAGCCCATGATCTACTACCCGCTGTCCACCCTCATGCTTGCGGGCATCCGCGACATCCTGGTCATCTCCACGCCGACCGACCTGCCCAACTTCGAGCGCCTGCTCGGGGACGGCTCGCGCTACGGCGTGAACCTCTCCTACGCCGAGCAGCCCTCGCCGGACGGCCTGGCGCAGGCGTTCACCATCGGCGAGGAGTTCATCGCCGGCGAGCCGTGCGCGCTGGTGCTCGGCGACAACATCTTCTACGGCAACGGCCTTTCGCGCCACCTGACGCGCGCCGTCCAGAACGCCGAGTCGGGCCGCGCCACGGTCTTCGGCTACCACGTGGACGACCCCGAGCGCTTCGGCGTCGTGGAGTTCGACGGGGAGGGCCGTGCCGTCTCCATCGAGGAGAAGCCCGCCGAGCCCAAGAGCTCCTACGCCGTCACCGGCCTGTACTTCTACCCGGGCGACGTGGCCGCCAAGGCGCATAGGGTGGAGCCCTCCGCCCGAGGCGAGCTGGAGATCACCACGCTCAACCAGATGTACCTGGAGGAGGGGACGCTGTCCGTCGTGACGCTGGGCCGCGGGTACGCGTGGCTCGACACCGGCACCATGGAGAGCCTGCACGAGGCCGCGGAGTTCGTCCGCGCCGTGGAGCACTCCCAGGACCTGCCGGTCTCGGTCCCCGAGGAGATCGCCTGGGAGAACGGCTGGATTACGACCGCCGGGCTGGAGGAGGCCGCGGAGGCCTACGGCAAGTCGGTCTACGGCCAGCACCTGAAGAAGGTCGCCGCCGGCGAGATCGTCAACAGCCCGCGCGAGTACTAGCGCAAGCTTGTTTTCTTTAGGGGTCACCGTTTATCTGGTGGCCCCTTTCGTTATGATTACGTTGACCATAAAGACAATATGATTGGGAGTGGATGTGTTAAGCGTCTACTTTGGCGATATGCCAGAAGCGATTTACAACACAGCGACATATTTCAAAAACTCTTACCGGTCTTCTTGGATTACGGATCCCTATGCAGTCTCGATAATTAAAGATGTCGATCGATCGGTTGTTGTCTCCGAAAACGTCATCGAAAGCCCTGTGCTTGGATCCATCTCCCCACTCCAGCTTTCTGGTGGCGTGAAAACGCTGCTGCTTATGAGATTTGATCGTAAGCATATTTTTAACGCTTCTACCTGTGGTGACAACTGTGCCAAGTGGATTCTCGACATGGCGAAAGACCGCAAGCTCGTTGTGAATCTCTATCATGTGATGGACTTTGGTCGCGAGGATTTTAAAATTAAAGTCGTGAATAGCGGCCGAATCGTTCACAGCATGGCCGATTTGATTCACGAGTCGATTCCGTATCTGTAGGTGCTGCTTATGAACGGTTCGCATCTCGTTAAGATTTCCCGCCGCAGGGGAACCAAGTACACATTTACCATTAAACGGAACATTACTATTGTGCGTGGGGATAGTGGCACGGGTAAGACGACACTGTTTAACATGGTCGCAGACTACATGCGAACGGGCGAGCAGTCGGGTGTTTCCTTGCAATGCGATTGTCCCTGTGTCGCCCTGACCGATTATGATTGGCGAAACCAGCTTTCGTCCGTTCATGACTCGATTGTATTTGTCGATGAGGGCTTAAAAGAGATTCATTCTGATGAGTTTGCCCATCATGTGCTGTATTCCTCGAATTATTTCGTGCTGATCTCAAGGGCTGATTTCCCCAATCTTCCGTATAGCGTGGATGAGATTTACAAGATTAAGACGAGCGGAAAATACCATTCTTTCGTCCCTGTTTATCAAGATCGCGGGAATCATCGTTATGCTATTTCCCGGTCGGCGCCAAAACAGGACTTTTCTATCCTTCTATGCGAGGACAGTAAGTCTGGTTTCCAGTTCTTTGAACGGCATTTCGCTGACAGTGAGCTTACCTGTACTTCGGCCATGACGAACAGCGCGATTTTGGGCTGGTTGGATCAGCATCTCGACGATCGCGTGTTTGTTGTCGCGGACGGGGCGGCATTTGGGTGCTATGCGGACCGCGTCCTTAAGCTGCAAGACATTCACCGCGATACTGTTACGGTTTGTCTTCCCGAATCATTCGAGTGGCTTCTACTGAGCTCCGGCGTAATTTCAGGGCTAGATGTTAAGACGGTTTTGGAAACCCCAGAAGCCTTTGTAAACAGTGAGAAGTTTAAAAGCTGGGAGGATTTCTTCTATAAGTACTTACGTGAAATAACTGGGGATTCGGTTTTTCACTACGACAAAGACTGCATTTCGGAGGCGTTTTGTACAGGAGGTAATTCTGCGAAGGTTATGGCTCTTATCGCATGCCGAAATGTCCGATAGTTTTGTTGAATAGCGTCGCGGCGTCACTTCCTGCGGCATACTAAAGAAGCTGTACATGCTTCAGATTGGATTTTCATGTCTGAGATTTTCGAACCCAAGAATATCATCGTCACTGGCGGCTGCGGCTTCATCGGCAGCAACTTCGTGCACTACGTGGGCAACAACCACCCCGAGGTGCACGTCACCGTCCTGGACAAGCTGACCTACGCCGGCAACCCCGAGAACATCGCGGGGCTGCCCGAGGATAGGGTCGAGCTCGTCGTGGGCGACATCTGCGAC
>DBGDZK010000031.1:0-12892 GCA_048373195.1 Collinsella sp.
CTCCGCTCCTCGCGTGCTGCGCTGGAAAACGTTTCGCGTTTCCTCAGCTCCGCACCCTGGCGGGTTCGAATCCCATGCGCTGGGCACAAAAAAGAAAGGCCCCCATCGCTGGAGGCCAAACAATTCAATGGTGGGCGATGAGGGATGTCCGCGTGTGGCTGGCGCCGCCCGCGCCCCGCTTCGTCGCTCCGCTCCTCGCGTGCTGCGCTGGAAAACGTTTCGCGTTTCCTCAGCTCCGCACCCTGGCGGGTTCGAATCCCTCTGCACGGGGCCCAAAAAGGAAAGGCCCCCATCGCTGGGAGCCTTTTCAATCAAGTGGTGGGCGATGAGGGATTCGAACCCCCAGCCTTGTGCGTGTAAAGCACCTGCGCTAACCGTTGCGCCAATCGCCCGCAGGGATTGAGTATAGCGGAAACCCTGGGCTGTTCACTGCTAATTCATAACGAAACTTACGCGGCGACTTCGGCGTCCGTGTCCTCGTCGATAAAGAAGCGCTTATACCAGATGAGGAACGTCAGTGTGGTATAGATCTTGCGCTGGTTGAGCGCGCGACCCTCAAAGTGATCGTCAAGCAGTTTCATGAGCGCATCGGTGTCAAAGAAATCGGCAGCCCATGGTGCGGTGAAGTATTCCTTTACGTAGTCGTAGTACTTTTGCTCGCGCAGCCAGAACTTGACCGGTACGGGGAAGCCCACCTTCTTGCGCGTTGCCCACTCGTCGGGCAGCGTGCGGTTGGCAGCGTGACGCAGAACGAGCTTGCAGCCTTCTTCGTTAACACGGTAGTTGGCGGGAATGTGCTCGGCAAACTCCATGACCTTCTTGTCCAGGAACGGGACGCGAAGCTCCAGAGAATGCGCCATGCACATCTTGTCTGCCTTGAGCAGGATGTCGCCCGGCAGCCACATGTTCATATCCAGGTATTGCTTCTTAGAAAGCTCGCAGCAGTTGGGAACCTGCTTGTAGTACTCGGCGCACATCTCCGCGGCGTTCTTGCCGGTGTCATAAGCGGGCTTGAGCACCTTGTCGACCTCGGAGGGATCGAACACCTTTGCCTGACCCACATACCAGCGCTCGGGAACTTCGGCGCACTTGGTCAGGAAGTTGTGACCCTTAAAGTAGGGGAGATGCTGAACGAGCGAGCCCAGGGCACGACGCACGCCGAGCGGCACGCGCTTCTTAAAGGAGCGCATCTCGGGGGTGTCCTCGTACCACTCGTAGCCGGCAAACAGCTCGTCGGCACCCTCGCCCGAAAGGACGACGGTAACTTCCTCAGCGGCCATCTGTGCCAGATAGTACAGCGGCACGCTGGACAGGTTTGATTGCGGCTCGTCCATGTGATACTGGATATCGGGCAGTGCATCGAAGAACTCGTCGGCGGTAATCATCTTGCGCACGTTCTTGATGCCCAGCTTGTCGGAAAGCTCGGCAGCGTAGTTGGTCTCGTTGAAGTTCTTGTAATCGAAGCCGACAGAATACGTGGTGTCGGGCATGAGACAGGCGGCAATGTAGCTGGAGTCCACGCCGCCAGAAAGGAACGAGCCCACCTTAACATCGGCGATTCGGTGTGCAGCGACGCTTTCGTGCACGACCTTGTCGCACTCGTCCACGTACTCCTCGAAGGTCTTGGAGTTGTCGTCGGTGAAGTCACAGCTCCAGTAACGCTTGATGTCCATGGTGTTGGTCGTCAGGTCATACGTAAAGCAATGCGCCGGGGCAAGCTTGAACACGCCCTTAAAGAAGGTCTCCTCCGTGGCAGGGAATTGCAGCGTCAGGTAGGGGCGCAGCGCGTCGTGGTTGACGGCCTTCTCAAACTTGGGATGGTCCAGGAAGCTCTTGATCTCGGAGCCAAACAGCAGCGAGCCATCGGATGCCTGGTAGTAATAGAACGGCTTGATACCAAAGATGTCGCGAGCGCCAAAGAGCTTGTTCTTGTTCTGGTCGTGAATCACGAACGCGTACATGCCGCGCAGGCGGTTGACCAGGTCCTCGCCCCACTCCTCGTAACCGTGTACCAGGACCTCGGTATCGGCGTTGCAGTGGAAGGCGTAGCCGGCTGCCTCCAGCTCGGCGCGAAGCTCCTGGAAGTTGTAGATCTCTCCGTTGAAGACAATCGTGACCTTGCCGTCGTCGCTCGACATGGGCTGAGCTCCAGCTTCGGAAAGATCAAGAATCGAAAGACGACGGAAGCCAAGGGCAACGTTGTCGACGATATGCTGGCCGCCCATATCGGGACCACGGTGGATGATGCGATTCATCATGGCCGTGAGAACCAGCTCACTCTGTTCATCTGTACCGGTAAAACCGACAAAACCGCACATGCAAGATCCTTTCTGCTGACGGCTCAGGTGTACTGCCGCAAGGATTGCGGCAGCTGATGTCAAATAATCTTTACTATCATGCCAATCTTTTGTTTCGTGATAGGGCATAAGCGCCGAGCGAACCGAAAAAACCACGGCCCGATCTTCAGATGAAGCGGCGGGTCGTGGTTGTGAACGCTATGTATGAGCGGTTAGCGCTTGCTGCGCTCGGCGAGACGGTGCTCCACCTTGGTGACGATGTGGATGAGCGGAATCGTCACGACCAGATAGTAAAGTGCGGCGCAAATGTAGGGCGTAATGTTGCCCGTGGTGGCCGTGAGGTTTTTGGAGAACAGCATGAGCTCCATGACGCCAACGCTCGAAAGCAGCGACGTGTCCTTGTACAGCATAACGAACTCGCTGGTCATAGTCGGTATAGCGCAACGTACGGCTTGTGGGATCACGATGCGCGACATAACTTGGGACCAAGTCATGCCAAGCGAGTAGGCAGCTTCCGATTGACCAGGTGGTACGCTCTCGATGCCGGCACGGAAAATCTCGGCAAGATAGGCCGAGCAGTTGATGGCTAGCACGCCAACGCCGAGCGGCAGATTGGGCACGTTGAGACCGATCATGGGGAACCCAAAGAACGCAATGTAGATCTGCAGGAAGAGCGGGGTTCCGCGCAGGACGTTGATGTATGTCACGGCGATGCCGCGCAGCATGCGACTATGACTGATTTTCATAAAGGCAAACAGCAAGCCGATGGGGATGGCGAGCGGAAAACCGATGGCAGTCACGGCAAGTGCTATGCCCCAGCCCTTAAAGAGCGAGGCGATTGAGGTGACGATAATCTGCGGCTTGCAGAACATGCCCAAAAACGGGTTGGAGTTCCACGCGGCAACCCAAGGCTGGGCATCGAGCCAAGCGACGATTTCTTGCACCATGGTGCTCTCCGAGACGCTGATGGTGGGGCTCTCGGGAAGATTTCGCTTGTCGTCGTCGGCGACATAACTGCCGGTGACGGCATAGGCACCCGCGTTGCTCGGGAATACGACGTCGGGGACAACAACGCGAATCTGCGAGCCGGCAGCGACGGGATCGGCGAACTTGATGACGAGCTTTGAGCCGTTCAGCGAGCACGATGCCTTGACACCCGTCTGGTTCAGTCCGTCGAGCAGCGTGACCTTAACATCGGTGCTTTCAAACGATCCGCCCTCGGGCAGCTCAAGCTCAATTTGCGAAACGTCGCCCTCGTCGCTACCCGTTGTCGCTTCCCAGGTCAGGCGGGTTGCGATGCCGCCGAGCACGCCGTTACCGCTGTCTTCGTTTGACTTGGCGGTCGCCGAGGTGACGGCGAGTGAAGCGTCCGTCGCGTCGTCTGAGCTCGAGGCATCCTCGTTATCGGCCCCGCTCGTGGGTGCCATGCCAAACCACTTCTCGTACAGTTTGTCATAGGCGCCGGAGCTCTTGATCTTGGTGAGGGCATCGTTGATGGCCTGTGTCAGCCCGGGGTTGTCTTTAGAGACGGCAATGCCAAACTGCTCGCCCGTCGGAACCTCTTTGATGATCTCCATACCGGTAAAGGAGTTCGAAACCATCCACTGCTCAACGGGCAGGTCGCATACGACCGCCTGGCACTGACCACTCATGACGGCGGTGAAGGCTGCCGTCCAGTCGTCAAAGTTGACGGTGGTTGCCTGCGGCAGGTTCTCGATTGCCCACTCCTCGGACGTGGTGCCCGACTGCACGGCAATTTTGACGCCCGGTGCGTTGAGGCTATCGACCGTGTCGTATCCAGTGTTCTTTGCAACTGCGACGCCCTGATTGGAGTCGATATAGGGGTCGGTGAAGTCGACCTCTTCCTTGCGCTCGTCGGTAATCGTGATGTTACATGCGCCGACATCGGTCTTTACACCCTGCTTGACCATGGGGATAATGCCGTCGAACTTTTGCGCCGGCAAGTAGTTGAGCTCCAGACCGAGCTCGTCTGCGATCATACCCATGAGTTCATAGGTAAAGCCCTGGTCTTCGCCGGAATCGTTGACGTATTCAAACGGGGGTGTGGCCAAGTCACTTGCGACGGTGAGCTTGCCATTCTCGACGAGTGTGTAGGTGCTCGAGGCGTTCTGGGAGGACGAACAGCCGCTCGCGCCGATGATGGTGGCAAGGGCCACAACGACCGTCGCGAAGGCGCAGACGATGTGCCGGGTCAACTGGACGCGTGCCGAGCGGCGGCGACGTTCGAAATGTCGTTTCATCTGGAATCCTTTGCTTGGGCATGATGGGTCGGCATTGTGAGTCAATGAGGCACATCAAGACATTTGGATAAAGAATAGCACCCAGATTTCCTTGTTTTTACACGGGGTGGACACTGTTGTCATTTATTAACCCACGGCACAGTCCATGCAATTTTTTAGAAGGCTGCAGTGCGCGCAAGGTCAGGTGGCATATTAGGATGGTTGATAATACAGAATGTTTCATCGTTTCTGCCGCGGGACGTCTTTTGCCCTTTAAGGCTGAATTTAGCGAGAGAGGTCTTTGTATGTCGAGTCCGACACAAGAGAAGCTAACTCTGATGCGCTATATAGAGTTGCTCGAGGAAGATGACCTTGTTGTTTCCAGACCGAGCGCTTCGTGCGACCAGCGCATTGAGTTTGCGACTGACGACTCGCGCCAGGTGCGTCCGGGCACGTTGTTTGTCTGCAAGGGCCGCGCGTTTAAGCGCGAGTACCTGCTTTCGGCAATCGCCGATGGCGCCGTGGCCTACGTTTCCGAGGTCGATTACGATGTTGATCTTCCCGCGGTGATTGTGAGTGATATTCGTCGCACGCTCGCCGTGGTGGCAGATGCCTTTTATGGGCACCCGTCGGGTAGGGTGAAGGTCTGCGCCTTTACAGGTACCAAGGGCAAGTCGACCTGTAGCTTTTATCTGCGCGGCATTCTCGCCAACGAGGCCAAGCTTACGGGCTGTCATCGACCCGCTCTTAATACGGGCATTGAGTTCGACGACGGCATCGAGACGGGTCCTTCCAAGCTGACGACTCCCGAATCCTTTCTGCTGCAGTCTCGCATCGCACATGCTGCGGAGGCGGGTGCCCCGTGGCTGGTTATGGAGGCATCGAGCCAGGGCCTCAAATACGAGCGCACGGGCAAGATCGCCTTTGAAGTCGGCGCCTTTACCAATATCGGCGAGGATCACATTTCGCCGATTGAGCATCCGACGCTCGAGGATTACTTTGCCAGCAAGCTCAAAATTTTCTCGCAGAGCCGTTTTGCCGTGGTCAATCTCGATATGGATAAGGTCGATCGTGTGCTCGAGGCGGCATCTCGTTGCGAACGTACGGTGACGTTCTCCCTGACCGACGAGCGTGCCGACGTGCTTGCGCTGGCGATTCGCAATGGTGACTGCGGCGTGGTGGCAACGGTGCGCACGCCCCGCTTTACGCGCGACATTGTGATTCCCACGCCGGTTAAGTTCAATGTGTCCAACGCGCTTGCCGCTATTGCCTGCGCCGAGGCCCTGGGCATTTCCGAAGAGGGTATCGTCCACGGCTTTGAGGGCGTCTTCGTTCCCGGCCGTATGGAGCTCTATCCGTCCGTATCGGGCAAAATCTTGGGTATCGTCGATTTTGCACATAACGGCATGAGCCTCGAGACGCTCCTGCGTGACTTGCGCGAGAACTATCCCGAGCGCGAGCTGGCGGTTGTATTTGGCGCTACGGGTGGTAAGGGTGTCGATCGACGCACCACAATGGGTATCGCCGCTGGCAAGTATGCCGACCGAATCGTGATTACCGAGGATGACCCCGGCCCCGAGGATGTCGAGGATATTTGCGCCGAGATCGCGCGCAACGTTCAGGCGCAGGGAAATGATAACTGGCAAATCGTGACTGATCGCGTTGCCGCTATCGAGACTGCCGTGCGTGAGACCGTCCGTCCTGCCGTGGTCATCGTGACCGGTAAGGGCGAGGAAGAGCGTATGCTGCGCAAGAACGGACCCGAGCCTTGTGAGCGCGATGGTTCGATTCTCAAGCGCACCCTTGCGGCGTACGACGCCTAAGACCAGAAGCCCCTTCTACGTAATGGAGTGACCATGTCCCACAATACCCTGCCGACCGTCGCTGAGCTTTCGGGCGAGATGCGCGAGCGTCTTGCCAAGGTTAAGTACGTCTTTACCGACCTGGACGCCACGATGCTCGCACCCGGCTCGTGCGTGCTGCGCGACAACGACGGCAACCCCTCGACCAAGCTCGTCGAGGCTGTCGTGGCACTTGCCCGCGCCGGCATCCAGGTGGTCCCCACCTCGGGTCGCAACCGCACTATGATCCACGAGGACGCGCGCGTGCTCGGCCTCAACTCCTACATCGGCGAGATGGGCGGCCTGGTCATGTACGACCTCAAGGCCAACGATTGGGAGTACCTGACCGGCGATATGCCCTACGACCCCGCCTGCGGCCTCACGCCGCATCAGGTGATCGAGCAGACCGGCGTGTGCGAGAAGATTCTCGCCCGCTGGCCGCATAAGATCGAGTACCACAACGACATGTCGACTGGCTACAAGTACCGCGAGGTCACCGTCGGCATGCGCGGCGATGTGCCCGACGACGAGGTCCAGGCCATTCTTGACGAGGCCGGCTGCGGCCTGGTCTGGGCCTGCAACGGTCACCTGACCCATCTGTCCAAGCCGACGACGCTCGAGCTCGAACGCGTCGAGGATGGCCGCGCGTTTAACATCAATCCCGCCGGTCTCAACAAGGGCGTTGCCATCGCACGTTTCTGCGAGCACCTTGGTATCGAGCGCGAGGAGACGCTGGCGCTCGGCGATTCCGAGTCCGACTTCTACATGGCTGACCACGTGGGCACGTTCTGCCTGGTCGAGAACGGTTTGACCAGCGCCGGCGCGCCCGAGTTCCTGGATACCTGCGATAACGCCTACGTCACGCGCGGCAAGATTGTCGACGGCTGGGCGGCAACGGCAGAGCTGCTCGTCGCGGCTCGTTCGTAGCGCGGCCCTATAGTTCTGAGCCATATCTTTTCGAGAGAGAATCTGGTGAGGTAATGTCCGATATCGAGAATCTGGCTGGCGACACACGCCCCATTGGCGTATTCGACTCGGGTCTAGGCGGTCTGACGGTTGCGCGCGCCATCGCAACGGCGTTGCCGCACGAGTCCGTCTACTACTTTGGCGACACCAAGCGCTGCCCCTACGGCACCCGCACCGAGGACGAGGTGCGCTCGTTTGCACTGCAGGCGGGCCGTTGGCTGTCGAAGCACGACGTCAAGATCATGGTCATCGCCTGCAATACGGCGACCGCTGCGGCCTTGCGTTTGGCCCAGCAGGTGCTCGACGTCCCCGTCATCGGTGTGATCGCACCGGGCGCACGCGCGGCAATCAACAGCACCCGCACGCGCCGGGTGGGCGTGCTCGCCACCAACCTCACCATTCGCTCAGGCGCTTACACGCGTGCCATTCAGGACTTGGATGCCGGCGTCGACGTATACGGCTGCCCTGCCTCGAGCTTTGTCGAGGTCGTTGAGCACGAGCTCGCCTCGGGCGCGCATCTGCAAGAGCAGTGGCTCGAGAACGAGGACATCTTTGATACGCCTGCCGTACGCGCGCTGGTCGGCGCCACAGTTGAACCGCTGCGCGACCACGGCATCGATACCGTGGTGCTCGGCTGCACGCATTTTCCGCTGCTCGTGGGGCCTATTCGCCATGCGCTGGGTCCCGGAGTGCGCGTGGTGAGCTCCGCCGAGGAGACCACGCGTGAGTTGACCGATATTCTCACGCGCCGCGAGCAGCTGGCGGGCGACGCAGCCGAGCCGCAGCATCGTTTTGCAACGACGTCCGATAACATTGCCGAGTTTGCGGTGGCGGGCAGTTTTATCTTTGGCCAGCCGCTCAAGAGCATTGAGCATATCGATATCGACGAACTGAAATAGATACAAGGTCACCGACCAAAGGCTCACGTTCACCTTTTGCCGAAAGGATTTTTCCATGGAGTATATGCAGGTCAATCGCGCCAACGGCCGCGCCGCCGATGAGCTGCGCCCCATCAAGCTTACTCGCGGCGTCATGAAACACGCCCACGGTTCGTGCCTGGCCGAGTTTGGCGATACTCACGTGCTGTGCGCCGCCACCATCGAGGAGGGCGTGCCGGGCTGGCGCAAGGGCGCCAAGGCCGGTTGGGTAACGGCGGAGTACGCCATGCTGCCGGCATCGACCGGCAAGCGCTGCAAGCGCGAGCATGCCAACCGTAAGGGCCGCTCCATGGAGATCGAGCGCCTCATCGGTCGCAGCCTGCGTACCGTCGTCAACATGAAGGCACTCGGCGAGTACACCGTCACCGTCGACTGCGATGTGATTCAGGCAGACGGCGGCACACGAACGGCGAGCATTACCGGCGCCTGGGTGGCACTGCACGACGCCCTTGCCATGTGGGTCGAGGCGGGTAAGCTAGAGCGCATCCCGCTCACGGGCCAGGTCGCCGCGATTTCCATGGGCGTTGTCGACGGCAACACCCTGCTCGACCTGGATTATTCCGAGGACAGTCACGCCGAGGTCGACATGAACCTTGTCGCCACCGATACCGGTGAGATGATCGAGCTCCAGGGTACTGGCGAGCAGGCACCCTTCGACCGCAAGCGCCTCAATTCCCTGCTCGATTTGGGCGACAAGGGCATTGCCGAGCTCATCGAGCTCCAGCGCCAAGTCCTCGCCTAACCTGCCAAAAAGGGACAGGTTTATTTTGGCAGGTTTTATCTGCGGAAACGCCGATAGATAAGGTTGATGCCACATGAAAGGGGAGATGCCGACAGACCGGTCCCTTTTACGTGACTTTGCTATACGGACAAGGAGGCCACTCATGGCACTTGAGAAGATCGACATCGACACCCTCGACCCGGCGGCGACCATCGTCGTGGCAACGGGCAACGCCCATAAGCTCACCGAGATCGAGGCCATTTTGGGCAAGGTTATGCCCGAGGTTCGCTTTGTGGCGCTCGGCCAGCTGGGCGATTTTGAGGACCCCGAGGAAAACGGCACGACGTTTTTGGAGAACGCCATCATCAAGGCGCAGGCTGCCGTCGAAGAGACGGGGCTCATGGCCATTGCCGACGATTCGGGCCTGGTCGTCGACGCGCTGGACGGTGAGCCCGGTGTATATAGCGCGCGCTACGCGGGCGTTCACGGCGACGATGCCGCCAACAATGCCAAGCTCCTCGTTAACCTGGAAGGCGTGGCCGACGAGGACCGCACTGCGCGCTTTATGAGCGTCGTCGCGCTCATCGACACGGACGGTTTGGTCACCTATGGTGAGGGTGCCTGCGAGGGCGTTATCGCACACGAGGGCCGCGGCGATCACGGCTTTGGCTACGACCCGCTGTTCCTGCCGGTCGACACGCCGGGCAAGACCATGGCCGAGCTGACGGCGGACGAGAAGAACGCCATCAGCCATCGTTTCCACGCGCTCGAGCACCTATCCGCCAAACTGACGGGCGAGGAGTAGGCCGTGCGTGCGGTGGTGCAGCGCGTGCTCAACGCCGGCGTGACGGTCGACGGCGAGTGCGTGGGCAAAATTGGGCGCGGCTATCTGGTGCTACTGGGCGTTGGCCACGACGACACGTGCGCCGAGGCCGATAAGCTGTGGGGCAAGCTCCGGGGCTTGCGCATTAACGAGGACGAGAACGGCAAGACCAACCTGGCACTTGCCGATGTCGACGGCGAGGTTCTCGTGGTGTCGCAGTTCACGCTGTTCGCCGATTGCCGTCACGGCCGCCGCCCATCGTTTACGGATGCCGGCGCCCCCGATGTCGCCAACGAGCTCTACGAGTACTTCCTGACGCTTGTGCGCGAGGACGTCGAGCACGTAGCGCATGGCATCTTCGGCGCCGACATGAAGGTCGATCTCGTCAACGATGGCCCATTCACCATCGTCTTGGACACTGATAGTCTGTAAGTAGTCAATTTGGGACCGGGCTTTTTTAGCTACTTGCGTATGGCCACAACAGGGTGCTATAGTATTAGAGTTTTGTCTATCTTAGGGGTATTATCCCCTTTTTGAATTGCACCTTCTGGAGGCCCTGTTCATGGAAGAGATGGAAGTCAATCACGTCGACGACATCCACGAGAAGCTGACCGATATGGTGGGCGATCGCGTTAAGGTGAAGGCCAACATGGGCCGCACCCGCGTCGTCGAGCGCATGGGCACCATCAAGAGCGTCCATCCGGCAGTCTTTATCGTCGAGGTCGACGAGCGCCGTGGCCGCAAGTCGCGTCAGTCCTACCAGTATATTGATGTTCTCACCGGCCAGGTCGAGCTGTTCGACCCCGAGAGCGGCGAGCACATTTTTACCCCGCTCGGCAATCAGCTCGAGGAGCACTAGCGGTGACCGATTGGTCCCTGATCCTTTCCGCGCCGGCAAAGATCAACCTCTATCTGGGGGTTCATACCGAGCGTGACGACCGCGGCTACCATAAGGTCGATTCCCTGATGGCAGCCGTCGGTCTTGTCGATACCGTGACGGTTACGCCGGCACAGGCGCTGACCGTCCAGACGATTCCGGCATCCGACTATCCCATGCAAAAGAATACGGCGTATCGTGCGGCCGCTGCTATGGCCGAGCATTACGGTCGCGAAGCCAATGTCTGCATCACGATTAAGAAGCGCATCCCGCTGTGTGCCGGCCTGGGCGGTCCTTCGACGGATGCCGCGGCGGTCATTGTCGCCTTGGCAGAGAGTTGGGGTATCGACCGTGCCGACCCCGCGCTGGACAACATTGCGCGCGGCATTGGCGCCGACGTTCCCTTCTTTTTGCATGCCAGCCCTGCATTTTACGTGGGTGGGGGAGACGTGCTGGCAACCGAGTACCCCGCACTACCCGCGACACCCGTCGTGCTGGTCAAGCCGCGCGAGGCAAGCGTTTCAACAATTGAAGCCTATCGACGTTTTGACGAGACCCCAGTGCCTGCGGACAAGCCCGGAGCGATCGCATCTGCCCTTCGCTCGGGAGACGCAGAGGCGGCCTACGCGCTCGTCCACAACAACCTGGGTGTCATTTCCGCGCAGATGGAGCCGCGGATTCAAACGGTGCTCGACTGGCTTCGTTCACAGGACGGTACCATTACCGCAAACGTGTGCGGTTCGGGTGCCTGCTCGTTTGCTCTCTGCGATACTGCCGCCACGGCAGTCAATCTTGCGGCAGCCGCTCAACAAAACGGCTGGTGGGCTTATGCAACGGAGCTCGTTTCCGACACGGTTCGCATTGAAGCGCCAAAGAAGTAAAAATTTCTCTGGCACACGACGGAAATCTTTGTTACTATAGTCGAGCTAACGGGTTGTGGCTCAGTTTGGTAGAGCACTGCGTTCGGGACGCAGGGGTCGCTGGTTCAAATCCAGTCAACCCGACCAGAGCATGAGGAGGGACCGCTTCTTGCGGTCCCTTTTTTTAGCTATTGTTGTGATACCGCGATACCCGCGGTATACTCATTCGAGCTTGTCTCGCTGTATTGTGGAGGTCTACATGTTTGGACTGAGGGCTCCTGAGCTCATCATTATTCTCGTCGTTGTCCTGATTATCTTTGGGCCCAAGAACCTGCCGAAGCTCGGCAAGTCCCTCGGCTCTACCGTCAAGAATATCCGCGAGGGTATGGAGGGCGACGATAAGGGCGAAACCAAGCAGGCCGAGGACGTTGTGGTCGAGGAGTCCAAGGAGGACAAGGAGATCGCAGAGCTCGAGGCCAAGCTCGCTGCTGCCAAGCAAAAGAAGGCAGAGGACAGCGACGCGGACGCAGAGTAGTCCCATCCCTTTGGGGTGAGCACCTGACCGGCTTGCCCGCAGGCTAGCCGGTCTTTTTCGTTTTTGTTGACAGTTGATCGTTACATCATAGTTGGGGAGATATCCGTATGGACGCAAGCCAGATCGTACTGACCGCTGAGGGCCGCCAGAAGCTCGTCGAGGAGCTCGCTTGGCGTGAGGGCGATTACGCCAAGGAGATCGTCGAGGACATCAAGGAAGCCCGCGCGTTCGGCGACCTTTCGGAGAACTCCGAGTACGATGCCGCCAAGGACAAGCAGGCCCAGAACGCCGCTCGTATCGCCGAGATCCAGGCCATCCTCGCCAACGCTCAGATTGCTGCCAGCACGGGCGACCTGACCGTCTCCATTGGCTCGACTGTTACCCTGGTCGACCCCAACGGTGAGCTCATCGAGGTCACGCTTGTCGGTACCACCGAGACCAACTCGCTCGAGCACAAGATTTCCAACGAGTCTCCGGTCGGCCACGCCATCATTGGTCATGGCGAGGGCGACTCCGTCGAGGTCGTTACGCCTTCCGGCAAGACTCGCGTCTACACCATCGCCAAGATCGCACGCTAGACCACGGTCCCGCGTAAAGGTATGTTTTCGCTCCCTGGGACCGAATCCTGGGGAGCGTTTTAGTTTGAGGAGCTAACTATGGCAGAAAACCAGAACGCCGCCGATCAGGCATCGACGCTCAACGACGAGCGCGCCACCCGCCTGGCCAAGCGTGCCTCCCTGTTCGAGGCGGGCCAGAACCCGTATCCCGAGCACTCCGAGATTGAGGACTACGTC
>DBGDZK010000032.1:0-7324 GCA_048373195.1 Collinsella sp.
CGTAATAGCCGGGCGGTAGCAGGTTCACGATTTCCATGAGATCGGGCGCCAGGTCCAAGATTTCGGCCTGTACGATCAGATCCAGGCGGTCGATGGCGTGACGGTCGTAAAATAGTCCGTCGACCAGGCGCTGCAGGTCGCCGAATTCCTCGGCCTGGAACGATCCGTACTCCATAGTGCCTCCTTGGGCGCTTCACGCCGGCATGCGCGGCGATTCGTAATTCATTGCGATGGACTTAATCTATCACGGCTTCATAACGTTGCGACGGTGGCGGTCTATACTTAGAAGAATTGCAACGTACCACTTCGTGAAAGGTCGCACCCATGCAGACGATCTACCAGAAGATGGAAACCACCGAACTCGATGCCGCCATCGAGGCGCTCAAGGCCGAGGTCGCCGAGGTCAAGGCCAAGGGCCTGGCGCTCGACATGGCCCGCGGCAAGCCGTCGCCCTCCCAGGTGGACATCTCTCGACCCATGCTCGATATCCTCAATGCCGATGCCGATCTGCACGACGGCAATGTCGACTGCTCCAACTACGGCTGCTTTGAGGGCATTCCCTCGGCACGCAAGCTGGCGGGGGAGTTCCTGGGTTGCCCCGCCGAGCAGACGCTCGTGCTGGGTTCGTCGAGCTTGCTGATCGAGCACGATATCGCCGGTATGTTCTGGCGTTGCGGCTCGTGTGGTAGCGATCCTTGGGAGGCTTACGAGGCAGCGCACGACGGCAAGAAGGTCAAGTTCCTGTGCCCGGTTCCCGGCTACGATCGCCACTTTGGCATTACCGCCGACTTGGGTATCGAGAACGTTCCCGTCGCGATGACCGACAACGGCCCCGACATGGACGAGGTCGAGCGCCTGGTTGCCGCCGACGACTCCATCAAGGGCATCTGGTGCGTGCCCAAGTATTCCAACCCCACGGGCATCACCTTTAGCGAGGACACCGTGCGTCGCCTGGTCGAGATGCCCACGGCCGCGCCCGATTTCCGCATCTTCTGGGACAACGCCTACTGCGTGCACGACCTGTACGACGAGACCGACGAGCTCGCCAACATCTTTGATCTTGCCCGCGCGGCGGGCACCGAGGACCGCGTGGTGGCATTCGCCTCGACGTCCAAGATCACCTTCCCGGGTGCCGGTATCGGCTTTATCGGTGCGAGCCCCGCGGTTATCGCGGAGTTCTCCAAGCGCCTGAAGGCCGGCCTCATCAGCGCCGATAAGCTCAACCAACTGCGCCACGTGCGTTTCCTTCCCACCATCGAGGCGGTCAAGGAGCACATGAAAAAGCATGCCGAGTTCTTGCGCCCGCGCTTTGAGGCCGTCGAGCGCAAGCTCACCGAGGGCTTGGGCGACACGGACTGCGCCACCTGGACGCACCCCCGCGGCGGCTACTTTGTAAGCTTCGATGGTCCCGAGGGCTCGGCCCAGAAGGTTGCTGCGCTTTGCGCAGACCTGGGCGTTAAGCTCACGCCGGCCGGTGCCACCTGGCCTTATGGCAAGGACCCGCGCGACACCAACATCCGCATCGCGCCGAGCTATCCCACGGTCGAGGACCTGGAGGCCGCGCTCGATGTGCTGGTGCTGGCTGTGAAGCTTGTCGCTGCCGAGCTTGCGCGTGCCGAGCGCGCCTAACGCGCGGCTTCCCGTACTATCCGCACTTTCGATACACAAAGGAGCGTATACATGGATTTGGGTATTTCCACCAACCCCACGCCAGAGCTCTACACCATTAAGGTAACCGGCGAGATCGATATCTCCAATGCCGATAGTCTGCGCAACGCCATCGACTTGGCGCTCGAGCAGCCCACCGAGGCCGTTGAGCTCGACTTTGCCCAGGTGAGCTACATTGATTCGACGGGCATTGGCGTGCTCGTGGGCGCCGCGCACCACGCGGTCGACCACGGCAAGCGCTTTAGCTGCACCAATGTGCAGCCCCCGGTGATGCGCGTGGTTCAGCTGTTGGGTGTCGACCAGGAGATTTCGATCACCGCTGCATAATCTTTGCCCCCAAAAGGGCGTGCCGTTTGGCATATGTTTGTGATGCGCTCGGACGTTTTGGCGTCCGGGCGCTATACTTGACCGAATGAATAGACGAGTTCCGGCCGAATGGCGCGGTGCGGGCTCGACTCACATCGAGCCTTGGAGGTATGTGTGTTTGGTATTGGAGAGGGTGAGCTCGCGATCATCGTGGTCTTCGGCTTTTTGCTGTTTGGCCCGGATAAGCTCCCGCAGATGGGCCGCACGATCGGCCGTGCCATCCGTCAGTTCCGCGAGACGCAGGAAAAGATGACGGCCGTTGTTCAGTCCGAGATTATCGATCCGGTGAGCGAGGCCGCGTCGGCACCGGTCAAGCCCAAGAAGGCTGCTGCGACCGACGACGATTCCGATGCGGACGAGGATGCCGCCGAGACGGCAGCGCCCGCCAAGAAGGAGACCTTTGCCGAGCGTCGCGCCCGTCTTGCTGCCGAGAAGGCCGCAAGCGAGAGTGCCGCTGAGGGAGAAGGTGCTGCCGAGGAGGCTGAAGCCGAGGGTCCCGACGCCGGGTCTGCCGATGCCGCCGTCGAGCCCGAGCCTGCTGCAGAGCCGGAGCCCGAGCCCGAGCCGGCAGAGCCCACGACGGCCGACCTCTATGCCCGTCGTCCCCGCAAGCGCAAGGCCGTCGTCGACCAGCTTGCCCGCGAGCTCGAGGCCGAGGACGATGCCGCTGCCGATGCCCCGAAGGGAGGCGATGAGTAATGCCTATCGGACCTGCGCGTATGCCGCTCTTCGATCACCTGGGAGAGCTCCGTCGCCGCCTGACCATCGTGGTCGTCTCGGTGTTTGCCGCAGCCATCGTGCTGTATTTCGCCACGCCCGTGGTGCTCGACATCCTGGAAGATCCCATCCGCTCCTTTGTGCCGGATGGTAAGTTCTACATCACCACCACGCTCGGCGGCTTTGGCCTGCGCTTCTCGCTGGCCATCAAGATGGCCGTGGTCATGTGCACGCCCATGATCATCTGGCAGATTCTGGCGTTTTTCCTGCCGGCGCTTCGCCCCAACGAGCGCAAGTGGGTCGTGCCCACGGTGCTCGCCTCGACGGTGCTGTTCTTCCTGGGCGCAATCTTTTGCTACTTCATCATCATCCCTGCGGGCTTTGAATGGCTCATCGGCGAGACCTCGGCCGTTGCCACGGCACTGCCCGATTTGGAGAACTACGTCAACATGGAGCTGCTCTTTATGATCGGCTTTGGTGTGGCGTTTGAGCTGCCGCTCATCATCTTCTACCTGTCCGTCTTCCATATCGTGTCCTACGCGGCCTTCCGCAGCGCCTGGCGTTACGTATACGTTGGCCTGCTTGTGGGCTCGGCTGTGATTACGCCCGACGGCTCGCCCGTCACCCTGGGCCTCATGTATGGCGCCCTGCTCTCGCTCTACGAGATTTCACTCGCCATCGCCCGTGTGGTCATTACCGCGCGCGAGGGCAAGGAGGGCTTGTTCGTGAGTCGTCTGGACCTGTTCTCGGACGATGAGGACGACGAGGAGTAAATCGGTATGCACGAGGTTGGCATTGTCAACGGCATACTCGATACAGTGATTCGCGCGGCGCGTGGGGCGGGGGCCTCGCGCGCCGTTTTGGTAACGCTGCGTATCGGGGATATGACCGAGGTCGTGCGCGAGGCGCTCGACTTTGCGTGGGAGACGTTTCGTGACGAGGACCCGCTCACGCGCGGCTGCGAGCTTGCCGTGGAGGAGGTCCATCCACAAAGCGAGTGCTTGGACTGCGGTGAGGTCTTTGAGCACGACCGTTTCCATTGCCGCTGCCCCCAATGTGGCGGCGCCAACGTGCGCCTGCTGCACGGCCGCGAGCTCGACATCGCCAGTATCGAAATCGAGACCCCCGACGATTAGCCCGCTAGCCATCTGGTGATGGGGTATAAAGGGGCCAAAGTAAGGAGCGCTAAGTATGGCTGAGAAAACGATTAATATCGCGTCGCCGATTCTGTCGCGCAACGAGCGCCTAGCAGATCAGCTGCGTCAGCGATTTAAAGAGACAAACACCTATGTGATCAATGTGCTGTCGAGCCCCGGCTCGGGCAAGACCACCACGATCCTGGGCACCAACGAGCGCCTGCGCGACAAGGCCGGCCTGCACTGCGCCGTTATCGAGGGCGACATCGCCTCGGACGTCGACGCCATCACCATGAAGGAAGCCGGCATGCCCGCCATCCAGATCAACACGGGTGGCCTGTGCCACCTCGAGGGCAACATGATCATGGAGGCCGTTGACGCATTCGACCAGGCGGTGGGTCTGGAAAACATTGACGTCATCTTTATCGAAAACGTGGGTAACCTGGTCTGCCCAGTCGACTTTGACCTGGGCGAGAACCTGTCCATCATGATCCTCTCGGTGCCCGAGGGCGACGACAAGCCCATCAAGTACCCGGGCATCTTCCAACACGCCGGCGCACAGCTGCTCAACAAGGTCGACGTGGCTCCGGCTTTCGATTTTGACATGGATAGGTATACTAAGACACTCGATGACCTCAATCCGCAGGCGCCGCGGTTTGCCGTGAGCGCGCGCAAGGGCGAGGGCATGGATGCCTGGTGCGATTGGCTCATCGGGCAGATTGAGCAAGCAAGGGCGTAAGTCGGCCGCCATACGGGCGGGCGTAGCCGCAGAGACATGAGATAGGAGCCTCTTTTGAAGCTCATCATCGCCGAGAAAAACGACGCCGCGCGTCAGATCGCCGAGCGGCTGTCCACGGGTAAGCCTAAAAAGGACAAGGTGTACAACACCGCCATCTACCGTTTTGAGTGGAAGGGCGAGGAGTGCGTGACCATCGGCCTTGCCGGTCACATCCTTGCGCCCGATTTTTGCGACAGCGTGCTGTTCGATAAAAAGCTGGGTTGGTATTCGGTGACCGAGGACGGTGAGATGTTGCCGGCCGATATGCCCGATGGCCTGGCGCGTCCGCCCTATGACACCAAGCGTAAGCCGTTCCTTGCCGATGGCATCTCCATCAAGGGTTGGAAGCTCGAGAGCCTGCCTTACCTCACCTGGGCGCCCGTCATTAAGCTGCCGGCCGAGAAGGAGCTCATTCGCTCGCTCAAGAACCTTGCCAAGAAGTCTGACAGCGTCATCATCGCCACGGACTTCGACCGCGAGGGCGAGCTGATCGGCTCGGACGCTCTCAACAAGGTGCGCGAGGTTGCGCCGGACTTGCCGGTTGCCCGCGCCCAATACTCTTCGTTTACCAAGGCCGAGATTACGCACGCCTTCGATAATCTCGTCTCGCTCGACCAGAATCTGGCCGACGCCGGCGAGAGTCGCCAACACATCGACCTCATTTGGGGCGCGGTGCTCACGCGTTACCTGACGCTCGCCAAGTTTGGCGGCTTTGGTAACGTGCGCTCCGCCGGCCGCGTGCAGACGCCGACGCTCGCCCTGGTGGTCGAGCGCGAGCGCGAGCGCATGGCGTTTGTGCCCGAGGACTATTGGCAGATTCGCGGCATGGGTGCCGCGCAGGGCGCTGCCGAGGACGACCGCTTTAAGATCGCGCACAAGACGGCGCGTTTTACCGACAAGGATGCTGCCGAGACGGCGTACGGCCATGTCGACGGCGTTACGACGGCAACCGTCGCCGCGGTGACCAAACGCTCGCGCAAGCAGCAGCCGCCCACGCCGTTTGCGACCACCTCGCTGCAGGCTGCCGCCGCGGCCGAGGGCATCTCGCCTGCGCGTACGATGCGCATCGCCGAGTCCCTCTACATGGCCGGTCTCATCAGCTACCCGCGTGTCGACAATACCGCGTACCCTGCGACGCTCGATCTGGGCGCCGTGGTGAGCGACCTGGCAAAGATCAACCCGGCGCTGGCGCCCGTGTGCAAAAAGGTGCTTGCCGGTCCTATGAAGCCCACGCGCGGCAAGGTCGAGACCACCGACCACCCGCCTATCTATCCCACGGGCGAGGGCGACCCATCCACGCTCGACGGCGGCCAGCGCAAGCTCTACGACCTCATCGCCCGTCGCTTCCTGGCAACGCTTATGGGTCCCGCGACCATCGAGAACACCAAGCTCGAGCTCGACGTCAACGGCGAGCCGTTCGCGGCCTCGGGCGACGTGCTCGTGACCCCTGGCTTCCGCGAGGCCTATCCGTACGGCCTTAAGCGCGACGAGCAGATGCCGCCGCTGGAGCAGGGCGATACGGTCGACGTGTTCGACATTAAGCTCGAGGCCAAGCAGACCGAGCCGCCCGCGCGCTATAGCCAGGGCAAGCTCGTTCAGGAGATGGAAAAGCGCGGCCTGGGTACCAAGTCCACGCGCGCGAGCATCATCGAGCGTCTGTACGCCGTGCGCTATCTCAAAAATGATCCCGTTGAGCCGAGCCAGCTAGGCATCGCCATCATCGACGCGCTGACGCAGTTTGCCCCGCGCATCACGAGCCCCGATATGACCAGCGAGCTCGATGGCGATATGACCCGTGTGGAGCGCGGCGAGGACACCGAAGAGCATGTCGTGACGCACTCGCGCGCGCTGCTGGCCGGCGTGCTCGACGAGTTGCTCAAGCACACGCAGGAGCTGGGCGACGCCATCAGCGACGCCGTCACGGCCGATGCGCGCGTGGGCGCCTGCCCCAAGTGTGGCAAGGACCTGGTTATGAAGACGAGCGCCAAGACCCGCGGCAGCTTTATCGGCTGCATGGGTTGGCCCGACTGCGACGTGACCTATCCGGTGCCGAGCGGCGTCAAGGTAAGCCCGCTCGAGGGCGAGGCGGCCGTGTGCCCCGAGTGCGGCGCGCCGCGCATTAAGTGCCAGCCGTTCCGCCAGAAGGCTTTCGAGATTTGCGTGAACCCCACGTGCCCCACCAACTACGAGCCCGACCTTAAGGTGGGCGAGTGCAAGGTGTGCGCCGAGGCCGGACGCCATGGCGGCCTGATCGCGCACAAGAGCGAGAAGAGCGGCAAGCGCTTTATCCGCTGCACCAACTACGATGACTGCGGCGTGAGCTATCCTCTGCCGGCGCGCGGTAAGCTCGAGGCGACGGGTGAGACCTGCCCCGAGTGCGGTGCCCCCATCGTGGTGGTCAACACGGCGCGCGGCCCGTGGCGCATCTGCGTGAACATGGACTGTCCGACCAAGGAGAAGAAGCCGGCTCGCGGCCGCAAGACCACGACCAAGGCGAGCACGGCAAAGAAGACGACGGCGGCAAAGAAGACTGCTGCCAAGAAGACGACCGCCAAAAAGACGACGGCCAAGAAGTCGACTACCAAAAAGGCCGCTGCCGACAAGTAACCGAGCACATATAGACGCGGCGGGGGCCGGGGCGCCCAAAAAAAAAAACGGC
>DBGDZK010000033.1:0-8139 GCA_048373195.1 Collinsella sp.
GCACTCCAGCAGGGCCGTGTTGACGCCTACGTCATCGATAACAACATGCAGCAGAGCGCCCTGGTCCGCGAGCCCGGTAAGTACAAGATCGCCGGCAAGCCCTTCGGCAGCAAGGAGCCCTATGGCATTGGCCTGCCGCTCGATTCCGACGGCGTCGCCTTTGTCAACGACTTCCTTAAGAAGATCGAGGACGATGGCACCTGGACTGAGCTGTGGCAGATCTGCATCGGCGACCGTACGGGCGACACTAATGTTCCCGAGCTGCCCGAGATCGGCGCTTAGGCAGCGAGCCTGGTAACGGCCGCAACGAAACCATATGGAAACGCACGATGCGCTTTATTGCGGTAAACTGTTTCCTCACAGAGTTGTCGGGGCTTCCGTACACACGGGAGCCCCTTTCCTTATCGGCGGGAGGTCCGCATGAGTCTCTCCGAACTCTGGTCGCTCTATGGCCAGAACTATATCGACGCGCTGCTAGCAACCTGGGGCATGACGCTTGAGTCGTTTGCCATCGCCATGGTGCTGGCCGTCGCCGTCACCGTGATGCGCGTGTCGCCGCTCAAGCCGCTGCGCGTCTTTGGCGACCTGTATGTCCAGGTCTTCCGTAACATCCCCGGCATCGCACTGCTCATCATCGTCGTCTATGCGCTGCCGCCGCTCAAGGTCGTCCTGCCCTACCGCACCTGCGTTATCGTCGCCACGGTCCTTTTGGGCTCGGCCTTTGGCTCCGAGAACTTTATGAGCGGCATCAACACCGTCGGCGTCGGCCAGGTGGAAGCCGCCCGCTCGCTGGGGATGAGCTTCAGCCGTATCCTCGCCAAGATCGTGATTCCGCAGGCGCTGCGCTCGAGCGTGCTGCCCATGACCAACCTCTTTATCGCTGTCATGCTCACCACCGCGCTCGGCAGCCAGGTGCCGCTTAAACCGCAGGAGCTCACCGGCGTGGTGAGCTACATCAATACCCGCTCGCTCGGCGGCGTCGCCGCGTTCTTTATCTCGGCACTCGGCTACCTGGGCACGGCCTTTGTGGTAAGCCACATTGGCAACTATATCGATAAGAAGGTGAGGATCCTCCGATGAGCAAGCACTCCACCTCCGCGCTCACCATGCGCGACGCGCTCTACGAGGCTCCCGGCCCCAAGATGCGCGCCAAGATTCGCATCGGCACCGCCATCTCGCTTGTTGCCGTCGCCGCACTCGCCGTCCTGGTACTGCAGCGCTTTTATGTGACCGGCCAGCTTTCGGTCCACTATTGGTATTTCTTTACGCACCTCACCACCTGGAAGTTCTTGCTTGCCGGCTTTGAGGGCACTGTTAAAGTCGCACTCACCGCTGGCGCCATCGCGCTGGTGCTGGGCTTAGCCCTTATGCTCGGCCGCACCAGCGGCATCAAGCCGCTGCAGCTGGTCTGCCGCGTGCTCACCGATTTCTTCCGCGGCGTGCCGAGCCTGCTGTTCATCTACTTCTTCTTTTTGGTGCTGCCCCAGTACAAGATCGCGCTACCGTCGTTTTGGATGCTCACGCTTCCCGTCGCGCTCGCCGCAGCCGGCGTACTCGCCGAGATCTTCCGCGCCGGCGTCAACGCCGTGCCGCGCGGCCAGGTCGAGGCGGCCCAGGCGCTCGGTCTCTCCAAGGCCAAAATCACCTTTAAAATCGTGTTGCCGCAGGCTATTCGGTTTATCATTCCGTCGTTGATTTCGCAGCTTGTGGTCGTAGTCAAAGACACCACCGTCGCCTACGTGGTGAGCTACCCTGACCTCATGCAAAATGCCCGCGTGCTCATTACCAACTACGACGCCCTCGTGTCGGTCTACCTGGTAATCGCGGTCATCTACATCCTCATCAACGTCGCAATTAACAAGGCCGCTGTCTACGTTTCGCACAAGACCGGCGCGACCATCATCCGCTAACGCTTTACCATTTCGAGTCATAAGGAGCCAAGCACCATGGCACAGAGTACCTCTTCTACCGGCAATCAGCCGTTAATCGAGCTCAAGCACGTCGATAAGCACTATGGCGATCTGCACGTCCTCAACGACATCAATCTCTCGGTCGACCGCGGCGAGGTCGTCGTTGTGATCGGCCCCTCGGGCTCGGGCAAGTCGACCATGTGCCGCACCATCAACCGCCTGGAAACCATCGACTCGGGCGAGATCCTCATCGAGGGCGAGCCCCTGCCGCAGGAAGGCAAGGACCTTGCCCGCATGCGTGCCGAGCTGGGCATGGTGTTTCAGCAGTTCAACCTGTTCGCACATATGACCGTACTGCAGAACGTCACGCTGGGGCCGGTCGACGTGCTGGGCGTGTCCAAGGACGAGGCTCGTGAGCGCGCCATGGACCTGCTGAGCCGCGTGGGCGTTGCCGAGCAGGCCGATAAGGTGCCCGCACAGCTCTCGGGCGGCCAGCAGCAGCGCGTGGCCATCGCCCGTTCACTTGCCATGCAGCCCAAGGCCATGCTCTTTGACGAGCCCACGAGCGCCCTTGACCCCGAGATGATCAACGAGGTGCTCGAGGTCATGGTCCGTCTGGCCCAGCAGGGCATGACGATGATCGTCATCACGCACGAGATGAACTTCGCCCGCCGCGTGGCCGACCGCGTCGTGTTTATGGCCGACGGCCAGATCGTGGAAACCGGCACGCCCGACGAGTTCTTCGACCACCCCCAGACCAAGCGCGCCCAGGACTTCCTCAACTCCATCAAGGGCCACTAACCCAATTGCCACGCGGGCAAATTCATCAGTAACGTTTGCTCCGCGCCACCCCTGTGCCATGTCCACCCGGATTCGAAAGCTACGCCCATGATCGGAACCCGCACCTCATCGTCCTACACTCCGCACGTCGACGTCGATCCCGCCGACCGTCCGCTCATCCTGGTCGCACCACGCTGGGAAGAAGCGAAACCCTATTTGAGCGAGACGCTCTCCCCCAACGAGGAGATTGCGAGCGTCTTTGTCGATGCCATCCTTGCCGCCGGCGGCCTGCCGCTGCAGATGTCCATCACCGAGGACATTGAGGTCATCCGTCATTACGTCGATATCGCCGACGGCATCGCCATTCCCGGCGGCCCCGATGTCAATCCCAAACGTTGGGGCGATGATCGACCCTACGACCCCACCCTCTGCTGCGAGATCCGCGATAGCTTTGAGTTTAAGCTGGTCGGCGAGGTGCTCCGCGCCAAAAAGCCGCTCTTTACCACCTGCCGCGGCACGCAGTTGCTCAATGTCGCCACCGGCGGCACCCTGTGCATGGACGTGCCAAGCCTGGGCGCGCGCGAGGGCCGCACGCAGTGGCGCCATACCCACGTGCTCAACGACCCCGTGCATCCCGTCGAGGTCGTGCCGGGCTCGTTGCTGGAGCGCGCGCTTGGCGGGCACAGGCTTATCCAGACCAACTCCGCACACCACTGCTGCATCGATCGTCTGGGTAAAAGCACGCGCTTGGTCGCCAAGGCAACCGATGGCGTGCCCGAGTGCATCGAAGTCGAAGGCCAGCCGTTCTGCTTGGGTGTGCAATGGCACCCCGAGTACACGTGGAAGACGCTCGAGACCGACTTTAACCTCTGGAAGTCGTTTGTCGAGGCGGCAGCCAAGGTCAAGCAGGCCCGCTAGCTCGCAAACCACAAAACAGATAAGGGCGCCCCGCCGGCCACATGGTCCGGCGGGGCGCCCTTTTACCTATATGTAGCCGGCAAGCAGCCCAAGGCTCGCAAGCTCTTATTCAGCCGCCTCGCGCAGGGCCGACAACGTGGCCGCATATTGCTGCTGCAACGCATGCATTCCCTCGCGAGCGCCATCAACGGTATCGGCGCCGCGCAGCGCCTCGGTCACCACGACCGCCGGCTCGTACAGATTATCGAATCCCAGGTTCTGGCTCACGCCCTTGAGCGTGTGCGCTGCCATAAACGCACCTTCGGCGTCTCCTGCCGCCATGGCGGCCTCCAGCTTGTCCATGCTCTCGTCATCCAAAAACTTGAGGGCAAAGCGGGCAAGCATTTCCTCGCCCATCAGCCGAGCGCACGCGTCATCATAATTAGCGCCGATCTTCTCATACGCCTCACGCATGGAAATCATGGATTAAAACTCCTTTGGTCAAACTAAATCGTGGGAAACGCGACAACGTCGGCGGGGCGTGCCAACGTCTCGGCAATACGGTCTTGCACCTCGAGCAGGCAGTCGAGCAACAGCGGGTTAAAGGTGCCGCACTTACCGTCCAGGATCATCTGGATAGCCTCCTCGTGCGGGATGGCGCCCTTGTACACGCGCACACTCGTCAACGCATCATACACGTCGGCCACCGAAACCACCTGTGCGGCGATGGGAATCTGGTTGCCCTTAAGGCCATCGGTATAGCCCTTGCCGTCCCAGCGCTCGTGGTGCCAACGCGCAATCTGGTACGCATATTCCATAAGCGCATTGCCGACGTGATGGCGACCCAGCTCAAGCAACATGTCGGCGCCGATCGTGGTATGCGTCTTCATAATCTCGAACTCCTCGGACGTAAGGCGCCCGGGTTTGTTGAGAATCGCATCGTCAATCGACATCTTGCCGATATCGTGCAGCGCCGAAGCCAGGGCAATCGTGGAGCGTTCCTCATTGTCAAGGGAGATCGTGTCGCTACGCTGGACCAGACAGTCAAGCAGCAGCTCGGTCAGTTTTTCGATATTCGTAACGTGCCTGCCGCTCTCGCCGTTGCGAAGCTCCATGACGCCGGCCATGATGTCGATGAGCATGCGACTGTTCTTGACGCGCTCGTTGTACTGCTGGGACAGCAGGCTCGTCAGGCGGCGCTGTTTGGCGTATAGGCGGATGGTGTTACTTACACGGCGGCGCACGACACGGGAGTCAAACGGGCGGTTGATATAGTCCGAGGCGCCCAGCTCGTACGCGCGCAGAACCATATCATCGGAATCTTCGCTCGAAATCATGATGAAAGGCAGATTGTCGATACCCGATCGGCGCGACAGATCGGCCAGCACCTCAAAGCCGCTTATGCCCGGCATGACAATATCCAGCAGCACGAGCGACAGCTCATCGCCATAGCGGTCGACCATGTCGAGCGCCGTACGACCGTTGGCGGCCTCGAGGATGCAGTACTCGTCCTTGAGCATCTCGTTGAGAATGGCTCGGTTCATCTCGGAGTCATCGACAATAAGCACCAAAGGCTTTTCGCTTTGGAAGGCTTCGATGGAATCGGCATCGGTCACGACCGTACCGGCTTTTGCCTTAGCGCGGCTCAATAACTGGACAGCGCGGCCAACGCCCTCATCGACCGTCTCGCCATGAATGCGAACGCCACCAACACATGCCGTCAAGCTCACGTACTCATGGCCCGGAACAATCGTGGAACGAACGGCATCGGACACCTGATGCAGGCGACGGGTGAAGTCATCGGAGGGAATATTGGGCATGACGACCACAAATTTGTCGCAGCCATAGCGTACGAGCTCGTCAGTCGAACGAATTCCGCTGCGTATGGCCGTCGCCACAGCACCGAGCGCAAGGTCGCCGGCATGACGGCCACACGTATCGTTGAAGACCCTAAAATCATCAAGGTCGATCACCGCAACGCCGGCCTTCATGCGGGCACTACGGAGCTTTTCCTCGTAATATCGGCGATTGCGCACACTCGTCAGCACGTCGGTGTAGACGAGGTCCTCTTCTGCAGCCTCTTGCTCATCAATCGGACGCACCATTAGCAGGACGTGAGGCTCGCCCTCGACCTTTAGAGGACGCAGACGGGCGCGGTACTCAACGCCATCGTTGAGCAGCTGCTCCGACACCTCACCCGAATCTGCCAAGGCCTCAAGACTCGACTGACGCAGACAAGGGCAGCGATCGCCGGCAAGCAGGCAGTTAGGCTCGCTCTTAATCTGATCGGCCGACAGCAAACGCACCACGGGGTAGGTCTTCGCGACGCGGGCGACCTCAGCGGCAGCCTCCTCGTCGGTTAGATTGACCTCGTGATTATTGAGCATATGGGGCCCTTTCTATCGTTATACACGGCAACGGTGCATATCAATTGGTACAAGGGTAACATCTAACAGCTGAAGGCAAACGCGCGATTATCGTTACATTTTTATGACCTGGCAAGCGGCGGTAATGGAGCCGCGGGCGCGCGGTTATGGGCGCATTCGTTAACAATGACGAAACGCTAACAACCCCTCTCCCCGCAGGTCATCGAGCGTGCTAACGCTCCAAGACATCGCGAACGGCATTTGCCGCCGTAACGGGGCGATCGCGCAGACCGTTATGCGCGCCCGGGATCGTCACAAGGGGGCAATCGAGATATTCGGCAGCCGCTCGCGTGCCAGCCTCGCGAGGTGTATCGACCGAAAGCTCGCCCAAAAACACGGCCGACACCGCCTTTGACGCGCGGGCGCGCTCCCAGTCGGGAGCATATGTCATATTTGTTCCGTATTCATTGGCCATAAAGCAACGACCATTGCGCAGGGCATGTTTGGCTTCCGCTTCGGTCGTCCCGGGAGCCTCGGGGTCCAAGTCACCGAGGGCTCCCAAGAAAAGCCGGAGCGCCCTTGAAACCTTTCCAGCCGCAATCATATCGAGCAAAACCGGAGCTGCGCCCATGCCGACGCCTTCGGCCGACACAGCCGGCTCATGCAGAATCGCACGGGCGACGAGATGGGGTTCGGTGCGAAGAAGCTCCAGCGCAACCAACGTACCGGCACTATGCGCAAGCACATTTGCCGGAGCGCCAACGTGTTCGATCACGGCTTGCAGGTCGGCGGCCTGAGCGGCAAGATCATAGCTGCCGTCTGCCGCATCGCTGCTGCCACCGCAGCCGCGGCGGTCGTAGGCAATTACGCGGTAGTTGCGGCTGAGCTCACAAGCGATACCGTCGAAAAATGTGCCGTCGACACAAGCGCCGTGCACGCACACCAAGGCAGGAGCATCGGGGGACACATCCGGGCCGGCATATTCGCGACAGGCAATCGTGGTGCCCACATTCTCAACCGTAAAATCCATGTTGTGCCCCCATCATCAATGCTCATCCAGTTGCACGTCAGTACGGTTGGATGGACCCGTATTGCCTTACGCCTTGTTAACAGATTAACTGTACCCGACCCGAGGCTTTTCATGGCACGGCATAATGAGCGACGTGAAAAAACGAAACTTGTAAAGCAAGGGCCCGCACCTTGCTTTGGAGCCGATGCTATGCTTAGGCACAATTGTCTTGAGGAGCATATGCCTATGTCTACGTTTTTGAATGCCAGCCCCATCTTTGGGCCCGTTCGCAGCCGTCGCCTTGGTCTCTCGCTCGGCGTCAACATGATGCCGGCCAGCGGCAAAATCTGCACGTTCGACTGCATTTACTGCGAAAACGGCCTCAACGCCGAGCGCCCCTGTCATGAGCCGTATAACACAGCTGCCATGGTACTCGACGCGCTCGAAGCAAAGCTGCGCGAGATGGCAGCCGAGGGCGAGCTCCCCGATGTGATCACCTTCGCAGGCAACGGCGAGCCCACCGCCGCACCGGAGTTTCCGCAGGCCATCGCCGGCGCCGTCGCGCTGCGCGACGAGCTTGCCCCAAACTCCAAGATCGCCGTGCTCTCCAACGGTACGCGCGCCGACCGCCCCGAGGTGCACGACGCGCTCATGATGGTCGACGACAACATTCTTAAGCTCGATACCGTCGACCCGGCGTTTATCCAGCTGCTCGACCAGCCTGTTGGCCCCTACGACGTCGAGCACCAGATCAAGACGTTCGCAAGCTTTGACGGTCACGTTATTATCCAGACGATCTTTTTGACCGGCGAGTATCAGGGCAAGCTCATCGACAACACCGGCGAGGAGTACGTTGCCCCCTGGCTCGCGGCGCTTGAGCGCATTCGCCCACAAGAAGCGACCATCTACACGGTAGCGCGCGAGACACCGATCGCCGGCCTTGCCAAAGCAGCGCCCGAGGTGCTCGACGCCATCGCCGCGCGCGTCCAAGCCCTCGGCATTCCCTGCCAGGTGAGCTACTAGCAAAACCACGCAGCAGCTAGTGCCCGCCACCCCGCTCCATCAGTTGCGGTGATATAGTTCCTGTTTATGCTGTTAAACCGCTTAAATCGGAACTATATCACCGCAACTTTTATGGACGCGTGAGTGGGCTATACTAGCTGCGGATGAAAGGAAG
>DBGDZK010000034.1:0-7063 GCA_048373195.1 Collinsella sp.
CGTTTAACAGCGCGCCGGCCTTATCGGTTAAGCTATCGAAGCGTTCCTGCTATGAACCGAAGTTCGTTGCAGAATCTACGCTCGAAACGCTACATCTGCTTGCGACGACGATCGCTCAGCGTCACACCAGCGGCCACGAGGGTGATACCGCCGATGACGAACACCTCGCCCGCAAGAGCGGAGTCATCACCGGTCTGGGCGAGCGCGGCAGGCGCAGCCTGTTTCTTGGCAACGGGGGCCTTTGCAGCAGCCTGCGCAACCTGAGGCTTGGCCTGCGGCTCAGCCTTGGGATGATACTTGTCGTACTCGGCCTGCGCGGCAGCCAAGGCATCCTTGGCATCGTCAAGCTCGGCAAGCGCGGCGGCATAGGCGTCGTTGGCGTCGGACAGCTTGGCATCGGCATCGCTCAGGGCAGCCTTGAGACCAGCGGCAGCATCGACGGCAGCCTTGTAGCGAGCGTAGGCAGCGTTCAGCTTGACCAGCTTCTCGTTGCCCGTCGTGCCCGCGGCAAGGGATGCCTTGTGGTCGACAGCCTCAAGATCGGCCTTGAGTGCCTCATCGTTGGCAAGCTCGGCCTTGGCCTTGAAGATATCGAGGTTCGCATCGACGACGGCTTCGTTGGCGGCCTCGAGCTGCTTCTGGGCATCGGCGACACCGGCGACGGCAGCGTCATAGGCGGCCTTGGCGTCGTCGACCGCCTTCTGGGCACCGGCGAAGCGCTCGAAGGCCTTGTTTGCGGTGGCAAGCTCGTCCTCGGCGGCCTTGGCCTTCGCCTGTGCGTCGGACAGGGTCTGCGTCTTGGCGGCAACTGCCTGCTTGGCGCCCGAAAGAGCGGTCGCGGCGTGCACATCTGCGGCCTGAGCCTTGTCAACGCCAGCCTGGGCAGTGTCGTCGGCCTTCTTGGCATCGTCAAGCGTGCCCTGCTTGTTCGCAAGATCCGTCTTGGCGGCATCGCACTTGGCGGCAAGGTCCTTGACCGAAGCGGTAGCGTTGTCATACGCCTCTTTGGCCTGATCGGACTTTACCTTGGCAGCATCGCGGGCGCTGCGAGCCTTCGCCTTTTGAGCAGCGGCATCGGTTGCCTTTGCCTTGCTGTCAGCAAGCGTGGCGTTTGCCTTATCGAGAGCTGCCTGGGCAGTAGCGGCCTTGCTCTTGGCGGTATCGAGGTTCTGCTTGAGGGACTCGATGTCGATTCCGCCGAGCGCGTCCTTCGCGGCGTCGTATGCCGTCTTCGCGGCGGCGGTGCCGGACTTAGCCTTCTCGTACTCGCCCTTGGCGGTGTTCATGTTCACATCGGCTGCGGTGAAAGCGTCCTGGGCGGCATCCTGCCCGTTTACAGCTGCGAAGTAAGCTTCCCTAGTAGTTCCAAAGTTCTTCTGCGCCTCGGCGAGCTTGCCCTGAAGCTCCTTGAGTTGCGCCTTCTGCGCCTGCGTGCCGCCAGCGTTATAGGCGGAATCGATGTAGTCGTTCAGGAGCTTCTTGAACTCGGAGACAGTGAAATCAGCCTCACTGTCAAAAGAGCTGTAATCGAAGATTGTTACCTCGGAATCGGTGTTCTTACCGCTACCGGTCGCGATGCCGATAGCCTTCGTGCCGGCATCGATGATGTTGAGATAGTGCCCGCACTCATGGTAGATGCTGCTGTAGTGCTGGTAGATATAGTAGGAATCATATCGATGGTTTCCAAGGTCACTATTCTTCTCGACGTACTTATCGAATGCCTCTTTTTCCTGAGTGTAGAGACCGGTATATGGCCAGCCAAGCGTATCCTCGGTCTCGCCGCCGGTATATGCGCCGCCGCCGCCGGCAAGATTTTCTCCATTGTCCCAGTAGCAGCCCGAGTGCCCCCAGATGTTCGATGAATATGATACATTAAGGGCGGCTGCCGCAGTCATGCGGAGGCTGACGCTGAGCGCCGACTGACCGTTCGCCTTGCGGAGGTTGTTCTGGGTGTCGAGATATGTCAAGGCGTTGCGCATCTGCTCCAGGGAGAGCGGGTTGGTGTCGCGAGACATGTCATGATCGACGTACTGGTCATACCATTCGGCCTTGTCAGCGGCACCGGTCAGCATCGATACGGCTTCCTGGGCGTTCTTTTTCTGTGTGGCTGTGAACTGGCTGCCGCCGATGATGTAGTTCATGAAGCCGAACATACCCTGACTGATGACTTCCTGGTCAACGGTCATGTTGGACTTTAGGTCTGCAATCTGCTGCTCAAGAGCCTCAACCTGGGCATTAGCAGCGTCATAAGCCTTTTCCGCGGCGTTCGAAGCGGCGCAGGCTGCCTCCCACTCGCTGCGCTTCTGCTTGCGAACTTCGACAAGCTTATCGTACTCAGCCTTCTTGTCGGCCTCGGTCTGCTGGGCCTGCTCGTATGCCGTCTTCGCGGCGTCACGCTTACTGGCCGCGTCCTTGTACTCCTTGTTTGCCGCATCGTATGCAGACTGGGCAGATGCCACAGCAGCGTTGGCGGCGTTGGCCTTCTCCTGCGCGGCAGCGACGGCAGCCTGGGCGGCCTGCAGATTTGTCTGTGCGGTGGCGTCGGCATCCGTCGCGGCATTGAGCTCCGCCTGCGCGGTCTTGAGCTCACCAGCAGCAGCGATCTTGGCGGCCTCAAGCGCACTCAGGTCGACACCCGTACCCGAGACGGCAGCATCGAGCGCGGCCTGCGCCTGGTTGAACTTCTGCTGGGCGTTATCGCGCGCGGTGGTTGCGGCTGCGAGCGCAGCGGCAGTCTCCTGCTTCTTGGCCTGGGCAGTCGTCAAAGCTGCCTCGGTATTCTGCTTTTCCTGCTGGGCGCTGGCCTCGGCAGCCTTGGCCTGGTCCAGATTGTCCTGTGCAGTAGTAACGGCCTTATTGGCGTCATCGAGCTTTGCCCGCGCGTCCTCGACGGCCTTCTTGGCGGCCTCGTACTCGTCCATACCCATGGCCTCGAGCTTGGCCTGGGCATCATCGAGGGCCTTCTTGGCCTCATCCTGCTTTGCCTTGGCGTCCTTGAGCGCCTGGGTCTTATCCTCGACACTCTTGTTGGCCTGTTCGAGCTGATCGTTCAGGTCGCCCAGCTTCTTCTGCTGCTGCTCGGTCTTTTCGACGGCTGCCTTAAGCTCGTCGATCTTCTCCTGAAGCGCGGCTACCTCGGCCTCGTTCTGCTCGGCGGCGTTATCGGTCACGGCCTGCGAGGCCTGATTCTTTTGCTGCTGTGCCTGCTTTTGAGACTGGCCCGCCGCGTCGGCCTTCTTCTGGGCGGCATCGTAGGCGGCCTGAGCGTCCTTGAGCTGCTTTGCCGACTCCTCGGCCAGCTGGGCAGCCGTCTTTACGACCGCTTGGTTACCGGCGGCAACGGTATTCTCTACAGAACTACCCCCCCCTGAACAGAATCGCCGTTATCGGTCGACGGTGCGGCGATTGCCGCCAGCGGCGACATGAGCGGCTGAGCGATGAGGCCCGCCGTCAAAACGGTTGCGACGGCGCGGTTAGCAACGCCCTTGACGTTGACGGCCTTGGCCCGAGGCTCAAAGTGTTGTGGACTGTAGTTTGCCATGGCTTTCTCCCTTTGACACGGATGTATCCATACGTATCAAACGGTAGCTGTCGATTTTTGAATTCTGTTGCGCAACATTGGCGACCAGCGTATTTTTTGAAATTCACGCTCTCGTGCTTCACAATTTCGTCACATATGTAGGAGCTGGTGCATCATATTCTTGCGGGATCGAATTGAGCCTATGATTTGCATTTGCCCCCGCGTCATCTGCCCCATCGGATTCCGCATCCAACAGACACCCCGCCCGCCACGGTGTAGAGTTAGGACAACGGGCGCGTTGCGCGGACCGCGCTGGAACGAGGTGGACATGGAACTCGACAAACAACAGATCAAGCGACTACGCGAACGCCATCACCGGCGCCACGGCATCCGCCCTGCTCATAGTGAGGCTGCCGAGCAGGCTGGTCGCTTTTTAAAGCGCGCGTTCAACATTCGCGAGGGACGCGCGCCCTATCACGTGATCCGCAAGCGTTTTGTAAACGGGGCGCGTCTGACTGGCTCCCACCTATGCATCCTCATCATCGCCATGTTGATCGCGAGCATCGGCCTCGATATCGATTCGGACATCGCCATCGTGGGCGCCATGCTCATCTGCCCGCTCATGGGCTCGGTCCTTGCCATGGCATACGGCATCGCCACGCTCGACCGCGAGATTACCGTCGAGGCCGTCGCCAGCCTTGCGCTGCAGATGGCCTTTTGCCTGGTCACGTCCACGCTGTACTTTAAGCTCTCGCCCCTTGGCACCACCACGGCCGCCATCATCGACAACTCTACACCCACCGTCTGGGACCTTACCGTCGCACTCGCAGGCGGCTTTGCAGGCGGGCTGGGCAACTCGCGCGACCAGGAACCCGCCACGCTCATCGCCGGCGTGGCCGTGGCGACCGCGCTCATGCCGCCTCTGTGCGCGGCGGGCTATGGCATCGCCATCGCAAGCGGGTCGCTGTTTCTCTCGGCGCTTTACGAGTTTGGCATCAACGTGGTCTTTATCGCACTCGCGGCCGAAGCCGTATTACTTATCTTGCGCGTGCCGCTCAAGCGCGACCTCAACGGCGACGGCATTGTAACCGCCGAAGAAGATGCCGAGGTCGACGAGCTATCGCGCAAGGTGCGCCGCCGCATCATTGTGGGTACGGTAGTCTTTGCCATCCCCTGCATCGTTATGACGGCGGGGTCTATTGGCTCGGCGCAGACCGGCGTGCAGGACGGCTACGGTGTCACCGAAACTACGCGCGAACTTGCCGCGGTGCTGCCGGGCTTTAAGGATTACACCGTCGCCGTCGAGACCTCGGCTACCGAAGGCGAGGAGGAGGGCGTCGTCGAGCGTGAGATTGTCGCCCATGTGACGACAGGCGAGGCGCTTGGGGCACACGACCGCCACGTCGCCCGCAAGCTCATAGACCTCAACGTGCCTGAACTCGATCGCGTGGAGTTCGATGTGAAGTGATGCGGGACGCGAGGCGGGCCCGGCGCGAGCGCGCGCAGCCACGGGGCACAGACGCAGCCAAGCGCAGCGCTACAGCTCGTACTTGTACACGCGGTAGATGTACTTCTCGGCTTCCATCTCGTAGGTGGCGATGGGCAGTCCATAGCGATCGTACTCGGCAAAAGTCTTGGCCATGCCCGATGCCACGAGCATGCTATTCGAATCGCCGACGCGCTGCGCACTGCTCGCATAGCCCGAGAACGGCACGGCGATCTGGTCCACAAGCTCGTAGGTGCGCACGGTCTCGTCCACCGTAAAGATGCGCCCAAACGAATGCGTTCCCTTGCTGTAGTCGGTCGCCACCGCGGCGCCCAGCTGGCCCCAGTCGAACTTGGGATAGCGCTCGGTCGCACCAAAGTTGTTGTCGTATAGCAGCACCTGGTAGCGACCAGTCGCTGCCGTGTCAGAACTCGGCAGATACGTCACGCTGTGCTGGCCTGCATTGAGCGAGAAATCGCCCTGGGCCTGCAATAACTTGTCTTCAAAGCCCGAGCCAGCCCATTGCCACTCCTTTCTATTTCTGGGTCCATCTTCTCACTGCTGGCGGCCGAAAATGATCCGTTTTCCTCCGACCCCGAGGGATCGTTCTTAGTACTTGAAGAAGCCCTCGCCCGAGCTTTCGCCCAGCTTGCCTTCGTCGAGCATTTTCTTGAGAACGGAGGCCATGGCCTTAAAGTTGTAGGGCATCATCATCTTCTTGAGCAGCGGGCTCACCAGGCCCGGCACCTTCTGATACTGCATGACGATGTTGTAGGCCGTCTGGATACCCACCGTGTCGAATACGCGGAACGGGCCCTTGGGAGCGCCGGTGCCACGCGTCCACGCGAGGTCGATGCTCTTGGGATCGCTCACGCCCGAGACGTACAGATCAAGGCCCGAAAGCAGCCACGGTACCAACATGGAGTTGAGCAGATAACCGTTCTTTTCCTTGTTGACGGGCAACGCCAGCATACGGATGTCGTTGGCAAAGTCGACGAGTTCATCGAAGTAGCGCTTGTCGGTCTGGTCCTGTGCCATGACCTCGGTCATGTTGTTCTTCCAGATAGAGTTGGCAAAGTGCAGCGACAGGTACTTCTCGGGGCGGCCAGTGTACTTGGCAAAGGTACTCGGCAGTAACGTGGAGGAGTTGGTCACGACGACGGTCTTTTGCGGAAGGACCGGGGCGAGCTTCTTGTAAAAATCGATTTTTGCCTGGGTGTCCTCGGCCATAGACTCGATGACCAAGTCGGCGTCGGCCACTGCCTTGGCAAGATCGAGCTCCAGCTTGAGTGTGGAGTAGGCGCGCTCAACGGCGGCGAGTGCCGCCTCTTTGTCGAAGGGCTTGCCGCTATCGGCGATACCGGAGCACCACTCGCCCGTGCCGTCCGCCATACCCTCGATTGCCGCGATGTACTCCTCGCGCACATGATCGATCTTGGGCTGGGTGCGACCGATGCTGCCCTCGCTGCGCAGCCAAATCGTTACATCGAAGCCGCAGTAGGCAGCCTGAAAGGCAATCTGGCTTCCCAGCACGCCGCCGCCGGCAACGCAAACGGTCTTGTAGCTCATAGGAACAGTCCTCTCTTACGTAATTCCATAGATGTGTATTTATTCAACCGTAAGAGGGCTGCACACTGGGGGTGGGTTCTATAAACGGACGGTAATTTGCGGCGAACGGCTGCATCTGTTCATTATCTCAGGGTTCCGAGGGCGATTTTTTGTGCCACCGAGACGTCGTTTGCGGAAGTATGCGGCAAATTCCGGAACCCTTGAGCACCCCCCGATTTTCCGCCAATAAAACCGCAGGTACAGGGCTTGGACATATTCGGTGTGCTCGGTCTATTCAGATTTTGCCGCATACTTCCGAAATCTGAGTTCGCAAAGGGTGATAGTCGGGGCGTTTACGCAACATATGTCCAATCAGAACCACCCTTAAAAAGGGTGGTTTGCTCTTAGGGTATAACCCACGGGCCCCGGGCTCGCGTCTAAAGGCGCGGGCCCGGACTTCGTCCAGGCCTAGTGCATCTTGACCCGTGGCGCGCCGGTCGAACCGGCAG
>DBGDZK010000035.1:0-10002 GCA_048373195.1 Collinsella sp.
AGAACTCACTGTCGATGCATTGACCACAATGCGAAATACACCGGACAGCTCCGCGACCCGCTGGGCGCTAAAGCCATAGTCCAAACGAAGGTATTCCAACCCCAGATCGCGCAAGTCCTCGATGCGCTCAAGCCCGAGCAAATCGCACGTGCGAGGCCCCACATCGGCAATGAGCGCAATGCCGCGGGCGGAAAGCAGCGACAGCACATGACGGACCTTATCGGCATACGCCGCTCCCCCATCCTCGGGAATATGCAGCGAGGTGAACGCATAGCGCGCACCCGCCGCGGCACCATGTTCAATCGTCCGCTCAGTATCCTGCAGAGGGCTGGAAAGATAAATCGAAATACCCGTTTTCACGCTTCAACGCTCCTTTAAAAAAGGCCGGCGGAGCAGCTAGCCCCGCCGGCACAACCATAACATCAAGAAATCTGCCGCGCGCCGCGAACCCCGAGCAACACGGCTCGCGATATCAAACTACTCGCCAAAGAACTCGTTGATCTTCTGCTCGTCGACGCCAAAGAACCACGTCAGGACAAAGCCGGCGGCATAGGCAAGCAGCATAGCGGCAACGTAGCCGAGCTGCTGGCCAGGAACGACGATCAGCAGGCCAAACAGACCGGAAACGCCCTGAGAAACCGTGCCGATGTGAAGCAGCGCCGCGAGCGCGCCGCCAAATCCGGCACCCAGGCAGGCCGTCACAAACGGACGAACGAGCGGCAGCGTAACAGCATACATCAGAGGCTCGCCCACACCCAGGATTCCAACGGGGATGGACTCTGCGACGTACTTCTTGAGCTTGGCGTTCTTGGTCTTAAAGTACAGCGCCAAACCGGCACCGACCTGGCCGCCGCCAGCCATCATAAGGATGGGAAGCAGGTAATTGATACCCTTGGTAGCGCCGGCGGGATCGTTGAGCATAGCGTGGATCGGCGTGAGCGCCTGATGCAGGCCGACGGACACCAGCGGCAAGAAGCCTGCCGACAGGATATAGCCGCCCAGGACGCCCAGCTTCTCGAAGATAAAGGTCAAAACGCTAAAGATGGCAGTCGTCAGCCATGCGCCAACCGGCTGGATGACGAGCATCAGAGCAAAGGCGCCGATGATGAGCACCAGCAGCGGGGACAAGAACGTGTCGAGTGCGTTGGGCATAACCTTGCGAATCTGACGCTCCATCCAGGCAAAAAATGCGCCAGCGATGAGAGCCGCGATCATGCCGCCCGCTGCAGGGTTGTACTGCGCACTGGTGAGCGGCAGCAGAATGGCAGCGGCAGGATCAGCCGCGCCAGGCGCAAGCAGGGGCATGGCGCTGTTGGCGATACACATCATGCCGGCGATGCCGCCCAGCGCAGCGGAGCCACCAAACTCACGTGCCGCGTTATAGCCCACCAAGATGGGCAGATAGGCAAACAGGGCCCAGCCCATGGAACGAATGCCCTGGTACCACCACTCGCCTGCAAGCGCGCCTGCCGTCGAGACGTTAATGACGTTGCAGATACCGTTGATGAGGCCAGCCGCAATGATGCCGGGAAGCAGGGCGACGAAGACATTGGAAATCTTCTTGAGGAAGGCCTGAACCGGCTTAGACTCGTACTTGGCCTTCTGCGCGGCCTTGTTTGTGGCCGCAGCGTCAACCACGCTCTCGTCAGCAACGCCTTTCGCAAGGCCGGTGAGCTTGGAGAACTCCTCGAGCACCTTATTCACCTTGCCCGGACCCAGCACGATCTGCATCGTGTCGTCCTCGACCAGGCCCATCACGCCGTCGAGTGCCTTAATACCCTCCGTGTCGACGTTGACCGTATCTTTGACGGTCACGCGCAGGCGCGTCATGCACGCCGCGTTTGCGAGCACGTTGTCTTTACCGCCCAAAAGGTCCAACAGCTTTTGGGCCAGCTCTTTGTTCGTCATAACTCCTCCTTGTATTGGGTATCTCGTCTGGATGTCATATCAGCTCACGCCGCGCACCTATTGGGCGTCGGCATTGCTCTTCTCATGGCCACTCACCGCAGTACGGACATGGCCGTGCGCCCGTTCAAGAGCTACCGCAGCCTGCTCGGCATCGCAGTCCAACAGCACCGAGACAATAGCGGTTTTTACGTGGCCGCCGGCATCCGCAAGCGCCTGAACAGCGCGCTCGCGCGTGCAGTCGGTCGCTTCCATCACGATGTTCTGGCCGCGCACCACCAACTTCTCGTTCGTCTGCTGCACATCGACCATCAGGTTTTGGTACACCTTGCCAATCTTGACCATGGCACCGGTCGAAATCATGTTGAGAATGAGCTTTTGAACCGTTCCCGCCTTGAGTCTCGTTGAGCCGGTCAGCACCTCGGGACCGGGCACGGGCTCAATGGCAAGATCTGCGCTCTCCCCGATCTTCGACCCTTGGTTACAGGCAATTGCAATGGTCTTGCACCCAGTTGCCTTGGCGTACACAAGGCCGCCCACCACATAGGGAGTACGACCGCTTGCCGCCAGGCCAACGACAAGATCCTTGTCCGAGAGTCCACGCTCCCGCAGGTCGCTCGCGCCAAGCTCCTCGCTGTCTTCGGCACCTTCGACAGCCTTGATAAACGCCGTCTCGCCCCCAGCAATGAGCCCGACGACCAGATCGGGCGATACGCCAAACGTAGGCGGGCACTCCGAAGCGTCAAGCACGCCCAAACGACCACTAGTGCCCGCGCCCATGTAAAAGACGCGACCGCCGCGCTCAAGCGCCTCGGCAGCCCAGTCGATTGCCGTGGCAACCTGTTGCAACACTTTCGTGACCGACTGGACGGCACGGAGATCCTCATCGTTCATCGTCGTGACGATTTGCAGCGATGTCATCGTATCGAGGTCCATTGACCTTTGATTACGCTGTTCGGTCGTGAATTTTGTTAAATCGAGCATTTCATTCACCTCATCTTTCCTGTTTCTCGATGTAGTTTTGCTTAATGACATGCGTCGCCCGTTCGTAGTCACTGGCAACGTAAGCAGCGTACAGGGCATCGACAACCATAAGCTGGGCCATACGCGAAGCCATGGCACCGCTGCGGACCAAGGGTTCACTCGCAGCGACGCCGAGCACGGCATCGGCCATGGTGGCAAGCTTGGATGATCCATCTACTTTGGTAACGGCCACAACGGGACAGTTGTGACGTTGAGCCTCGGCGGTGCAGTCCAGCACCTCTTGCGTCAAGCCCGAGTAGCTAAAGGCGATTGCCATATCGCCCTCATGCATGTTCTTGGCACATAAGAGCTGATCATGCCAGTCGTCGTACAGATGGCACTCTTTGTCGACACGCATGAGCTTTTGCGCCAGGTCGTGCGCGACCAAACGAGAGGCACCAATACCGAACAGATTGACCGCGTGTGCCCGCTTAAGACGGGCCGCGCATCGCTCCAAGACGGTGTAATCGAGCGTTCGCGCCGTCGCCTCGATCGTGCGCACGTTGCTTTTCATCACCTTCCCCACGATACGTTCGACGCTGTCATCCATGGAGATGTCCTCGAGGGCTACGTCTTTCTTGTCACCTAAGAGCGCCAGCTCGGCAATCAGTTCGCGCTGGAACTCCTTGTAGCCCGCAAAACCCAAACGCTTGCAAAAGCGCAAAATGCTCGAGGGCGAGGAGAACGTGACATCGGCAAGACCGCGGACGGACAGCCCGACCACCTCGTGCGGATGAGCGTTTACATATGCGATGACGTTGCGTTCCGCCGGGCTCGCGCTGAGCTCACGCTCGCGAAGCCGCAAAAGCAATCCGTTTGCCATCTCAAACACCTCCGTTGAGAAGAATTAAAGACCAACGAACGATTCGTATCGGATACAAACAGCTTTTGCGGTACATTGTGCCGCATCGTGGCGCACAAAGGGCGAGCGTTCTACCGCTCGCCCCTCAAATCCGACCGCTCGGAAATACGCACGACACAAAATAATTCAACAAGGTTGCATTATCAGAAACGGGTTTGTTACCGGCTAGCGCCTCGCATGGGCGCCGATCGGCCGAGTCGCATGGCGCACCAACGCCGCCGTCAGCAATACCAACAGCATGGCGATGACATAGCCCGCAGCATCGAATCCTAAATCGATAACGTCGAAATGCCTGCCGGGAACAAAGATCTTATGTACCTGATCGCCAACGGAGCAGGCGGCGCAAAAGAGCAATACGGGCACGCAACGGGAGCATACGCTCCACGGACGCCTGGAAAAGCAAACCACGACCACCGAGGCGAACAATCCGACGAAGAAAAACTCTACGGTATGGGCAACGCGACGGACGTTCGTGCCCACCCACATGCGAATGGAAGCAAGTCGGCCAGACCGGACATTCGAGGCAGCCGAATCGGTGCCCCCGGTCATTCCGTTCTCCGCCTGAGCTTCACCCGTGGCATCGACAGCCTGAACGCCCGTAGCCTGACCCTCCACCACACGCGCGGTGGACTCGCTCAGCAACGACGTCTCCACCGCATTTTGCTCCGTCAGCACCCAGATGCCCGCCAGCGTTGCAGCGAACAGAACGATCGCGGTCCATCCGATTATTTGTTTTACGCGCGCCAAGGGTCAACCTCCTTTTTTGAATATCAGCGAGTGTAGCCCCAAATGGCATCGTCACCGTATCAAAATTTGAATCGCAACAGGAAGCGACAAAGCGACGCAAAACCCTACCCCGCCTCGCGCATCCAGCGATCGAACGTCCCCACGCACACGCCCAGGCACTTTGCTGCCTGGCTGCGGGTAATATCGCCCGCCTCATAGCTATCGCACACCAGCTCAAACTGAGGAGGGCATGGCTTGCGAGGTCGACCGAAACGGACCCCTCGCGCCCGCGCCGCTGCAATCCCCTCCGCTTGGCGCCGATGGATATTCTCGCGCTCTACCTGCGCCACGTAGCTCAGCAGTTGCAGCACAATATCGGCAATCAGGACGTTGGTCACATCCGGCGCGCCGCTGGCCCTAGCGCGCGTGTCAAGCAATGGCATGTCCAACACCACAATGGCAACCCCGAGCTCCTTGGTAATGCGTCGCCATTCCTCAAGAATCTCGGAGTAATTACGGCCAAGTCGGTCGATAGAAAGCACCACCAGTACGTCCCCGTCTCCCAGGACGTGCAGCAGCTCGCGATAACGCGGTCGATCGAAGTCCTTGCCGCTCGCATGGTCGGCATAAATATTCGCCGAGCCCACGCCATAGGCGCCCAGCGCATCCAGCTGCCGATTCAGATTCTGATCGCGCGAACTCACCCGCGCATAACCGTACACCGTCGCCATCTCATCCCCGCTTTCTTGTAAACCTGCCAAAAAGGGACAGGTTTATTTTGGTAGGTTTTACCTCTCAAATAGCAGGTAAGCGGGCGGCCGAGTAGACGGCAAGGTAGCCACGATTCAAATGCGAAGGACGGTCTCGAAAGGCCGCCCTCCGCTCCCCCACCATGAGTCGGGATTTGGCTAATGGATAAGCTTAAAGTCCAAGTGCCCACGCGTGGTATTGACGCGCGAGACCTCGACAATCACGCGCTGCCCCAGCTCGTAACGGGTGCCCGTGTCGGCACCTGTGAGCGTGAGCGCGTCCTCGTCGAACTCGAACCACTCGTTGCCCAGGCTCTTGATCGAAACCAAACCTTCGACCTGCGTTAGGTCCAAGCGCACAAAAAGGCCCATGCTGCTAACCCACGAGACGGTTCCGGCATAGCGCTCGCCCAGACGGTCCTCATAGTACTGGGCAATCTTGATCTTTTGCGTCGCATGGCTGGCGGCATCTGCTGCGCGCTCGGCATCGCTGCATGCGCGGCAGATCTGCGGCAGAATGCGCGGCAGCGACTCGCGCCCCTTACCGATCAGCCGCGGCGTACGGACCAAGGCGTCCTTGCCGCCGAGCTGCTCATAGGCCAACTGCAGTTTGAGCACGCGGTGCACCACCAGATCGGGGTAGCGACGGATGGGACTCGTAAAGTGACAGTAGCACGGCGCGGCGAGCGCAAAGTGGCCCTCGTTGCGCGGCTTGTACAGCGCGCGCTGCATGCTGCACAGAAGCAGCGTGTTGACGAGCGGTGCGTTGGCCGTACCGGCGGCAGCATCAACTGCAGCCTGCAGCTCATCGGGGCTCCCCAGGGCAATACCGGCAGCACGGCGATCGTCGATGATGCCTAGCTGCGCCAGCGCAACGGCAGCACCGTGCAGGCTATCGGGGCTCGGATCCTCATGCACACGATAGCAGGCCTCGATATCACGGTCTGCCAGCCACTCTGCAACGCACTCGTTGGCGAGCAGCATGGCTTCCTCGATAAGCGACGTGGCACACGAACGCTCACGCGCCACAATCTGCACGGGCACTCCGTCCTCATCCAATAGAGCGCGAATCTCGGCTGTGTCAAAATCGACTGAGCCGCGGGCGCGACGAATACGACGGCGAAGTTCGGCGAGTTCGTTAGCGGCGACAAGGAAATCGCCGAGGTCGATGTTGTAGCCGCGGGCGGCCTCCTCGCACGCAAGACCGCGCTCAAGCGCTTCCTCGCGCGAGGTCTCGGCAGCCGCAACATCCTCGGCTGCACCCTCCAGCACCGAATACTCAACCGCGCCGGCACGCACCAGCAGCGCCTCGGCGCCGTCATAGTCCATACGCACACGCGAGCGAATCACGCTGGGATACGGATCGTAATGCCGCACGCGACCCTGCGCATCGAGCTCGATATCGACGGTAAACGCAAGACGGTCCTCGTCAGGGCGAAGCGAGCACAGGTCACAGGACAGGCGTTCGGGCAGCATGGGAAGCACGCGATCGGCCAGATACACCGATGTCGTACGATGGCGAGCCTCAAGATCGATATGCCCGTCCCAAGCCACATAGTGTGAAACGTCGGCGATATGCACACCCAGCTTGTAGCCACCCTCGGGCGTGCGCTCCAACGAAATGGCATCGTCAAAGTCGCGCGCGTCGACCGGGTCGATCGTGATGACAAAGCGGTCGCGCAGATCGCGGCGGAGCGGGTCCTTAAGCGCCGCGGACACATCGAGCGAAAGCCCCTCGGCCTCGTCCAGCGCGGCCTCGGGATAGCTATCGGTATAGCCGTAGCGCGCCATCACATATTGAACGCCCAAATCGGGCGCGTCATCTCCGCCAATGCGGCGTTCGATCGTCACAGCGCCCGATTCCAGGCGCGTCGGGTAGGTCAAAATGCGCGCGACAACAGCATCACCCGGGTGAACGCCCAGACGATCCGCCGAGGTATCCTCAGGCAGAATGAAGAAGTCAGCCTTCAGACGCGAATCGAGCGGCTCGATCACACCGAGCGGACCGGCGGTCTGGTACGTACCCACCACGCTTATGGCTGCGCGCTCAACCACGCCTTCGATCACGGCGCGCCGCTCACCGTGCGGGCTGTTCTTAATGCTCACGGCAACGGTATCGCCATCCATAATCTCGCGCTTGCCACGGCCCATGACCTTGTAGTCGCCATTCTCGGTTATGACATAGGCACTGTGCTCATGGAGCTGCACGCGCCCGGTCAGGCTCGGACGGCGTTCGCTGCGCACCGGCCCGCGCTTATTGCGAGCTCCACGCTTATTCTTGTTATTGCGCCCCATGGCGCCTCCTAACTATCGATTGCCGACTCCAAAGAGTCTACCCAAATGATTCGCCATCCTGCCGTCCCCTAGGGATCAAAAAACGGGCCGCCCCATAAGAGACGACCCGTTGGAAGGGATGAATTCCAGGCATGCCTACACGCGCAGGTAGCGGCGCATGGCGATGGCAGAACCAAAGAGACCGATAATCACGCCGACCAGAATCAGCGCAGCATAGGTCACCAGGTAGTACTGCATCGGCAGGGCAAACGACATCCAGCCGATGCTCTCCTGCAGACGCGGAATCATCAGATTGCGCAGCAGCTCCAGAACGCCGATGGAAAGCAGCGAGCCCAAAATGGCCTGCAGCACGCCCTCGGTGATAAACGGGCCACGAATGAAGCCGTTGCTGGCGCCGACCAGACGCATAATCGCAATCTCACGACGACGCGCCGTGATGGACAGGCGAATCGTGTTGTTGATGAAGATGAATGCGATAAAGGTCAGAAGGCCAACGAGCACCACGGCGGCGATGCGGATGTAGTTGGTCACCTGGAACAGGCGGCTCACTTCCTCCTGGCCGTACAGCACGCTCGCGTTGACGTCGCCGTCATCCGCGATCTTCTGGAAATCGGCATCCTTCTTGAGCTTCTTGGCCGTGCTCTCGACCTGAGACGGATCGTCCATCTCAATCGCAAACGAGGCGGGCAGCGGGTTCTGGCCGTCGAGCGCGCTCATGGTGGCGTCGGCGTTGCCCGACATCTTGCTCGTGTACTCGGCCAGCGCGTCGTCCTTATCCTTATAGGTCACGGACTTGACGTTGCTCCACGTCTTCAGCTCGGCCTCAAAGGCCTGGACGTCTGCCTGATCGGCGTCATCGCTAATAAAGGCATTAATGACAACCTGATCCTCGACGGTACCGATCACGGAGTTCAGCATCGCGGAACCCATAATGAACAGGCCGATGATAAACAGCGAAAGGAAGATCGTGATGACGGCGCCGAGCGAGGTAGTCCAGTTACGGAAGAAGTGGCTGATTGCCTCTTTGAAGGAGTAGCCCACGTTAGTTGGTGCCATAGTTGCCGTAACCTCCCCTCTCCTGGTCGCGGATAACGTGGCCGCCCTCAAGGGCGATCACGCGACGGTGCATGCTATCGACCATCTCGCGGTCGTGCGTGGCGACGATCACGGTGGTGCCAGTGCGGTTAATACGCTCGAGCAGCTTCATGATGCCCAGCGAGATCGCCGGGTCGAGGTTGCCCGTCGGCTCGTCGCAGATCAGCAGCGGCGGACGGTTGACCATAGCGCGGGCGACGGCAACGCGCTGCTGCTCGCCACCGGAAAGCTGGTCGGGCAGCGAGTCCATCTGATCGGCCAGGCCGACCAGACGCAGCACCTCGGGCACCTGGCTGCGAATGACGCCCTTGGGCTTGCCGATGCACTGCAGGGCAAACGCCACGTTTTCGTAGGCGGTCTTTTGCGGCAGAAGCTTAAAGTCCTGGAACACGGCGCCAATCTGGCGGCGCAGGAACGGAACCTTGCGGTTCTTGATCTTCATGAGGTCCTGACCGGCAACCAGGATGCGGCCGCTCGTCGGCTTGACGTCACGGTTGAGCGTCGACAGCAGCGTGGTCTTACCCGAGCCGGAGTGACCGACCAGGAAGACGAACTCGCCCGGATAGATCTCGATGTTGATGTCGTCGAGTGCAGGCTTGTTGGGCTGTGCCGGATAGATCTTGGTGACATGCTCCATAAGGATGACGGGCTCGACACCGGCCTGTTTGGCCATCTTCTTGCGGCTGGCCTGCGGATCGATGGGCGCAAACACCGACGTAAAATCGGGGTTGTTGAGCGCGTTATCGAGGCTTGCGACCTCGGCTGCCTGATCGCTCTCGACCACCGGGGCAGCAGGCTGCGTGGGGTCGGGAATAGCGGCAAAGAGACCGGACTGCGCAGGCTGAGGAGCCGGCGTCGCAGGGGCCAAGGGGTCGGGAATGCCGGCCATGGTAGGCTGCGGCGTGGCGGCACCAGCCTGAGACTGCTCCACGCGAGCGGTCACGGCCTGAACGGGCTCAAAACCCGCCGTGCCGGAAAGCGCGACATCGCTGGTTGGATTGTAGGCAAAGGGATCGGATGCCGGCTGTGCCTGATCTGCCGGCTGAGCGGGGGCCTGAGCAACAGGCTGGCCCTCTGAATCCGGAGTGGCGAAACGACTGCCCTGGACGCCTGCCTGCGTCTTGGGGGCATCATCGCCCGCACCGGAGGTACGGAAGTGGTTACCCACTGGTGCTCCTTATCGTCGTGCGTTTAAACTACATGAGCGCTTTGTATTTTAGCAGTATTAGCTTTGCTGCACATAAGAAGCATGGCGTGCTTAGGGATCCCGTCGGCCGGGCACAGGGCTACTCTCCAAATCGTCCTCGGACATGTCGGAGCCCCCGCTGCGCGCTTCGCGCTGCGGGG
>DBGDZK010000036.1:0-10570 GCA_048373195.1 Collinsella sp.
TTCGGCATCGACATCAAAGAGGAAGAGATTCCCTTTGACGACCCCGAGATCTTTAAGCTCATGGGCTCCGGTCACACCGCCGGCGTCTTCCAGGTCGAGTCCGCCGGCATGACGGCCACGATCAAGAATATGAAGCCCACCGAGTACAAGCACGTTGTGGCATTGATCGCTCTATACCGCCCGGGCCCGCTGGGTGCCGGCATGGTTTCGTCCTACATCAACCGTATGAACGGCAAGGAGCCGGCCGTCTCCTACGACGACCGCCTGGACGACATCCTGGGCGAAACCTACGGCACCATGGTCTACCAGGAGCAGGTTATGCTCATCTCCGTTGAGATGTGCGGCTTCTCCAAGGGCGAATCGGACTCGCGTATCCGTAAGCCCGTGGCTAAGAAAAAGATCAAGCTGCTCACGTCGACGGTGCTCCACTGGGAGGATGGCTCGGACGAGACCACCTACGACCACTGGATGAACGGCGCCATCAAGAACAACTACACGCGCGAGGTCGCCCAGAAGATTTGGGACGATGTTCTCGAGTTCGCGTCCTACGCCTTCAACAAGTCGCACTCCGCCGGCTACGCCATTCTGGTTATGCAGACGGCATGGCTTAAGGCGCACTATCCGCACGAGTACATGGCGGCCGTTCTGACGTCCTACACGGGCAAGACCGACAAGATCGTTCACTACGTCTCGGCATGCCGTTACGACGGCATCCCCGTGCTTTCGCCAGATGTCAACGAGTCCGGCACCGAGTTCACGGCTACCAAGGAAGGCGTGCGCTTTGGCCTGGCCGGCATCCGCGGCGTGGGCACCGGCGTGGCGCAGGCGATTATCGCCGAGCGCGAGGCGGGCGGTCCGTTTAAGACGCTGCACGACTTTGTCGAGCGCGTGGACTCGAGCCAGGCCAACCGTCGCGTGATCGAATCGCTCATCAAGGCAGGCGCTTTCGACTCCACGGGGTATCCGCGTCGCCAGATGATGCACTTCGTGGACAAGAACAACCCCGAGAACATCATCGATGCAGCGGTAAAGCGCCAGAAAGATCGCGCGAGCGGCCAGACGTCGTTCTTCGATATGTTTGGCGACGTTGAGGGCTCGGGCTTTGAGGTGAGCGTGCCCGATCCGGATGGCCAGGAGTGGGACCGCCACCTTAAGTTGAGCCAGGAGAAGGAGGTTCTGGGCATCTATGTCTCGGACCACCCGCTGCGCCCGTTTGAGTATGCACTAGCCAAGGCACGCGACTTCTCGTTCTCGCAGATCGATACCGGCTACGAGGTGCAAAACCCCACGGGCGGTACCATCAACCAGGAGATTCCCGAGGGCAAGGCGCTGTGGTGGGCCGGCATGGTCTCGAGCGTGTCCAAGCGCGTGACCAAAAACGGCGACCCCATGGGTATTGTGCAGCTCGAGGACATGGAAGGCGAGGCCACGGTCGTGGTGTTCCCCAAGACCTACAAAGAGGCCGAGGGATACCTGTACGGCGAGGTCGATCCCGAGACCGGTGCGCAGCTGTCTGATGCGTTTGTTCGCATTAAGGGCAAGCTCGAGCGTTCGGACCGCGGCGACCAGATCATCGCGCAGGAGATCGTGCCGCTTGAGCTTAACGAGGAGAACAACAAGCCCAAGGTGTTTGAGGTCATGGTGCCCAACAGCCGCTTTAGCCAGGGCAATATGGCGCGTCTTGCCACGGTGCTTACCGCAAACCCGGGCGGCGACCGCGTGGAGATCTTTATCGAGCAGGTGGACGGGCGCGTACTGCGTGCCGAGGTGCCGGCCAAGGTCAACGCACGCTCGATTCCGCTGCTGGCAGAGGCAAAGGCGATTGTGGGTAACCAAGGCAGAGTGACGGTAATTTAAGGACGGCGTTGGCGGGGTAGCTAATTTGGGACGGGGCTATTTTTGCTACCCTTTGACGGACGGCGAAAGAGTCGGGGTCGGAATGCATCTCAACCGACATATGGGGGTAGCTAAAATAGCCCCGTCCCAAATTAGCTACCCCGGGTGAGATTGGAGGAAGTGATGGCGCAGGGGACGTTTGTGCAGGCGCTTCGTAAGGAGGCGGCGCTTAGCAGCACCTTTATGAAGGGGCGCTCGCTCATGCTCAACGGTGCCGTGCTGTCGTTTGAGGACTCCGGCTCGCGCTTCTCCAAAAACGTGAACATCGAGGGCACGGTGCGTGGCTCGCGCGGCGACCTGTACAAGACGCACGTGGCGCTCGATATGGACGAGCACGAGGTTATTGACTACGACTGCGATTGCCCCGCTGCCTTCCGCTATTCCGGCATGTGCAAGCACGCCATCGCCACGGCGTTGGCGTATCTGGATGCCAGTGGCGCCGAGCCTGTCGAGGGCCTGCGTACGCCGGTCCGCACGTTTACGGCACCGCCCGCACAATCGAACCAGTCCGCACGCCCCGCGCCTAGCGCATCTTCGGTCAACCCCAACTTTCCCTTCCCTGCGCCCGTCCCCACGAGCCCGAGCCTTGTGGCGGCGCTTTCCGATCTTTCGGACGCGCGCATGGACGAGCTCGCGGCCATGCGTCGCAAGCTCGCCGGCACCATTGACCCCGATGCGCCCAAAGCGGTGCTGGAGCCCTCGCTGGTGCCGTACTACAATCCGCTGTTTGCCGATCGCTTTAACTGGGCGCTCGAGTTTCGCATTCGCTGCGGTTCGGTGTCCTACGTGGTTAAGGATATCGACGGCATGGCCGATGCCTATGTGCGTGGTGGTACGTTCTCCTATGGCAAGAAGCTTACGTTTGCCCATGTACCCGAGGCTTTCGATGACGTGTCGACAAAGCTGCTCGACTTTGTCGCAATGACGATCGCCTACCTGAGCGACATCACGAGTTCGCGCTCGGCATCGTATGACTTTGCTCGCAGCGGCTTTGTTGCCGAGCGTCAGTTGCCGGTATCCGAGTATTCCATCGTGTCCGTGCTGGACCTGCTGCGCGGCAGGACCATGTCCTTTGAGCCTGCTTGGTCGCGGGGGACGACGACGCATCGCTCCTACGAGGTGGCGGTCGAGCCGTCGCCGCAGGGGGAGGGCGAAGTCCCGGCTAAGCGCCCGCCGCTCCTTGCCGCCAAGATTGCACCGGCGGCGGGAGGCAGCTACGACTTGCGCCTGCCGGCCGATACGTACTGCTTTGTCGCAGGTGACGCAGCCTATCTGGTCGATACGCGCCGCGCGCGCCGTACCGACGCGGCGTTTGCCCAACATGCGGCGCCGTTCCTATCGCACTTGTTGCCCTGCCGCACGCCGGTCCATATCGCTGCCGACCAGGTGGGTGAGTTCTGCCGCATGGCGCTGCCCATCTTGCGCGACTACACCGACCTGACCGCTCCCGCCGTACTTGACGCCGTGGCGCCCGAGCCGAGTTTTGCCATGGCGATTGGCGTCGACGATGGTCTTGTGACCTGCAAGATTACGGTGGCCTACGGCGATTGGTCGGCAGATCTCTTTAGCCTGGGTGCTCCGGGAAGCCCCTTCGAAGAACAGCGCCCGGGCGTGCCGCCGCGCGACGAGATAGCAGAGTTTCGCGTTATGGACACGGCGGCCCTGTATTTCGACTTTTACGAGGGCGGCCTGGCGTTTGAGGAGCGCGACGACGAGAGCCTGTTCTGCTTGCTGACCGAGGGCCTGTCTGCCCTGTCCGAGCTGGGCGAGGTCATGCTCAGCGACCACCTACGCCAGATCTCGGTGCGCCCTGCGCCCAAGCTTTCGGTGCGTGCCACCGTCAAGAGCAACCTGCTCGATGTTGAACTGGGCGCGAGCGGTCTTTCGGCGGCAGATCTTGCCATCTACCTCGACTCCTATAAGCGCCATCAAACGTTTGCGCGCCTTACGTCCGGCGACATCATTCGCCTGGACGAGGGCGCTCGAGCCGCGTTTGGCCTCGCCAAGGACCTGGGCGTCGATGCCGTCGACCTGCTCGACGGCGTGTCGCTTTCCGCATCGAGCGCCCTGTTCGTCGATAGCATGCTCGCGCGCACGCCCGCGCGCGAGGCCGATCGCGACGCTGCGTTCCGCCGTACCGTCGAGCGCCTGGACACGCTCGGCAAGATGGACTTTACGGTACCCGCCTCGCTCAAGGCCACGCTGCGTGGCTACCAGGTCGACGGCTACCAGTGGCTCGGCTCGCTTGAGCATCTGGGCCTCGGCGGTATCTTGGCCGACGATATGGGCCTGGGCAAAACGCTCCAGATGATCGCGCATATCCTGGTGCGCGTGGAGGCGGGGGACAACAAGCCCACGCTCGTGGTATGCCCGGCCTCACTCGTGTACAACTGGACTGCCGAGCTGGAGCGCTTTGCGCCCTCGCTGGATGTGTGCGCCATCGTGGGCGCCAAGGCTCAACGCCGCGTGCAGATAGCAGGCGCCGACGAGCATAACGTGGTCGTGACGTCGTATGACCTCATGCGCCGCGATATCGACGAGTATGCCGAGCGGGACTTTGCCCGCGTGGTGCTCGATGAGGCCCAGTACATTAAAAACCCGCTCACCCAGGTGGCGCGCGCCGCAAAGCGCCTGCCTGCCGGCGTGCGCTTTGCCCTGACGGGCACGCCCATCGAAAACCGCCTATCCGAGCTCTGGAGCATCTTCGACTTTTTAATGCCGGGCCTGCTCGGCACGCGCGAGTCGTTTGCCAAGCGCTTCGAAAGCCCGGTCGAGCATGCCGAGGGCGACAGTGCCGCTCGCCTGCAAGCGCTCGTGTCGCCGTTTGTGTTGCGCCGTGTCAAGGAAGACGTGGTGGCCGACCTGCCCGAGAAGATCGAGGATACGGTCATGGCGCAGCTCACCGGCGAGCAGCGCAAACTCTACCTGGCCAACCAGGACCGCATCGCCCAACAGGTGCAGCATCGCGAGGCATCCGAGTTTAAGAAGGACAAGCTCAAGGTGCTCGCCGAGCTCACCAAGCTGCGCCAGATCTGCTGCGACCCGCGTCTGCACTACGAGGATTACAAGGCGGGGAGCGCCAAACTCGATACGTGCATGGAGCTCGTGCACGGCGCACTCGACGGCGGACATCGCATCCTGTTGTTCAGCCAGTTTACGGGTATGCTCGATATTATCGGTAAGCGCCTGGCCAAGGAGGACATCGCCTTCCTTAAGCTCACGGGCGCTTCGTCTAAGGAGAGCCGCGCCAAGATGGTCGCGCAGTTCCAAGCGGGCGAGGTTCCGGTCTTTTTGATTTCGCTCAAGGCGGGCGGCGTGGGCCTTAACTTGACGGCTGCCGACGTGGTCATCCACTACGACCCGTGGTGGAACGTGGCGGCGCAGGACCAAGCAACTGATCGTGCACACCGTATTGGCCAGCAGCATACCGTGACCGTGTACAAGCTCATCGCCAAGGACACGATCGAGGAACGCATTATGCAGATGCAGGAGTCCAAGCGCGACCTGGTCAACAGCGTACTCGGCGGCGACGGCATCTCGTCGGCACTGTTCACGCGCGAGGATGTTCTGGCGCTTCTCGGCGGCGACGGGCGCTAGCCGCGCGCGGGGTGGGACTGCTGGAGTGGGCAGGACGGTCGACGCATTTTGGCCCGACCGCTTGCCTGATCCGTTATGTGTTCATTTGCAATGCCGTGGATGGTTTGTCTGCCTTTGGGCATAAGAACCATCAAGAACATTGGCACATCAGCAAAGGAGAACATCATGGCGAAATTCTTTAAGGACCCCGACGGTAAGCTCATCGCTGCCCTTGGCGACGGCGTTGCGACCCCTGCCGGTTGCACGGAGCTGACCGCAAATACTGAGGACGCGGCGCACGAGAAGCACGTGCCCGTCGTCGAGACCGAGCGCGACGGTCACGTGATTCGCGCACGCGTTGGCTCGGTCGAGCACCCCAGCCTGCCCGAGCACTACATTGAGTGGATCGCCCTTGAGGCCGAGGGCCGTCTGGAGGTCCATTACCTCCAGCCCGGCATGAAGCCCGCGACGTTTTTCGCGGGCGGCTCCAAGACCGGTACCGTCTATGCCTACTGCAACCTGCACGGGCTGTGGTCCGCGACATTCTAGGAGCGCGTCCCCGCTCGGGGTATCATAGCTAGCATATGCACATGCAAGCGCCGACTGCATTATGCGGCCGGCGCTTTTACTACGATTTCGATGGTTTACGACGGAAAGGGCTGGGCCATGAAGCTCGCGCTTGCACAGATCGATATGCGCCTGGGTGATATTGAGGGCATTTGCGGCCGCATCGAGGACCAGGCTCGTCTGGCCCACGAGCGCGGAGCGCGCGTGCTGTGCGTTCCAGCTCCGCTCTTTATGGGCGCCATGCCCGGTGGCCTGGTGGGCGCTGCCGACTTTGAGCACGACATGCTTGCCGGCTTGACTGGTGTCGCCGAGCGTATCCAGGAGCTTGACATGATCTGCATCGTGCCCGCGGCGGTTTCGTTTGAAGGCCAGCCGCTGCTCGACTACATGATGCTCAAGGACGGTCATGTGGTGCCGGCGCGTTCGAGCATTGCCTTGCAGCGTGGCGAGAACAACGACACGCGTTGGGCGCCGCCGGTGTTCGACGTGGACGGCGTGCGCATCGCCGTGATTTTTGACTTGGACCGCGAGCTCGAGATGTTGCCGACCGGCGTCGACCTCATCGCGTATTTCCAATTCAACGCGTTTGACATGACCGACCGCGAGACTGCCGCCATTGCCGCCGTTCGCAGCGGCGCCTACCGCAAGATCGCATCCAAGCGCAGCGTGTGGTTTGCCTGCATGGCGCCGGTCGGTGCCTATGACGAGTCGGTGTATACCGGCGGTTCGTTTGTGCTCGACGACTGCGGTCGCGTGGTGGCCCAGGCGCCGTGTTTTGAGGAGAGCCTGCTGGTTCAGGAGATTCAGCGCGGCGTGATGCTCGATGCCCTGGAAGATCACGAACTGCCCGAGTTCCGTTCCGAGGAGTGGTTGTGGCAGGCGCTGGTGCTCGCCGTGCGCGACAACGCTCGGGCCCACGGTGCGTCGCGTGCTGTGGTGGCACTCGAGGGTGACCTGCCGTCATCCCTGCTGGCGGCGCTGGCCGTTGACGCTCTGGGTTCGCGTAACGTAATTGGCCTGGTGCTGGGGCGCAACCGTATCTTTACGCCGGCGCAGGAGGAGGCCGAGGCTGCCCGCTGTGCCGCCGTCCGTGCCATCGCCGAGCGTTTGCACATTCGCACCGTCGAGCGCGATGCACCGGATGCGGCGCGTGTGCTCGATCGCGACGTGTCGGCGGGCGATGCCGAGCGTCTGCGCTCGCGCACGCTGGGCCTCATGCTGGAGGACACGGCGCTCGAGCTGGGTGCGATGGCGCTGAGCCCGCTGTCCAAAACCGAGTATGCGCTGGCGGCGCCGGCGCTTTGCGGCGGCTACCAGGGCGACTTTGCGCCCTTTGGCGATGTGTACCTGTCGACGCTTGAGTTTGTGGCACGTGTGCGCAACCGCACGTCTGCCGTGGTGCCCCAAGAGCTCGTGACGCTCAACGTGGTGGAGGATTGCATGGAGCGCGTGCTGGCGCAAGCGCTCTCGACGATCGACGGTCCGGTCGATATGCTCGACCGCGCGGCACAGCTGCTCGGCGGGCTTGAGCCGGGTGAGGTCGATGGCGCGCTCGAGGCGCACGTGGACCGCAATCGAGCTTTCGACGACATCCCGATGGCCGCTGGCAAGCCTGAGGCTTGCTCGCTGCTGCTGATGCTCGTTCGACAGGGTGAGGCTGCCCGCCGCATGTTGCCGATGGCGCCGATCGTCTCGGCCCGTTCGTTTGCCGAGCGTGCCTGGCCGTATATGCTCGCGTGGTCCGACCTGGGGCTTAACGGCAAGGAGCGTATGACGGTCGATTCGCTGGCGCGCGCCGAGGTGCGCCGTTTTGCTGACGAGGATACGAGCGAGCGCGTGCGAAACGAGATGATGGGCGTGCTGGGCGAGCTACTGGGTATTTCGCCCGAGCAAATGGAGGAGCTGCGCTCCGAGGACGGTCAGCGTCGTTTGCACGAGGGAATGAAAAAGTTCGAGGGCGAGGTTCAGGACGCCATCGATAAGATGATGGGCGGTCAGGGCGGCCCGCAAGGTGGGCCCCAGGGCGGACCGATGCCGCACCCGCCGGTGGATCCAAGGCAGTTCCCCTTTTTCTCTCAAAACTAACTCTGGGATAGGGCCAAGGTTACGCGGTTTTACCAAACCGCGTAACGAGTCGACGCTGCGCGAGCCCCTGCCGGGCAATCTGCCGCTCAAACCGTCGCTTGCGTACAGAAGTACGCGGCGCTCCTCTTTCGTGACACCTTGCCACGGCAGGGACTCGCTCGCTGACTTATGCTCAACCTATGGTTCAACCTTGCTTGCTAGATACGGTCGCTGTTGTGTTATTCTAGAACAGACGTTCGTGAATAGTGCGCGGGGCCTTGCCTTGTGCTTTGAAAAAGACGAGGGGAGGTTGGCTTGGTTATCTTGGGCATTGACCCCGGTTTGGCTCATACGGGTTGGGGGATTATCGAGGAGCGTCGTGGCGAGGTTCGCTGCCGTGCCTATGGCTGCATCGAGACCAGTGCCGGAAGTCCGCTCGCGGTGCGCCTGTCGCATATCGCCCGCGACCTCAAGGGTGTCGTGGAGCGCTACCGCCCCGATACCGCTGCTATCGAGAGCATTTACTTTGGCGCCAACGTTCGCTCGGCCATTCCTACGGCTCATGCCCGCGGTGCTGCACTCGTGGCGCTTTCGGAATGCGCGCTCGAGATTGGCGAGTACACGCCCATGCAGATCAAACAGGCTGTTGTGGGCACCGGCGCCGCGGACAAACGGCAGGTCGCCTACATGGTGCGCACGCTCACGCAGCTCGACCACGACCCGCATCCCGACCATGCCGCCGATGCCCTGGCCTGCGCCATCTGCCACGTAAACCTCAGCCGCACCCGCGCCCTCACCGGTGGCGAGTTCTATCAACAGAGAGGAACCGGATACTGATGATTTCCCAGCTCCATGGAACGCTTGTCGAGGCCACGATGAGCTCTGCTGTCGTCGATGTGTCGGGCGTTGGCTTTGAGCTCGGCATCTCGGGCAGCACTGCGGCCACGTTGCCGACGCCCGGCGGCGAGGTCCGCCTCTATACGCGTATGCAGGTGCGCGAGGACGCCATGACACTTTTCGGTTTTTCCTCCAAGGATGAGCGCACGATGTTCGATCGGCTCGTGTCCGTCTCGGGCGTTGGCCCGCGCTTGGCGCTCGCCGTGCTTTCCACCTATACCGTGGGGCAGCTGTATTCGCTGGTGATGGCCGAGGACGACAAGGGCATGGCCAAGGTACCCGGTGTGGGCAAAAAGACAGCTCAGCGCCTGATCCTGGAACTCAAGAGCACCTTTGCCAAGGATAAGGGCTTTGTGCCGGTCGACGTGATTCCCGGCCAGGTTGCGATGCCCGTGCCCGCTGCTGCTCCCTCGGCCATCGATGATGCCCGTGCGGCGCTCCTTTCCATGGGCTTTAGCCCGCAGGAGACCGATGTTGCCCTGAGCGGGTATGATGGGCAGAATATGCGTGTCGAGGATCTGCTCGGCGCGGCGCTTAAGCGACTCGGAATGGATGCGTGATGTGGGAAGCCGATGACTCTCAGGACCTGTGGGCGACGCCCGGTAACTCGCCGGCGGCATCCATGGCGCACGGCGAGCGCATGGTGGGCTCGGAGCTGACGGCCGAGGACCTCGATGTCGACCGCACTTTGCGCCCCCAGCGCCTGGACGACTACTGCGGCCAGGAGCACATCAAGCAGAGCCTGCGCGTGTTGATCGAAGCGGCGCAGAACCGTGGCGAGACGCTCGACCACGTGATTTTCTCGGGTCCTCCGGGCCTGGGCAAGACCACGCTGGCCACCGTTATCGCCAACGAGCTGGGCGCTCAGATTAAGACCACGAGTGGCCCCGCCATCGCGCGCACGGGCGACCTGGCGGCCATCCTTACTAACTTGCAGCCGGGTGATGTGCTGTTTATCGACGAGATCCACCGCCTCAACCGTTCGGTCGAGGAGGTCCTGTACCCCGCGATGGAGGACTTTGCCCTCGATATCGTGATTGGCAAGGGTCCGGCGGCGCGCTCGATTCGCCTGGATATCCCCAAGTTTACGCTGGTAGCGGCAACGACTCGCTCGGGCATGTTGACCGGCCCACTACGCGACCGTTTTGGCATTTCGTATCGCCTGGATTACTACACCGTCGAGGAGCTCGCCCAGATTGTGACACGCTCGGCGACCATTCTGGGTGTGACGATCGACCATGCCAGTGCACTCGAGATCGGCTCGCGTTCCCGCGGTACGCCGCGTCTTGCCAACCGTCTGCTCAAGCGCGTGCGCGACTACGCGCAGGTGCGCGGCAACGGTCCTATTGAGCTTGACATTTGCCGTCAGGCGCTCGAGTTCTTTGAGATCGACGAGCTTGGTCTGGACTGGATGGACATTCGCATCTTGGAGACGCTTGCCAAGACGTTCTCCGGCCGTGCCGTGGGCCTGACGACGCTTGCTAGCGCGGTGGGCGAGGACCCGGGTACGCTTGAGGATGTCTACGAGCCCTATCTGCTGCAGTGCGGCTTGATGATTCGCACGCCCCAG
>DBGDZK010000037.1:0-2956 GCA_048373195.1 Collinsella sp.
CGTCTACGCCCGCAACACCGTCACCAACGACGTGCTGTACAAGGAGGGCCTGGACCTTCTCGTCGTGCCCTCCGCCGAGCTCTCCCGCGGCCGCGGCGGCCCGCGCTGCATGAGCATGCCCTTCTGGCGCGAGGACCTCTAAGTTTTTCCGTTTCCGGTGCGGTCCCCCTACAACCGCACCGGCTTCGCCCGTTAAACGGGCAACACTGATACTTACGTAATTCATTTCTTCGAAAGGAATCGAACCATGGGTGTTAACCTCTCCGGCCGTAGCTTCCTCAAGCTTCTCGACCTCACCACCGAGGAGATCGAGTACCTGCTCAAGCTCTCCAAGAACTTCAAGGATATGAAGCGCGCTGGCGTTCCGCACCGCTATCTCGAGGGCAAGAACATCGTTCTGCTCTTCCAGAAGACCTCCACTCGTACCCGCTGCGCCTTTGAGGTCGGCGGCATGGATCTGGGCATGGGCGTCACCTACCTTGATCCGGGTTCGTCGCAGATGGGCAAGAAGGAGTCCATCGAGGACACCGCCCGCGTTCTCGGCCGCATGTATGACGGCATCGAGTTCCGTGGCTTTGCCCAGGACGATGTCGAGGAGCTCGCTGCTAAGTCCGGCGTGCCCGTGTGGAACGGCCTGACCACTGAGTGGCATCCCACCCAGATGCTCGCCGACATCCTGACCGTCCAGGAGAACTTCAACTACGACATCAAGGGCAAGACTCTCGTCTTCATGGGCGACTGCAAGAACAACGTTGCTCGCTCCCTCATGGTCGTCTGCTCCAAGCTCGGCATGAATTTCGTGGCCTGCGGCCCCGAGGAGTGCATGCCCGCCGACGACGTCATCGAGGCCTGCAAGCCCATCGCCGAGGCCAACGGTTGCACCATCAAGCTGACCACCGACGTCAAGGACGGCGTCACCGGTGCCGACGTTATCTACACCGACGTGTGGGTCTCCATGGGCGAGCCCGACGAGGTCTGGGCCGAGCGCATCGCTCAGCTCACCCCGTATCGTGTTACTTCCGAGGTCATGGCTATGGCCAACCCGGGTGCCATCTTCCTGCACTGCCTGCCCAGCTTCCACGACACCAACACCACGATTGGCGCCGAGAAGTGCGAGCAGTTCGGCATCACCGAGCAGGAGGTCACCGACGAGGTCTTCGAGAGCCCCGCTTCCAAGGTCTTCGACGAGGCCGAGAACCGCATGCACACCATCAAGGCTGTCATGTACGCCACGCTCAAGTAAGAGCATCTAGCATCTCGCTCGGGGTGTATTGCTGCTCACCCCGAGCGGTTTTGTCTGGTAAATATCTTGCGTCGGGCGGTGGGCACGGCACGGAAAATCCGCTTCGCGCGAGAAAGTTAAATGATTTATGAAGGGGGGATGAGAACCATGACTGAGACCGCTAAGAAAAAGCGCGGTATGCCTTCATCGTTCACCATTCTTCTAGCTCTGCTGGCAATTGTTGCAGTGATTACCGTTATCGTCTCCGGCACGTCCGGCGGCGCGGTTACCGCAGCCCGCCTGAGCGATTTCTGCACCGCCCCGATTAAGGGCTTCGCTGACGCTCTGCCCGTCTGCCTCTTCGTTATGATCTTGGGCGGCTTCCTCGGTATGATGACCGAGACCGGCGCCCTGGACAACGGCATCGCCGTTCTGGTGCAGAAGCTTAAGGGCAACGAGATTATGCTCATTCCCGTGCTGATGCTCATCTTCTCCCTCGGTGGTACCACCTATGGTATGTGCGAGGAGACCGTTCCCTTCTACGCCCTGCTCGCCGCTACCATGATGGCCGCTGGCTTCGACCCCATGGTCGGTGCCGCTACCGTCCTGCTCGGCGCTGGCTGCGGCTGCCTGGGCTCCACGGTTAACCCGTTCGCCGTCGGCGCTGCCGTCGACGCTCTGACCGGCGTTGGCATTGAGGTCAACCAGTCCATCATCATCGGCCTCGGTGCCGTCCTGTGGATTGTCACTACCGCTATGTCCATCTTCTTCGTGATGAGCTACGCCAAGAAGGTCAAGGCTGACAAGGGTTCCACCATCCTGTCGATGCAGGAGCTCAAGGACGCCGAAGAGGCTCACGGCAAGGCTGCTTCCGAGGTCCACAAGGAGGTCAAGCTCACCGGTCGTCAGAAGGGTGTTCTGATTGCCTTCGCCTTCACCTTCGTCGTCATGATCGTCGGCTTCATTCCGCTGGCCGACCTCAACGAGGGCGTCGCTAACTTCTTCGACGCTGGCGCTGTCTACGACGCCGACGGTAACGCCGTCGTCCAGGGCTGGTCTGCCCTGATCACCGGCCTGCCCATTGGCCAGTGGTACTTCGACGAGGCTTCCACCTGGTTCTTCCTTATGGCCGTCCTGATCGGTATCATCGGTGGCCTGTCCGAGAAGCAGATCGTTAACACCTTTATCACCGGCGCTGCCGACATGATGTCCGTTGTTCTCGTCATCGCCCTCGCCCGTGGTATCTCCGTCCTCATGGCTAACACCGGCCTCGACGTCTTCGTCCTCGACGCTGCCGCCAATGCTCTGGCTGGCCTGTCCGGCGTGATCTTCGCTCCCATGAGCTTCCTGGTCTACTTCGGCCTGTCCTTCCTGATCCCCTCGACCTCCGGTATGGCCACCGTCTCCATGCCCATCATGGGACCGTTGGCTGTTAAGCTCGGCTTCTCGCCTGAGGTCATGGTCATGATCTTCTCCGCCGCCATCGGTGTCGTGAACCTGTTCACCCCGACCTCCGGCGCCATCATGGGCGGTCTCGCCCTGGCCAAGATCGAGTGGACGACCTGGCTCAAGTTTGCCCTTAAGCTCATCGTCGCGCTCTCTGTCGTCTGCGCCATCATCCTGACCGTCGCCTGCGTGTTGATCTAAGTACCCAACGGGTACCCCACGGAAACCTTGACGATCCTGTAGAGGATCACCTGGTCATCGTCTGTCCGGTGGGGTAAACCCACCGGT
>DBGDZK010000038.1:0-5822 GCA_048373195.1 Collinsella sp.
TCCCGCTCAAGCGCGAGCTTGACGGCGTCAACGGGAAGGGACGCGCGCTGTCTGACTTTCGTCATTGGTTGGCCAATCCCTCCCTTCTTTCCGCGTGCGCTATGGCGCATTCCGCATGATAACGTGCCTATCATACCTGCCGTAAGCACCGACATTGGGCAATGAAGGGGCATGCGCTACGATTGGCCGACGGCCTGGCGCGCATAGGCCAGAAGCTCGTCGAGGGTGAACTCCTCGGCAACGGTGCTGTCGCAGAAAGGCCGGAACAGATAACAGTAGATGCGGTTCAGCCGGTCGGCGGTGTGCAGGTAGGCTACAAGATTGCCGTAATTGTCCGCACCCAGCCATGCGCCATTGAGGGTAAACGGAACTGCGGTCGTGCTGGAATCGGTGCTGGTTGTGACGTCGAACAACGGACTGATCACGTTGAGCGTGGCATCGCTAAGGGCCAGCGAGATGGCGTAGCGGTCTTCTTCGACGAAGCAGGGTTGGGCTGCGACGATGGAGGCGGCGAATTCCTGCTCGTAGACGACCTCGCCTGTTGCAAGGCTGAAGACGTAGAGCTTCTTTCCGGCTGAGGCGAGGACCAGATCTTCTTCGCAGTAGAGAATGTCGACTATTTTCGGGATGTTGGCGAAGGGTTCCAAAGCGTCTGCTTTGACGCTGACGGTGGCAGCGAAGGCGTCCTCGTAGGTCCAAAGAGTCTCGAAGCCGTCGCCCGTGTTTCTGGCGACGGTGATGGAGAAGGGGTAGTTGTTGGTGCCGTCGCTGCTGTTCTCGATATTTGCTGCTGCGAAAGCGACGAGGTCGTCTTTGCAGCGCACCGATTGGATCGTGGCATCGGAAACAGTGTCTTGGCGCGTGGCTTCATCGGCTAGATTGAAGGTGACGAGCGCCGTATCGAGCGCATAATAGGCCCTTGCAGGCGCTTTCTGAATACAGAAGGTGTCGAGGTTCGCCATACGCGGGAACTGGTCGACGGGCATCTCGGCGCCTGTGAGGAGATTCTTCGCTTGCGCGTCAACGAGAAAGGCCGCTATGGAATGGGTACCGTACGCGAGCAGCCCGAAGTCAGAGGAGCCCGTCTCGTTCTCGAGCGGCATCGCCGTAAGCGGGTAGATGTCATCCAGGTCCAAGAGGACTTCATTAGTGAGGGGATCAATGACCACAGCGCCGCCTGGCCCCGTCACATTGCCCATAACGAGGCATGAAGGGGATATGGCCTTGATAAACCAGTCTTTCGCAGGAACCGCGTCGTTCCTCAGCTCAAAGACGTGGGGTGTTGCCGTGCCCGTAAGCGTTCCGTTGTCGGTGTTGTAGAGGGACACGGTTCCTGTGGCATCGAGGACGGCGGCCCAGGTGCCTTCCTGGCTGTAGGCGACATCTACGATTTCCCCGTCCGTTTCGAACAGATAGAACGGCGTCCAGGGCTGCTCCGGATCGGGATTGAGCGCTAGAATCTTTTCGAGGGCGGCTTGGGCTTCAGGAACGAGCGGCCGGCTGGTGTCGCTCTCGGAAGAGGGGAGGGCTTGAAGCGCAGTCTCGATGGCCTGCGCGGTCTCCCCCTGGGCGTACTGGTCGAGCGCCTGGGCGGCGAGGCTCTTCGATTCCGCGATGAGCGCCGCCTCGCTGGTTTGGTGAAATTGGAAGGCGAAGACGCCGACGGCGGCGATGGTGAGGGCCGCTGCCACGGACGCGAGGGCAATGCGCTTGCGCTTGCGGGCTCGCTCGCGTTGGCGGAGATCGTCGTAGCTGCAGCCGGCGACAGCGGCAATGATGCGCAGCAACTCGGCTTTCCGCTTGGCCTTAGCCTCCGAACGCAGGTCGGCGGCGAGGGGCTCGGCCGGCATTTCCCGCAAAACGCCGCTGGCGTCGAGTATCAGGCGCGTCTTCAGAATGGGCAGAATGCTTTCCTCGGGACTGCCTGCGGCCAGCACGCAAATGATGCGCTCGCGCCCGTGGATCTGCTCGAACATCTCGATTTCTCGCCGCACCCAGGGGCTTTCCTGCGTTTCCGGCGAGCAAATAACAATGAGCGTGCGTGAAGCCGCCAGCGCTTCCTGAATACTGTCAGGCAGCGAGTGCGAAGCCGCAAGCTCGTCCTCGTCGCGAAAGCATTTGCCGAGTTTGGGGGAACGAAAGGCTTGGCGCGTCTGCACGACATGTCGGGGCAGCCGGTATTCCTCAATCGCCCGCTGCACCTCACAAGCCACCTCCGCATCCCGAGGCAAATGCCGATAACTAATAAAGGCCGCATAGCCGGGGGGTGAAGTATGTGTTGTCGCGTTTCGCATGAGGAGAATTATAAGGGACATGTTGCTGTTGGAAGTGAGTAACGTCATTGGGCAATGGAGTAATTGGGGACAGTGTAGGCTGTCTTACAGAGATCAACTACGCATGAAACTAAATGGCGATCGAATTAAATACCAGCTTCGTAAATTATGTTAGATCGCACAGTAAGAAGAGAGGGCAGTAATGCGAATTGATATTGCTGAGGCCATGATTTGTGAAATGATTCTCAAGTCGATAGAACAGGATGACGTGAAGGCCATTGAGGCTGTGTTGAGTGGAGGCGTTGATCCCAACAAACCGCTTCCCTCCACAGGGTTCTCTATGCTTTATGTCGCGGCAACAATGCCAGGAGATCATGCAGAAGTTGTACAGGTTCTTCTAAATGGGGGCGCAAGGCCTAATGGGCTCACACATGAGGGGCTAAGTCCTCTTTATGTAGCTGCGCAGCAGGGCAATAGTAAATGCATGCGTGCTCTCATAAGAGCGGGCGCAGATGTTAATTTCACTACACGAGGATATCAGGCGACGCCATTAATTAATGCATCTGAAGAAGGAATGCTGGGGGCTGTTCAGGCTCTTGTCGAAGCGGGCGCAGATGTAAATCGAAGGAACAAATTAGGCACAACAGCATTGGGGAGCGCAATTAAAAGCGGACACCTTCACGTGGCGAATTATCTTCAATCGCACGGTGCAATTCAGTAGCGTATGCACGATGCGAAGAAAGGATGCAAGGGTATGCATACCAGCGAAGAGGCATTTGAAAGCGAGGCGCAGGCCATAAGCATTCTCAAGCAATGGGCACTTTCTTCGGAGCGCGACGAGCTTGAGGTTGGGCTGCTGTCGGATTGTCTCGCGGCTCGAAAAGACGGGACGGATTTTGTGCCAGTCCCCAACTACATATGGGGCTTAACTTCGAATGACGTAGTATGGGAACTAAGGGGTGCGGGTGATGGCATGGCGTTCTATAAATATCAGTTTATCTCCAACCCGTTGGTGCGGGGCGAGGTTGGACCTTTGCCTTATGACGTAAGTGAAACTCATTTGATGGCTCATATAAAGGCGTCCTTTGTGACCAGACAGATATTTGGAGCGGCAAGTTTAGCTCGGAAAATGCAGGATGTCTTGTAGGCAAAAGACGCATTTGTTTTATGAGTAGAGTCAGTTTGCTCTTCTCGCTTTGCTTTGCATAAAGCAGATGCTCTCTGCTGGTGTGGAGAGTGCCTTTAGATGAAAGGAATTTGTTATGGCTCTCGATAATTGTCCCGATTGCGGCCGTGAAATTTCTGCGACTGCCAAGGTGTGCCCACATTGTGGCGGCAAGACGCGATATGCCAGGAAAACCGAGGACGATAAAGCTTCATCGTTGGTAATTGGTCTGTTTATAGTGATGGGGATTTTCACATTCCTTTCTATCGTAGCCGGTTCTGTAGGTTAGTTCTTCGGAATGGTTACGTGCTCCCCGTCGTTTCTGAGATCGCAGCATATTAATTGCGTTCGGAGAGATGGCTGTACGTCCCGTTGCCCTGTTCCCATGTTATAATGTACAACGTACAACATTGAAAAGCTAGGAGCGGGTTATGGGCAATGCGGAGGCTATGGTTACGGCTCGGATGGGGGTTGGGAAGAAGGAGGAGGGCAATCGCGTTTTGGCCTCTTTGGGGACCAATGCGTCGAAGGCGGTCAACCAGCTTTACGATTACGTGATCGAGAGGGGTGCTCTTCCCTTCGATGCTCGGGCGGAAGAGAGGCGGCCGCACAGTCGGGCCGAGGTTGAAGCCGCGGTGGGCTTGGTGGACAGCTTGGTGGCCCCGGTGGCCGAGCCCTATCGGAGCATGTCGACGAAAGATGCGCGGCTGGCTCGGCTGGGCGTTTCTGGTGCCGCAGGGGAGGGTCGCCGATGAAGCTGCTGCTCGATACCAACATCTTGCTGGATTGCATGATGGACCGGCAACCTTTCGCTGCCGATGCCCGCAAGCTGCTCATCTTGGGCGCGCTCGGCGAGGTCGATCTGTGGATGAGCCCGTCGCAGTTCACCGACGCGTTCTACTTGCTGACGGAGGGAGGCAAGCCGCGCCTTGCGGAGGCGGTGAAACTCCGCTTGCTGAAAGTGAAGCGGCTGGCGCGTATCTGCACGTTGGGGGAGTACGACATCGAGAACGCGCTGGAATCGTCTTGGCCCGATTTCGAGGACGCCTGCCTCTACCAGTGCGCCAAGAAGCTGCGCGTCGAGGCTATCATCACACGCAACCAAGCCGACTTCGAGCGCTCGACCGTTCCCGTCTACGACTGCGCCGAGTTCTTCGCCCATCTCAAGAACGTCCACGGCCTCGTGTACGAGGAGATTGACTGGTAGGATGCTGTGGCTTGCAGTTCAAACACTCCGTTGCACTTTTTGGCATCTTCACATCGCCGATTTCTACACTTCTTCGATTCTTCGCCCTGCATTTTTGTAAAGATCCGAAGGCCTTGGACAGCAGCGCTCCTATAGTGCGCCCGCGCGGTAGGCATTGATGGCGGCAAGGGTGATGTCGGCGAAGTGTTGGATGGCACCGACTTGAACCCAGCGGCCGTCCTCGCGGTAGCGCAGGGAGAGGTTGGCATCGCGGCCGCGGCGCAAGTGTCCGATGGAGAGCGTCACGTTGCCGGGGATCTCCCGCGTGTCGATGTGTGTTTCAATGCTCGGACCGCCCAAAGCCCAGGCAGCGAGCCCCGCGTCGGTAAGGCTGCCGGTCTCTTGGTAGACGGCAAGCGCCGCCCACAGCCCGAAGCCGTCATCTTCCTCGGTCTGGTAGACGTGCTTCTCGGTGCGCCCCGGCAGGCCGGCGCACACGATATGGGACTGCTTCGTGAAGTGGTAGCGCTGGCCGTTGGCGATAATGCCCCAGGTGAAAACCTCCCACCGGCCCGTGCCGTCCTTCGCTTCAAAGCTCGCGAGTGCGTGGTCTGTCATGGTGGCTCTCCTGGTTTCTCGTGCTTGCGTAGTTAAATCGGCTGTTGCGGTCGTGACGTTTCGGCTCCCCGGATCGTTTTATCTGCGATTCGGGCGATAAATGCGACTCGGGCCGTTGCCCTGCGGAGTGAGCCGATCCCGTTCGACAAGCTCGCTTAGGGTGCGCTGGGCTGTACGGCGGGAAATTCCCGCATCAACCAGGTCAGCAGTTCGCACCCCACCATTGCTATCGGCCAGCTTTAAGGCGAGAGAGGCAACCTCGTCAATGCCGTCCTTTTGGGCGCTCTGTTTGTCGGGCGAATTGCTCACCGCCTGGATTGCGGGAATGGTTGGTACGAATGCTCTGAAAATCAGACCCTCTTCCAACTCGGGGTCGCGGCCCGTGTAGAGACGAGAATTCTTGAACAGCTCGCGCGTGCCGCTGCCCAGCTCTTCGGCCAGACCGATGTGCACGAAGAACGAAGCGATGAGAGGGTTCTTCGGGAGGGGGCTGAAGGTGTCAGGCTCCAAGGGCCCTTCGAAAGAAGCCCGGCTGGCGTTCTCGGTTCGAATGCCCTCATTGTCAATGATGACTTTTGCC
>DBGDZK010000039.1:0-5054 GCA_048373195.1 Collinsella sp.
CAAGAACCGTATACCATTGCTGACGAGGCTGAAGACACTTCCAATCAGTTTACCTATAAGATCACGGGCACCCTGACCAATAACACGGACAAGGAAAAGAGCTACATTCAGATTGAATATGTTCTGTATGATGCCGATGGCAACCAGGTTGGAACGGCTCTTGCAAACACCAATCATCTGAAGGCGGGCGGCTCCTGGAAGTTCGAGGCGCTGGGTACGGTGTCTCCCGACCAGGTTGCTAGCTGGGAGCGTTCGGACGTAAGCGGTTTCTAGCATGTTGCATGCACTGGGGGAGGTGAAGTCGTATGTCCGATAAAAAGCTGACCGAGGTGTTGCTCAATGAGTTTCTCGATGCGCCGAACATCGATGGCTATATCAGGGAGCACGACTTTGCCGCCCCGTCGCTTTCGGACTACCTGAAGCAGCTACTGCAGGAAAAGGGCTTGGAGCGCTCGCGCGTGGTCCGTATGGCTGATCTCAATGAGACCTTTGGCTATCAGATCTTTACCGGTGCGCGTCATCCGAGTCGCAATAAGGTGCTGCAGATTGCCTTTGCGATGGCGCTGACGCTCAAAGAGACCAACCGTGCGCTGACGGCTGCCGGGGTAAGCGTCCTTAACTGCAAGGACCGCCGCGATGCGATTATCATCTTTTGCATCGATCGCGGGTGCAGTCTCCAAAAGGTCAACGAGGAACTGTATCGCTTTGGCGAGGAGACGGTGAGTTAGCGGCTGATATCTGAGCCGGTAGAGCTGTCGAACAACGATGCAAACGAACGGGGCGCGGATGCCATGGGGTGTCTGCGCCCTGCGCTATGATGGAGGCTATGGATACTCAGAGCCCAACATATTCCGATGACGAGCTGACCGCAGCGCTTGCCGAGCACCTGGCGTCGCTCGATCGCGACGACAGCTATCGCGTGGAGCGTGTACTTAAGCGCTCGTCCGTTGAAGCAACCGAGCTCGTGTACTTTGAAGGAACCGGCGGTGGTTCGCTCGGCCCCTTTGTCCGTAAACGCATCGATGCTTCGGCTCAAATCGGCGGGGCATACGAGCGTCTGTTTGCCGCTCAGCGGGCAGGCAGGCGTTTTGAGCACCTGCCCAGAATCGTCGATTGTCGTCGTGTGGGCGACGAGCTCAACGTGGTTATGGAATACATCGAAGGGGAGACGCTCGGGGCGCTGGTGGACCGTCTGGGAGCCACCCCCGATTATGCGCGTGAATTGTATCCTGCCCTATGCGATGCCGTGGGCGAGCTCCACGCCGGTTTTGCAATAGCGGGGGAGACGTCGGCGCCGGTGATCCATCGCGACCTCAAGCCGTCGAATATCATCGTGACAGGTGCCAACTATACGCCTGATGACGGCCTGACATTTTCATCGCTGGTGATTATCGACTTGGGGATCGCGCGCGTATGGCGCGATGGCGCCGATGCCGACACCGTCAAGTTTGGCACGCGACCCTATGCGCCGCCCGAGCAGTATGGGTTTGGGCAGACGAGTGTGCGCAGCGACGTGTACGCGCTGGGCGCCCTGTTGTTCTTCTGCTTGACGGGAGTCGACCCTAAACCAGGGCTCGACATGCGCGAGCAATGCGAGGCGCGCGGTATTCCCACTCCACTTTCCGATGCCGTCTGCATGTCGATGGCGCTCGATCCGGCCAAGCGTTTTGCGAGTGCGGAAGCATTGGGACGGGCGACGCGCGCGGCATACGATCTGAGTCGCCCCGTGCGGCCTCCTGCGCCTGCGCCTGTCCGTACTCCAGACTCGGAGACAGTGTTGGCGTCCCAAGGGCTCCAGAAACCCGCAGGGCTTCCTGGCCCTGCCGCCTCCGCTGCATGCGGTCTGCTCTCTCGCGTTCCGGAGTCTCTGGGGCGCATTTGGAATACGCTCGTCTGCTTCTCGCTGCTTGTGTTCTTTGCCGGTAGCCACTTTGCCGTCTTTCACCCCACGGGAGCAAACCAAAGCTACCCGACGTGGCTTCTCATAATCGAGTATTTTTTCTTTGTCGATGGCCTTATGGTGCTTATGCATTTTGCGCTGCTCGATAAGCGCCGTCTTCGTCGGCGATTCGCATTGCTCGACAGCTATCGCGGCAAGAAGCTCGCGAAGCTCTTGCTCAAGGCATTGGGTGTGCTGCTCCTATGCATGATCGTCATAGTCGCGGTTGCCAATGCGACCGGCGTCGTCGATACCTCCGCTACCTAAAAGAAAAGGGCCCCGTTGGGGCCCTTTGCAGTTGCACTTAGATGCGGTTCATCTGAGCGGCGACTTTGTTGTACCAGTCCTGCCACGTGGGCGGGCAGTACTTTTTGGCCGCTGCCGGGGTAAGGGTGGAGCCGTAGTTGGCGCCCAGATAGGCAACGTGAGCGGAGATGCCCTCGCTCCAGCTGCCAAAGCTGCGCCAACCGCCGCCACGTGCACTCCAGCCCCAGGCGTTGTAAGAATTGGCGCAATAAGCACCCTTGGTGCTCTCGATGCAGGCGATGGCGGGGGACCAACGGGGGTCGACACCGGTATTCCAAGCGGCGACGGCAAAGTTATAGCCCTGGCCTGCCATGGGGGAGCCGGCGAGATAATTGTCGATGCGGCTCGTCCACTCATTAATGAACGAATCGTAATCGGAGCTACCGGTATTGGCGTTGTTCACCGTGGTGTCGATGGTGGTGTTGGTGTTGGTGGCCTGGCTGCTGGAATTGCTGCCGCTTACGCCCTCGCCCGAGAGCTTTTCGGCGGCAGCGGCCTTATCGGCCTCAAGCTTGGCAAGCTCGGCGGCATTTTCCTGCTCGGCTTTTGCCTGTGCCTCGCTGCGGAGCTGCTGGGCCTGCGCCAGCGCATCCTCGGCGTTTTTCTGCTCCGCCTCAAGCTGAGACTTGGCCTGCTGGAGCTCGGCCTTGTTCTGCTCGAGTTCGGTTTGCATATTATTGAGCTCTTCGATCTCGTCGACGCTCGAGCTCGTGATCTGGTTGGTGTATTTGCAGGTCGTGATGAACTCACCCAGGCTCTGCGCGTTGACCAGGAAGCTCACGATGGGGTTAGTGCCCTTCTGGTACTTGTACAGATCGCGCATGGCGGAGCTTGCCTTGGCCTGCTGCTCGGGAAGCTTAGCCTCGATTTCCTCGATGCTTGCCTCATTGGAGTCAATCTGCTTTTGTAGGTCATCGAGCTTGGTGCGGGCGTCGTTGTAGGCGCTCGTAGCGGCTTCGATCTTCTGCTGGGCTGCGGAAAGCTGGTCCTGCGTTGCCTGCGAGGCGGCATACGCCGCAACGGGGGAGAGCATCGGCGTGGCCGTCAGCGCAACGGCGAGCGCGGCGCTCGTGATGATACGAGCCGGCTTCGACGCAATGAGCGCTGCGGTGCGATGATTCGAATGCTGCATCCAGTCCCTCTGCAATCAATCGTAGGTTATGGTTCGAACGGTATTCTACTACTGCTTTCGACCTCAACTTGAACCTTAAAGGTCCCAAAGGGTCAAGTTGAACTTGAGGCTTTGGCTTTGACCTGCAGTTATGATGAATTGTTGAGAAACCATAGAGTTCAACTTTAACGTTACAGAGCCCTGTTTGAGAGGAGTTTTGGGCTGTAAAAGCCATCTCAACGTGGGGTTTTATAACTACAGCGTGCCCTTCTGGCGAGCCCGCTCAATCTCTTCGAGGGCCTCGGCGGGGGTGAACGAACAGGTGCCGTCGCCGAGTTTGATTACCTGGATATCGTCGCCGGCGTAGACCTCTCCGCCCTTTAGTACCACGCCGAAAACGCCCTCGTGGGGAAAGATGCAGTCGCCGGCGAGATAGTAGATGGCGCAGCGTGTGTGGCAGGCCTTGCCGATTTGGCTGATTTCGACAAGCACCTCGCTGCCAAGCTTGAGCTGCGTGCCCAAGGGGAGCGAGAGCAGGTTGATGCCCCGGGTTGTGAAGTTCTCCCCAAAGTCACCCTCGTGTACGTCGAGCCCGCGTGCCTGCGCCGTCTGGATGGACTCCGCGGCTAAAAAAGAGACCTGGCGGTGCCAATGCCCGGCGTGCGCATCGGTGGCGAGGCCAAATTGCTCTATAACGGTGTCGTGTCCATCGGCGACGGGCGACTTGCGCGTGCCCTTGTGCGCCGACGTGTTGATTGAGACGATGCGGGCAAGCCCGTTGTAAGCATCGTTTGCCGTTCGTAGGGGAACGGCCGATTGTGCGCGTTCCTCCAGCTCGCGCTTCGCGGCATTGAGGATGGGATTATCGGTCGGATGGTCTTGGGGCACGTGTGCGCCTTTCGCTCGAAGATGTCAATACGATGAATCCTACAACAATGGTAGGTTCATTGCCCATTGTCATACAACGGTGAGCGCCGTCTTCGTGCTGGACGATTACGTCGATTGCCATAGATACGGTGGAGCTTTGGGCGCCGGCGGCTTGGCACGCTAGAATGAATCAATTGCGCAAAGACCGCCCGTTGTGTGGGCAGTTCATGATAGGAAGTTTCCATGGCATTGCAGTTTACAGAGCGCGAGTTCATTCCCGTGCTGCTTGGTGGCGACATCAACGCCTATTCGGTGGCGCGCGCCTTCTACGAGGAGTACCAGGTCAAGAGTCTGGTTTTTGGCAAGTACCAGACGGGTCCCGCGTACCGCAGCCAGATTATCGACTACACGCCCAACGTGGATATCGATACCATGCCCGTGATGCTCAAAACTGTCAACGGCATTGCCCAAGCGCATGCCGATAAGACGATTGTCCTTGTGGGCTGTGGCGATAACTATGTTGCCCTCGTGGCTCAGGCCAAGGATGCCCATGAGTTGGCGGATAACATCGTCGCGCCTTACGCTCCCTATAGCATGCTTGAGCAGTGTCAGAAGAAGGAGATCTTCTACGAGCTGTGCGAGAAGCATGGCGTGCCCTATCCACACACGTTTACCTTTACCAAGGCGATGCTCAATGCTCAGGGTGAGGCGCCTGCCGAAGTGCTCGACCAGATCGATTTTCCTTACCCGATGATTCTGAAGCCTTCTGACGGCATCATGTGGTGGCAGCATGAGTTCGAGGGCCAGAAGAAGGCCTATGAGATTGCCGAC
>DBGDZK010000040.1:0-15833 GCA_048373195.1 Collinsella sp.
ATAGGGACTGTTTAGGCCGGTAGAAGGCCTATTCAGTCCCTATTTCACCGCAACTTATGGGTGGGGATGGCTACGACGCTAGCGTGGCGATGACGGCTTCGTCGCCGGCGTATATGAGGGTGTTGCCGTCGGGGATGATCGTTTGGCCTTCGCGCTTGAGCATCACCACAATAAACGGATGCTTGCCTTGCGGCACATCGCGCAGGCGCTGGCCGGCCAGGCGACCGTAGGGCGTCACGGTGACCTCGCGCAGCGTAACCTCGGCACGCTCTTCGAACGTTGGGGCGGCCATCACCAGCAGATCGCCTTCCTGGATCACGGTATCGCCGTTGGGCAGTACCGGGTGCGCCCCGTCACGCAGCACCAAGACCACCAGCATGTCCGTTGCGCTGCCAATGTCGGCGAGCGAGCGTCCGGCAAACGGATGTCCAGCGCCCACCTTGAGCTTTACAAACGACATGCCGTCCTCGTCGCGGTAGTCGTTAAAGGTGCGGCGCACGTCGCCGGTCGTATCGATCATATCGAGCTTCTTCGCCACTACTGGCAGCAGCGAGCCCTGCACCACAATGCTCGACACGGCAATCACAAATACCAGGTCAAACAGGTCGTGTCCGCCGGGAACGCCGGCCACCACGGCAAGGAGACTAAAGACGACCGAGGCTGCTCCGCGCAGGCCCGCCCAGCTTACGAGCGCGACCTGGCGGGGGTTCGTCTTAAAGGGCGCCAGGAGCACGCCGACGGCGATGGGACGGCTCACGAAGAGCATAAACGCCATGAGCGCCAGGCCCGGCAGCAGCATTTGCGGCAGGCGGGCGGGCGTCACGAGCAGGCCGAGCAAGAAGAAGATTGTCATCTCGGCCATCTCGGTGAGGGTGTCAAAGAAGTGCGCCATCTCGACCTTGCCGGTGATGTCGCTGGCGCCCAGTACAATGCCTGCCAGGTACACGGCCAAAAAGCCGTTGCCGCCCAGGTGGCTCGGCAGCGCGTAGGCGACGATGGCCACGGCGAACAAGAAGATGGTCTGCGCGTCCTTGGCCGTTGCGTGCGCGCGTTCAATCAGGCGGCCCGCCGCCCAGCCGATGGCAAGGCCCAGGCCCACGCCCAGGATAATCTGCTTGGCCAGCAGTGCGGGAATGTTGATGTCGCCGCCGGCCGCGAGTGTAGCGAGCACAGCGGTGAGCATGTAGGCGACGGGGTCGTTGGAGCCCGATTCGACCTCGAGCAGCGAGTCGGTGCCACCTCTCAGCGACAGGCTGTGCTCACGCAGTACGCTAAAGACGCTCGCCGCGTCGGTGGATGCCACGACCGATCCCAGCAGCAGGCTGCCGATCCAGTCGATCCCCAGCGCGAAGTGGGCGAACACGCCGGTGATGCCGGCAGTGATGACGACGCCGAGCGTGCTCAGCAGCACCGCCGGCGCAGCGACGGGCTTGGCGCGGTCGATATTGGTGTTAAAGCCGCCGTAGAACATGATGAACAGCAGCGCCGTGCTGCAGACGGTTTCGGTGAGTGCGTAGTCGCTAAAGTCGATATGCGTCGGGCCGTTGACGCCCAACAGCATGCCGAGCGCGATAAAGATGAGCAGGGTGGGGAAGGGGAGTTTTTTGCCGACGGGTTTGATGGTCAGGCACAAAATGATGACGAGGCCGATAAAGAGAAGGATCTGGTTCATAGATGGTGTCCGCTCCTGGGTGGTTGGCGTGGCACGGTCAGTTGTCTGCGGTTATTTGTACCCAAAGATGGTGGGTTTATGGGGTTGGATTGCGGGCGTGCGCGATATCGTCATAGACGGCTGCCGTCTTTGCCTCTGCTCGGAAACCCTTTCCAGCTTTATTGCAACGGAGTACAATGGGTAAGGTTTAAGTTCAACTTGAAGTTTTAGTTGCGGCACCGGGCTTCGGCCGCAATGCAAGGAGAGGCGTACCATGGCGATCTATGTGACATCTGATGCTCACGGGCACGTGCGTGCGCTTGACGAGGCCCTGTCTAAGATCTCGTTGACGTCCGACGACACGCTGTACGTGCTGGGCGACATGATCGATCGTGGGCCCGATCCGGTCGGCGTTATTAAGCTCGTACGCTCGCTGCCCAACGCCCGCGTGCTCAAGGGTAATCACGAGCAGATCATGCTCGATGCCATCATTGGTCAGGATCCGCTCGATGCCGAGACCTGGGATATCAACGGTGGCTGGACGACGCGCGAGCAGCTCAACGACATGGAATTTGAGGCATACGAGGAGCTCGTGCGATGGATGGCCGCGCTGCCGCTCTACGCGGTGGTCGAGACCGAGGAGCGCCCGTATCTGCTGGTACATGCTGGAATCGAGATGAAGGCGGCGCGCGCGTTTTTGCTTGAGCATGGCGTCGATTGTGCCGATGGCGTCGGAGCGGTGGGTGCCGATTGCGAGCTGCTGCAGCAGATGCTCGCAGTGCAGTCGTCCGATGACCTGCTATGGATTCGTCACGGCTATTGGGATGTGCCGACCGGGCTGCTTTCTGCCGAGGGCAAGGGCCCGGTCGTGGTGAGCGGTCACACGCCCACGGTATCGCTCGGGCGTTATTGCGAGGTCGGTGGTCTTGCGGGGCTCGACGAGGAGTCGGGCCGCGGGCAGATCGTGCGCTTGGGCGGCGAGGATGCCGCCGGTGTGCCCGATCGCATCGACATCGACTGCGCTGCCGCCACCGGCTCCGAGTTCGGTCGCGTGGGCATCCTGCGGCTCGATGATGGGGCTGAGTTCTATGCGAACATCAACCCTGGTGAATAACCTTGTTCCGCCGATCTACCGTAGCTAATTTGGGACGGGGCTTTTTTGACTACTTTCGGAGAGTAGCGCCTTCTTGCTCGGTAAGCGCTAGAAATGAGGAGCGTCTGCGTCCTCGACAGCGCGAAAATGCTCGAAAAACCGTCGCAACGGAGTCAAACGACGTCGCGGCGGTTCTTTTTTGGCTGCCCGCTTGCTAAGTGAGTAGACTTTTTTGGAAATGCCGAGCACCCAACATATTTGCCTCAATAAAACCGCAGGTCACAGACTTGTGCTCTGTTGGTGTGGTCGGGGATTCGGTAAAAGTCTACTCACTTAGTTTTGCGTGATGAATATTGTCCGCAACGAGACCCCAGACGGGGTGATTCCATCGCAAATTCCGGTGACCGGGCAGCTAATTAGGCGCCGTATGGGTTGCGGTCGCGTTCGATGCGTTGGCGGATGCGGCGGTACTCGATTATCAGCAGCACCAGGAGTAGGGCCATGATGGCTAGGTAGCTCACTACAGCGCCCATCAGACCCAGCAGCTTAATCGGGATCACCGGCAGCACCACGCTTACGGCGAAGCAGATCAGGTAGATCTTGGTGACGTCTCTAGCGTGGCGTAGCACCGTGATGATGGCGTAGATAAAGTCGATGGCCGCGGTGACGCCGCCGGCGACGACCATCAGCAGCGCCAGCGTACGGTAGCGCTCAAAGCTGAGGCCGTACATAAAGCTCATGAGGGGAATACCGGGACCTGCCATAAATGCGGCGCACATGCCGGTGATGACCACGATCAGCGCCATAACGGCAACAATAATCAGGTCAAAGCGACGACGCTTGCGAGGATTAGCCCAAATGTTCGACAAGCGCAGGAGCTGCGGTTTATAGATAAATCCAATGCTCAGCAAAATAGCCTGCGTAGGAAAGAACAGGGCATTAAAGTACAGCTGATATTTGTATGCCAGCGTGCCTTCCATCACAAACTTGGGCATGCTCTCGATAAGGTTGAACAGGAACAGTGCACCAAAGAGCGGGGCGCACTGGACAAACAGGTGGCCGACCTCGCGCAGGCTCACGCGGCGCGATTTTTCGGTCTCGAGCAGGGCGAGCGGCGCGGTGACCAGCACGAGCGAGGCGATCGCGGTGACACCCATGTCCATGGCCGCGATGGGCATGCTGCGCGTGAGGAACAGCGCCACGCTGAAGACCGCGATGACGCCGACGGAGCGTAGCGTTTGGCTCATTCCAGCCAAGTAGAGTTTGTCGGCCTGCTGCAGGCGGCCTTCGTACACGTCGGCGACGCCGTCGATGACCTTATACAGGTAGACGCCCAGGCCGATCGTCGCCATCTGCGCGTCATAGCCGCGGGCGCTGCTATACATGAGGCCGCAGCCTAGGGCGAGCGCTCCGCAGATCCAACGATTGAGCTGGTAGGAGGCGAAGGACGTCTTTTCGTCGATGTCCGAGACCTGGAAATTGCGCACGCCGTAGTTGCACGCGATCATGATGAGCGTGCCGGTGACAAAGGCGATGGAGAACTTGCCGGCTTCTTCGGCGCCCACGAGCTGTGTGGACACGATGGTGAGCAGCGGAAACGCCAAGCCCCACACGGCGGTGCCGAGAGCGTTCCAAAGGTAATCGCGGCGGGTGGCGTGCTCCTCGTATTCCGCTTCCTGCATGGAGAACCCGCCGCCGTAGACGGCGCCGAGCAGACGGTTCCACCAAGCGTTGACCATGCGGCGGACGGGGCCGGGCTCCCGATCGCGTTCGCGCCGGCGACGTGTGGCTTGGCTGCTATCGGGCCCGCCGGCGTTGCGCTGACTCAGCTCTTGGATGCGTGCGAGTTCCTCGGCAGTGTGCGAGGCAGGGAAGAGGCCGTTCTCGATGCGGCCGCCCTGGGCCTTCGCGGCGCCGTCCTTCGATGCAGCGGGGTTGGAGGTGCCGTTGCGGCGGGCGATGGCGCGGCGAATGCTATCGAGGGGCGTGATACTCAAAGCGGAGTCCTTTCTATTGCTGCGCTTTAGTATAGACGCGACGGTGTTCGCTCGTGTTTTTGAACGGATTGTTCAATAATTTCGGCGGGCGGCTGTAATTTGTCGGTAAACGTGCGGTATCCTGTTGAAGTTTTGTGACACCCCCGATGCCGCCCACGCGGTACCAAGGAGCTTCTACCTATGGACGTCGCCGCATTCTTACTGGCTCTTGTGCCGATTATTTGGCTGGTCGTGATGCTGCTGTGCTTTAAATGGCCAGCTTGGAAGGCCGCTATCGGATCGTTTGTCCTTTCGTGCTTGCTTGCCTTCGCATGGTGGCACCTGCCGGCAGCGCAGATCGCGACCGCCTCGCTCGAAGGTTTTTTGATGGCTCTGTGGCCCATCGTCCTGGTGATCATCGCCGCGGTGTTCACGTATAACCTGTGCGTTCGTACGGGCGCCATGGACGTGATCGGCAGCATGATCACCTCCATCAGCAGCGACCGCCGTCTGCTGGCGCTGCTCGTGGCTTGGTGCTTCGGTGGCTTTATGGAGGGCATGGCCGGCTTCGGTACCGCTGTCGCCATTCCCGCCGGCATGCTCGCGGGCCTGGGCTTTGAGGCCGTGCCTGCCGTGCTCATCTGCCTGCTGGCCAACGGCGTGCCCACGCCCTACGGCTCCATCGGCATCCCCACGGTGTCCGTTGCCGACCTGGTGGGTTTGGATTCCCTTCACCTAGCGACCGTTCAGCTGGTGCAGCTCGCGCCGTTCTTTGTGGTGATGCCGCTATTTATTGTGCTGGTTGCGGGCCGTGTTGCCGATGACCAGGGCAATGCCGCGAGTGTGGGCGAGCGTCTGCACGGTGTTGCCGGCGTGGCGTTGCTCTCCGGCGTGTCGTTTGTCGGCGCGGCTCTGGTCGTTGCCATGTTTGTGGGCCCCGAGCTGGCCGTGGTCGTAGGATCCATCGTTTCGCTCGCGCTGACAGCTGCGCTTGCCATGCGTGCCGAGAAGTCGGGGCGTCTGGACGCACGCTTTCACATGAATATCGAGGCGGGGGAGAAGCTCACCGTTAAGTCGGCGCTTTCGGCCTGGTCGTGCTTCATCCTGATCTTTGTGTTGCTGCTGGGCACGTCTAACCTGGTGCCCGCTGTACATGCCGCGCTCGCGCCGTTTGCGAGCCACGTGCAGGTGTATTGCGGTGAGAATCCCGGTACGCTTACGTTTTCGTGGATCAACACGCCGGGCGTCTGGATTTTCCTGGCGGCGTTTGCCGGCGGTGCCATTCAGGGTGCTTCGCCACGCATGATGGGCGAGGTGCTGGCCGCGACTGTGAAGCAGATGATGCCGACGGTGATCACGATGCTTTCGGTGCTGGGCTGTGCCAAGGTGATGGGCTATGCGGGCATGATCTCTTCGATCAGCGCGTTCTGCATCGCCGTCGCCGGTGGGCTGTACCCGATTCTGGCTCCGTGGATCGGCGCAGTCGGTGCGTTCGTGACCGGCTCGGGCACGTCCTCGGGCATGCTGTTTGGTCCCATTCAGAGCCAGGCCGCCACTGCGCTGGGTGTGAGCGACTACTGGATGGTCGCATTGAACGCCCTGGGCGTCGCCGCTGGTAAGATGATCTCGCCGCAGACCCTCGCCATTGGTCTTGCCGCCGTGCACGTGCGCGGTAAGGATGCCGAACTCCTGGGCGCGGTGCTGCCCTACGCTGCCGGCATGCTGGTCCTGATGAGCGCCATAGCCATGCTCGGCCAAAACCTGCCGCTGTAGTCGGCACTTAGGGACGTTCCTTATGTGCCGGCACTTTGGGAACGTCCCTAAGTGCCGGCATCCGGGGGCGCTCCTTGAATGTTGCCTGTTCAAGAGTGTTCCCAATGACTAGGCGTTTAAAAACGTCCCCAATGACTAGGCCGCTTGCCTGCGATTTTTGACCGTTGGGCGGGCTTGCCGCCCTTGCCGCAAAAACGTTTTTGCATATCGGGTACAACGGGCTTTACGTGAGTAAAGTGCGCGTCGCGTCCACGTGTCGCGTTTTTAAAGGAGGCCCCATGCCTGGTGTTACCCCTGCAGAAGTTCTGTCCAACTTTGGTATTATGCTCGTTGAAGATCCCGCCGAGAATCAACCCCGTCTGCTGGTGGACCTGCCGGCGGCAGAGCTTGTCGAGCACGCTATTCGTCGCAAAGAGGGCCGTATGGCTTCTAATGGCGCGCTCGTGATCGAGACGGGGGAGCACACTGGTCGTTCGCCCAACGATCGTTTTATCGTTGACACCCCCGATGTTCACGACAAGATCGCCTGGGGTGCGGTCAACCGCCCACTGTCCGTCGAGAGCTATGAGGCCATCAAGGCCGGCATCGTCGACTATCTCAACGAGCGCGACGTGTTCGTCACCCGCGGCATGGCGGGCGCCGACCGCAACCACACGCGTCGCCTGCTCGTTGCCTGCGAGCGTGCCAGCCAGGCACTCTTTATTAAGCAGATGCTCGCCCGCCCGCTTGCCCGCGAAATCGCGCGCACCGGCGAACCCGACTTCTGCGTGCTCGCAGCGCCCGGTTACCAGTGCGACCCCGCCATCAAGGGCCTCAACTCCAGTGCCGCCGTGGTCATCAACTTCCAGGAGCGCGTGATTTTGGTCGCGGGTACCGGCTACTCCGGCGAAATCAAAAAGTCCATCTTCAGTGTCATGAACTACCTGCTGCCTGTCGAGGACGACGTGCTGCCCATGCACTGCTCGGCCAGCATGGACCCCGTCACGCACGAGACCGCCGTGTTCTTTGGCCTGTCCGGCACCGGCAAGACCCCGCTTTCGGCCAATCCCACGCGCCTGCTGATCGGCGACGACGAGCACGGTTGGTCCGACATGGGCATCTTCAACATCGAGGGTGGCTGCTACGCCAAATGCGAGGGCCTGGACGCCTTCCACGAGCCCGAGATCTTCAACGCCGTCCGTTTTGGCGCCATTTGCGAAAACGTGGTGCTCGACGAGAACCGCAAGCCCAACTACGACGACATCTCGATCACGCACAACACGCGCGTGGCCTATCCCGTGGAGCACATTCCTAACGCGTGGACTAAGGGCATGGGCACCACTCCGAGTGTCGTGCTGTTCCTGACCTGCGATGCCTTTGGCGTGCTGCCGCCCATCTCGCGCCTGACGGCCGACGCCGCCATGTATCACTTTGTGACGGGCTTCACCGCCAAGATCCCCGGCACCGAGGTCGGCGTCACCGAGCCCACGCCCACGTTCTCCTCGCTGTTTGGCGAGCCGTTTATGCCGCTCGACCCCATGGTCTATGCCAAGATGCTCGGCGAGCGTATCGCCGACGGTCGCACGCGCGTGTACCTGGTCAACACCGGCTGGATTGGCGGCGGCTACGGCGTGGGTCATCGCATCAAGCTTGCCTACACGCGCTCACTGGTCGCTCGCGCCCTCGACGGTACCATCGAGGACAGCGAATTTGTGCACGACGACATCTTTAATGTCGACATTCCCACTACGTGCCACGGTGTGCCCGACGGCATCCTGGTGCCGCGCCAGTACTGGCAGAGCACCGCTCGCTACGACGAGGCCGCGCATAACCTGGCGGTGATGTTCGAGGAGAACTTCGAGAAGAAGTACTCGCACCTGCCCGAGTCCGTCAAAGCCGCCGGCCCGCACGCCCAGGTGTCCGCCGAGGCCCGTCATCGCGGCCGTGGCCTGCTGGGGCTCCGCCACTAGCGTCGCCTCAGACCAAAAACCACCACAAAGGGGACAGGCACCTTTGTGGTGGTTTTGCTCGCGCGGATGACTCAGGTTAAAATACGCCTGACATATCGTCCCCTTCTCCGGATGGGGACAGCGCAAGCGTTCTTGTGACGGCACCGTAGGACTTTGAAGGTGGCCGTTGTAAGGGCGCTTTTTGTTTAGGCGCCCTCACTCGGGCGCGCACAATGAAGGGAGAGCGTATGAAGAGCTTTATTGCCGAGGATTCATTCTGGGAGCTGTTTCCGCAGGCAGCGGTCGGTGTTGTGGTCGTGGAGGGCATGAAGCCCACGGCTCAGATTCCTCAAGAGGACGTGGATGCGATTGCGGCGTTGCTCGACCGCGCCAATATCGATGCGGAGCGTCATCTGACCAGCGACACTATCAGCGAGAACGCACCGGTCAAGGCATGGCGCGAGGCCTATCGTCTGTTCAAGACCAAGAAAGGCGCGCGCTGCTCGATCGAGAACTTGCTCAAACGCGTGCTCAAAGGCAAGCCGGTGGGCCACATTGCGCCCGCGGTGGATATCTACAACACGGTGTCGCTGACCTACGCGCTGCCCGTGGGAGGCGAGGATCTGCATGCGATCGAGGGAGACCTTCGCTTGAAGGTGACCGACGGTGGCGATGCATTCTTGCCGCTTGGCGAGGAGGCGGACGATCCGACGCTGCCCGGCGAGCTCGCCTACATCGATGATGCGGGCGCCGTGTGCCGCTGCTGGAACTGGCGGGACGGCGTTCGCACGGCGCTGTCCGACGATTCGGCCGATGCATTCTTGGCGATTGAGTGCGTGGAGCCCGAGCGGATGGGGGATTGCCAGGCCGCGATCGATCGCCTAGCCGAGCTGCTCGAGCGCTATCTGGGAGCGACGGTTGTCGTTAAGACGCTTGTGACCCGCGACAATCCCTGTGTGGAGCTGTAGCGGCGTCTGCGGATCATGTTCGCCGGTCAAAACCACCACAAAGGTGCCTGTCCCCTTTGTGGTGGTTTTTATGTTGATGGGTTAACAAATGGGGTATTTGGGTACGGGTGTCGCCTTATGCGACTAAGATGTTTACCCGTTAGCATTATGCAAGCGAAAGGCGGTCGTCTCCCATGCAGCAGAGCGACGAGACACGTTTCGAGGACTTTGTCGGACTGATCAGCGGACTCTACAAGGAGATCCAGCGCATTAAGACGTCTGAGGGCGCAAGGCTGGGTCTCAAGGGCTCCGACGTTATGTGCCTGTACTATCTTGAGCGCAGCAAGGACGGCCTGACTGGTGCCGACCTGGCTCGCATGGCAGGCGTGACCCGCGCCGCCGTCTCGCGTACGCTCGCGCATCTGGAGGAGGGCGGCTACGTCGAAGTCGATGATTCGGGCGATGCCGCCGTTAAGTATCGTGCTCCGGTTCGCCTGACCGCTCTGGGCGGCGAGAGCATGAGCGAGGCGGACCGCATCATTCGCGAGGTGCTCGATACCACCGGTAAGGCTATGGGTGTGGAGCAGCGCGAGCAGATGTATGCATCGCTGCGTACGATTCTCGACACCCTGCGCGAGATCTAAGGCCGCCAAGGCATTTGCTTCCCATTAACAACTGCATAGTCCCGTTTGAGCGCGTATGCCGTGCCGGGGCATTGCTGTCAAAATTCCCCGCGCGAGCTCCGCGCAAGAAAGGATTTGTTATGTCCATTCGTATTATTACCGATTCCGCAAGCGATATGTCGCCGGCGGAGCACCCCGCTCTGCGTGTTTTGCCGCTGTCCGTCACCTTTGGCACCGATGTGTATATGGATGGCGTCGACATCGATCATCAACGCTTTTACGAGATGCTCGTGGAGCGCGATGAGCTGCCCAAGACCGGCCAGGTCAACCCGTACGCGTTTTCGCAGGCGATTGCCGAGGCACGTGAGGCCGGCGACGAGGCAGTGATTATTACCGTGGGCGCCAAGCTTTCGGGCACCAATCAGAGTGCCCGTACCGCACTTGCCGAGGCGCCGGGCGGCGACGTGTTCGTGGTGGACAGCAATAACGTCACCCTGGGCGAGCGTGTCCTGGTCGAGTATGCGTTGCGCTTGGTGGACGAGGGCCGTAGTGCGGCCCAGATCGCGGCGGCCGTCGAGGCAGTCCGTGACCGCGTGGTGGTTATCGGTCTGCTCGAGACGCTGGAGTACTTGGTGCGCGGCGGTCGCCTGTCTGCTGCGGCCGGCGCTGTGGGCACGTTGCTCAACGTAAAGCCCGTTGTGGCCGCCGAGGACGGCCTGATCGTGCAGCTGGGCAAGGCGCGCGGTTCCAAGAACGGTCGTAACCTGCTCAACCAGAAGGTAGAAAAGGCGGGCGGCGTCGACTTTTCCATGCCGCTGGCGCTGGGCTATACAGGCCTTTCGGACGCCGTGCTCAAGAAATATATCGAGGACAGCGCGGCACTGTGGGCCGGTCACACCGAGGGCGAGCTGTCCATCCACACCATTGGCGCCACCATCGGCACCCACGTGGGCCCCGGCGCCGTAGCCGTAGCCTTCTTCCGCCCCGCCAACTAGCTTTCCGGTCAAAACCACCACAAAGGGGACAGGCACCTTTGTGGTGGTTTATGCTTTTCCGGGTGGAAGGGAGCGAGCAATGGCGTCTGAGGGCTTTTTTGAACGGGTGTACGAGGTGGTCGAGCAGATCCCCGAGGGGATGGTCGCCACGTATGGCCAGGTGGCGCTGCTTGCCGGTCGTCCGCGAAGTGCGCGGTACGTGGGGTATGCCCTGCATAGTAATCCGCGCCCCGGCGAGATTCCCTGTCACCGCGTGGTGTTTGCCGACGGGCACATATGCGAGGGCTTCGCTTTTGGCGGTCCCGATGCTCAACGTGAGCTTTTGCTAGGGGAAGGTGTGGCGTTTAAGGACGACATGCACGTCGACTTGGCCGCCTGTCGCTGGCCTGCCGGGCTCTAGCGGTTCTGCCGTGGTGAAAACCACCACAAAGGCGCCTGTCCCCTTTGTGGTGGTTTTACGCTGTAGGTTTACCAGAGCTAACTTATGGAGAAGGTGTGGCGGCGTACTTTGCCGTCAGAAAGTAAACCACGGTGAACTATATTGGTTTCAGCAACGGAGCAGGCAATAGGCGATGAAAAAGCCTGCCCTGTTGAGTTTGATTCGCATCCCTCCCCTCTGTGCGATTCAACGGTGTACTTCGGGAACAGGCCCGCTGGCAACTAACTGCCAGCGGGCCTGTTCCTGTTTGTCGAGGGGGTGCGATGGACGGAGCCGAAGCGGTCCGGCTCCAAAAAAGGCGGACGCCGTAGCGCCCGCCCTATAGCAATCGAAAGCTCAAGCCAGCAGATCGGTCTAGTACACCATGCCCATGGCGTCCTGAACTTCTGCCAGGGTCTGCTCGGCGATCTCGTTGGCGCGACGATTGCCCTCGTGCAGGACGTCCTTGACGTAATCCAGATCGTTCTCGTAGCGCTGACGACGCTCACGGATCGGGGCGAAGTACTCGTTGACGGCCTCGGTCACGTACTTCTTGAGCTGGCCGGAGCCGCCCATGCCAATCTCCTCGGCAATCTCGACCTCGGAACGGCCGGTGCAGATGGCGGCCGTCGAAAGCAGGCCGGACACGCCGGGGCGGTTCTCGGGATCGAACGTGATCATGCGCTCGGAGTCGGTCTGGCTCTTCTTGATGCGCTTGGCCGTCTCCTCGGCGGTCATCGAGATGTTGATGGCGTTGCCGTAGCTCTTGCTCATCTTGCGACCGTCCAGGCCGGGCAGCAGCGGGGTCTCGGACAGCAGCGCGTCGACCTCGGGGAACACCTTGCCGTAGCGGTTGTTAAAGCGGCGGGCGATGGTGCGGGTGAGCTCGATGTGCGGCAGCTGGTCGCGGCCGACGGGCACCACATTGCCCTTGCAGAACAGGATGTCGCAGGCCTGGTGCACCGGGTAGGTGAGCAGAAGGCCGGTGAGCTCGTGCCCCGAGGCCTCCATCTCGGCCTTGACCGTGGGGTTGCGCGCCAGCTCGGCCTCGGACACCAGCGACAGGAACGGCAGCATGAGCTGGTTGGCGGCGGGCACGGCGGAGTGCGCGTAGATCATGGTCTTGTCGGGGTCGATGCCGCAGGCAAGGTAGTCCATGACCATATTGTACACGTTGTCCTGGATGTGCTCGGTGGTGTCGCGGTCGGTGATGACCTGGTAGTCGGCGATGAGTACGTTGGTCCTGGCGCCCATGTTCTGCAGCTCCACGCGGCCCTTGAGGGGGCCAAAGTAGTGACCCAGGTGCAGACGGCCGGTGGGGCGGTCGCCGGTAAGCATGGTGAACTTCTCGGGCGTCTTGGCCAGGCCCTCGCGAATGGCGTTGCTCTTTTGCAGCGCGACTTCGTAGCTGTTCTCGTTTGGCATGATTGCTCCTAACGTTCGTTCGCAGGTTTTGATGATAGCGTGTTTATTGAGAGGGGTGGGCGTGAGTGGGTGAGGGACTGCCAGGGGCCGGCTTTCAAGTCCGCCGCGGCGTTCGCGCGAACGGCTGCCAACGCCTCGGCACATCCTCGGCAGCTTGCCCTAGAGCTTGTGGTGGCGCTCTTCTTTGCGCTCCTCGGCTGCCTGCTCCTCCTGCTTAAAAGCGGGGTCGTCGGGGGTGACCAGCTCGTCCTCGTGCGTGCGCTTGTTGTAATGGTGGCGCAGCACGGGTTCAAACAGGTGCAGGTGCTTGGCGAAGGCAGCCGAGCCAATGGCGAGCACGGTAAAGATGAGCACACGCATGGGCACCTCGACCTGGTTAATCGCGGCGGCGCCGGCCGAAAGCATGATGCACCAGGCATAGATGAGCAGCACGGCCTGTTTTTGGTTGTAGCCTTCTTGGATCAGGCGGTGGTGGATGTGGCCCTTGTCGGCCTGCCCGATGCTAATGTGGGCGCGCTTGCGGCGCACAATGGCGCTAAACGTGTCGATGATGGGCACGCCGGCAACGATGAGCGGGATGATAAGCGAGGTGAGTGCGGCGGTGCGGCTCACGTTGAGCAGCGAGATGGAGCCCAGCGCAAAGCCCAGAAGCAGCGACCCCGAGTCGCCCAAGAAGATGCTTGCGGGGTTGAAGTTGTAGCGCAAAAAGGCCAGACAGGCGCCAAAGAGCGCAATGGAGAGCGCGGCGGCGTCGATGCGGCCCGAGAGAACGGCCATCGAAAACATGGTGAACGACGCGATGCCGCAGATGCCCGTGGCCAAGCCGTCGAGGCCGTCGATGAGGTTAATGATGTTGGTGAATGCCACCAGATAGATCACGGTGATGGGGTAGGCGAGCCATCCGAGCATGATCTCGCCGGGGGCAAACGGGTTGACGATGACGCCGATTTTTAGGCCGCCGATACAGGCGATAAGCGCGGCGAGGACTTGTCCGGCCAGCTTTTGCTTGGGCGTGAGCTGGAAGACGTCGTCGATAGCGCCGGTCGCAAAGATGACGGTAAAGGAGAGCGCCAGCATGGGATAGCTAATGTGAAGGCGCGGGTGCGGCACCAGGACGGGTGGCCAGCCTAGGTACCAGGTGCCTAGGATTTGCACAATGCAGGCAACGACCAGGCCCAAAAACACCGCCGTTCCGCCCAAACGCGGGATGGGCTTGGTGTTGATGCGGCGCTTGGAAGGGTAGTCGACGGCATCGAGCTTAATTGCCAAGCGCTTGACCAGGGGCGCCGCGAGGAAGGTCGTGATAAAGGCCGCCGCTGCCACGCATAGGTACGGTATGTAGCTCGGGGATGAAGCCATGAATCTAAAAACCGCCAAGCGTCGAAGGAAAAGGTCAAAGGTTGCTACGCGCAAAAAGGCATAGCTGACCCATGATACTCGACCGAGGGGGTGCGGAGGTTTGCACTGTGTGATTATCACGCGCTTACCAGATATTGGGGTGATAGTGGGGCTCTGCCTGGTGCCTTTTGGGAATCTTAGCGGGATTTGCAATGGCAATTTTCGGCAAAAGAAAACCACCCCCCACGTTACGAAAATGAACCCACCTAAAACAGGTGGGTGCCCTCATCGACTGTTCCAGCGTCCTTAACAACGAAGGATACCTGTACTAGGTACGACTGTGTGGGCTCCCTAAATAAACGCGACGGTTCACCCAGTTGCTCCGCGGGGGGCGGAATACCTACATCATAAAGCGGCACTTTATCGATTCCAGTCTTGACATTACAAAAATCGTGTCGGACGATTACGGCGCCTTAGGGACGGAGCCGTCTACGCGGTCTGGCCCTTTACGTTTGAGCTGCTGAATCGTTGTTTTGGAGCATGTTTTTATGCCGACGTCGTTGACCGAACTTTTTTCGCCCGCCTGCCATTTGTGTCCGCGCCGTTGCGGTGCGGCGCGCGATGAAGGCGCGCGCGGCGTATGCGGTGCTAACGACACGCTCAGGGTGGCCCGCGCGGCGCTTCATATGTGGGAGGAGCCGCCTATCTCGGGCGAGGCCGGTTCGGGCACGATCTTCTTTAGCGGTTGCTCGCTTAAATGTATCTACTGCCAGAACCACGAGATCTCGACCGGCAATTTTGGCCTTGAGATTTCGCCTGAGCGCCTGGTCGAGATTATGCTGGAACTGCAGGACCAGGGTGCCAACAACATCAATTTGGTGACGGCGACGCACTATGCGCACCTGTTGCCTGCCGCGATTGCCGCGGCACGGATGCGCGGGCTGGTCATCCCGATCGTCTACAACACGAGTGGTTACGAGCGTGCGAGTGCCGTGGCGGCGCTGGGCGACCTGGTCGATGTGTGGCTCACCGACTTTAAATATGCCGATGCCGGGCTTGCGCAGTCGCTTTCTCATATTAAGGACTACCCGCGCGTGGCCGTGTCGGGTCTGGCCCAGATGGCGCGCGAGATCGAGCGCCGCGGGGGAGAGTTGGTGGATGAGGGCGGGCTCATGAAGCGCGGCATCATCGTGCGCCACCTGGTGCTTCCGGGGCATGCGGACGATTCGTGTCGCGTACTGGACCTAGTGTGGCAGACGGTGGGCGACGTGCCGATCTCGGTCATGAACCAATACACGCCCAATGTGCTCATGCGAGAGCAGGGCGGCGATCTGGCGCGCGCCGTGACGCGCGAGGAGTACGAGCGGGTGCTCGACCATGCCGACGACCTGGGCTTTACGACGATGTTCTGGCAAGAGGGCGGCGCGGTAGACGAGAGCTTCACCCCGGCCTTCGACACCACCGGTGTTCTTACCAGCGCAAAGTAGTGCGTTCGTCGATGATATTTCTGGGACGGGGATTAAAAAAGGCTCTGTTAGACCAGGATTGACATACATGTGTCCCCACGGTGCCATATCTTTGACCCCGTAGACCGCGATGATGGGGGCAGCATGAACGCCGAAGACCTGGTCCTCAACTTCAAGAAGGGCATGGCGAACCTCAGCAA
>DBGDZK010000041.1:0-9863 GCA_048373195.1 Collinsella sp.
CTATTCGCTCAATGTGTTCGGTTGAGATCGGAAATCAACCATTGTCGCGGCCGGACAGCATCGCGGGAAACCCGACGGAAGGACCAACCATGTACGAGAACTATCGTATGCCGGGCGAGTTCGAGAAGCGCTCCAACGTCTATGTGACATGGCTTCCCGATTACATCCGTGCAGAGGGCTATGATAACCGCCAGCCCTGCGTTGACGTGATCAAGGCTCTGCTCGAGTATGGCGACGTTACGGTCAACCTCAATTGCGGTACCCCCGGCTCCTATGAGGAGGCTTGCTCGCGCCTGAAGGAGGAGGGGGTTGATCTCGATCGCATCGAGATCACGCAGTTCGAAGACTCCAGCTTCTATGTCCGCGACAACGGTCCCAGCATCATGGTCGACGACAAGGGCCATTCTTATATGGTCAACCCCGCTTGGACCTATTACGGCGTGTGGGACAAGAACTCCCCGGAGTGCCAGTCCGCACGTAAGGCAGCGGTTCACATGGCGGTTGCGCTCGGTTGCTTCGATATCGTCAATTCCGAAATGGTTTCGGAGGGCGGCGACCGCGAGTTTGACGGTCACGGCACTCTGATCGCAATCGAGGACACGGAATGCCGCAAGCGTAATCCCGAGTTCACGAAAGAGGAAGTAGAGGCCGAGTATAAGCGCATCTACAACCTCAACAAGGTTATCTGGCTTCCGCAGCCTATGCTCGAGGACGACGACTATCGACTGGGCATCCTCGACGAGAAGGAAGACGGAACTCCCGTCTTTGGCATGAGCTTTGCAGCTCACATTGATGAGATGTGTCGCTTTATCACTCCGAACAAGATTCTTCTTGCCGAGGTGTCCGATGAAGAGGCAGCCTCGAGCAAGGCTGGAGCAGAGTCTCGTCGCCGCATTGAGGCAGCCTACGAGATCCTGAGCAACGAAACGGACTGGGAGGGCAAGCCCTTCGAGATCGTTCGTATGCCCACCGCCGAGCCTATTGAAGTCGTTATCGCCCCTGGCGATGAAGATTACGAGCTCTATAAGGGCTTCATCGACGAAATGGGCGGCAAGTTTATGGATGGCACCCCCTGGCCCGAGGGCCCCGTCCACTTCTACGCCGCAGCGAGCTACTGCAATTTCCTGATTTGCAACGGCGTCGTTCTTGGCCAGCGTTATTACCACGAGGGCATGAGCGAGGTCGTGAAAGAGAAGGACGAGCAGGCCAAGGCAGTTCTTGAGAGCTGCTTCCCCGATCGCAAGGTCATCATGATTGATTCCCTCGCGCTTAACCTGTCCGGCGGCGGCGTGCACTGCTGGACTAAGGACGTGGCGGCCAGTCGTTAGTGAGCCTTAGAGCCTGCGCTCTTTGGCTTAGGCGCCACATGTACCGCTCCCCGAGGGATATCCGTGTTTTCCTCGGGGACACATTCAACAATAATTTTGATAATAATTCGAAAGGAAATAGGCATGAACAACAGCCTCCGCGGTCGCGACTACATCAACATCCATGATCTTTCCTCCGAGGATTTCCGCTATCTCATCGATCTTGCCTGGAACCTTAAGGCTCAGAAGAAGTCCGGTGTCGACCAGCACTACTTCCCCGGCAAAAACGTCCTCGCCAACTTTGAGTGGGGCTCGACCCGTACTCGTTGCGCATTCGAGACCTCCTGCAATGATTTGGGCATGGGCTTCACTTATCTGACCAACTCCCACATGGGTGACTGCGAGACCGTCAAGGATGCCATGCGCGTCTTTAACGGCATGTACGATCTCATCGTCTACCGCGCACAGAAGGACGAGCAGTTCCTCTATGACGTCGCCGACCTGGTTGACATCCCGGTCATCAATGCCCTTACTCTCGGCGATCACCCGACTCAGATGCTCGCTGACGCTCTTACGATGGAAGAGCAATGGGGCGGTTTGCGTACGAGCCGCGGCAAGAAGATGGCTTTCGTTGGCAACTGCGCCGGCGCCCCAGTGTGGTATGGCCGTCTGTGCGCTATGCTCGACATGGACTTCCTCGCCATCGGCCCCGACGACCTCCGTCATCAGATGTGCAAGGAAATGATCGAAGAGGTGGAGGCCTGCTACGCCAAGTACGCTCCCAATAGGACCTTTACCATCACCTCTGACCTCGATGCCCTGGATGGCGTTGACGTTATCGTTACCGAGGAGTGGCGCTACATCAACCCCGAGTGCGGCGAAGAGGTTCTGGATCCCGACGACTACAACTCCTGGTTGGGCGATGCCGAGTCTTTGTACCCCTATCGCGTCACCAGCGAGCTGTGCAAGCGCACCAACAATCCCGACATCTTCTGCATGCATGAGCTTCCCTCTGTCCATAACGCAGATCACCGTGTCGGCAAAATGCTCCTCGACCAGTGCAAGAACGACCTCCATCGCGAAATCATCACCGAGGGCTTTGAGATTGCCGACGAGTGCTTTGAGGCCAACGCTTCGGTCATCTTCCGTGAGGCAGAGAACCGTCAGCACACCATCAAGGCTGTTATGTGTGCCCTTCTGGGTCTCTAGGAGCTGTATCAATGGATAATGCAAAGTTAAAGAGCAGCAAGGTTTACGCATGGGTTCTCGTAATCGCGCTCGGCCTTATGTCTGCCGGCACGACCGGATCCTATAGCGTCATCGCGGGCTCCTTCGTCGCACCCGTGTGCGAGGAGTTCGGGTTTGACTATTCCATCTTCTCGTATTACTTCACCGCAACGCTCATTGGTCTTGCGGCAGCTCTTCCGTTTGTCGGAAAACTCATTCCCAAGGTCGTTGGCAAGGTTTGGCTCCCCGTTGTCGAGCTTATTTTGCTCGCTGCCGGCGCAGGCATGGCCTTCTACACCGAAGTCTGGATGTTCATCGCCGCTGGCGCCCTGATTGGCGTTTGCTTCGCCTTCACCACCGGCGTCGCCATGTCCGACGTTATTGACCAGTGGTTCAAAAAATCTGGTGGCCTGGCAATCGGTCTCGCTTGGGCAGTGAACTCGATTTACATGCTCATCATGAGCCCCGTCATCACCTCTGTCATCGAGGCCGCTGGCTGGAGGACTGGCTATCTGGTGCTCGCTGGCGTCTCCGCCGTGCTCATTCTCCCCGCTTCCGTCCTGATTATTCGCTATAAGCCTCAGGACAAGGGCATGCTGCCCTATGGCTACGTCGAGGGCGAGACGGTCACCGAGACCGAGGAGACGACCGAGGATAGCACGCGTGGCGTTAGCTATGCGCGCGCCATTAAGTCGCCTGCCTTCTTCTTCTGCATCGGCTTCCTCTGTCTCGTTCAGCTCACTTGCTGCATGAACCAGCTCTTCCCGACGTATGCTTCCGAGGTTGGTTTTAGCCCCATGGTGGGCGGCTTCATGGTATCCGCTGCATCGCTCTTCGATCTGTTCCTCAATCCGATCGTCGGCACCACTTGCGATAGGTTCGGCAGCACGAAGGCCATTCTGGGCTGGCTCGCTGTCTCCATCCTCTCCTTTGTCATGCTCATGATGAGCAGCGGCAACTCGACGCTCAGCATCCTCGCAGCAGGCGTGAACGACGTAATGTACGTCATCGCTGGCACTGCCCTGACCGTTTTGGTTATGGATGTCTTTGGCTCCCGCGATTTCGGTCGCATCTTCGCGCTGATCTGCTCCGTGGGCTATATCGTCGGCGCCTTTGGCATGCCCGTTATGATGAAGGTCTATGAGCTTGTCGGCTCCTTCCAGGGCGTCTTCATCTTCTGCATCGCATGCAACGTTATTATCGGCCTGTTCTTGCTGCTGGCAAAAAAGACTGGTAAGAACCTCTCCTGGGACGAATAGTTCGATTCGTCTTAGACATACGCTGTAGGGCTTAACCTGCAGCCGCTTTGGGGCATCGACTAACATCGGTGCCCTTTTTCATCGAATGTGACAAAGGAGCAGCCACTTTGTCACATTGAGTGGCATGTAAATCGAGGTCTAATACTTTTCCGAGAAGTGAACGGCCATACTTGGACCTCCGAAGCATCGACATTTTTAGACGTCAAACCCGCAGGATTTGGCTGGCAAAACCGCAGGAAATTGCATCTCGAAAGTGCCGATGCTTCGGGGGCCCGTTTTCACTCGTTCACTTCTCGGGAAAAGTATTAAACCTCGTTGTATGGGGTGCGGCTGGAGGGTGGTCATCGTTCAGTAGCTACCTCTTCCTTGTGAATCGCCTGAAGCGCAAGGCATAATGCATGTGACAAAGGGACGGCCCCTTTGTTGTGTTGATATGAGAGAAGAGTAGATGATCCTTTCGCTGGCCCCCATGGAGGGAATTACCGGGCATGTGTTCCGTCGCGTGCATGCGGAGTTCTTCGGCGCACTCGATTGCTATTACACGCCGTTTTTGCCGCCGCCGCGGGTGGGAAACCGCTTTGGTGGCAAGGCGTTTAAGGAGATCGATCCTGCCAATAACCAGGGGCTCAACGTGGTGCCTCAGCTGATGTCCAAGAACGCGGACGAGTTTGTGTGGGCGGCACAGGTGCTCGCCGACATGGGCTATCGCGAGGTCAATCTCAACTTGGGTTGTCCTTCGGGAACGGTTGTCGCCAAGGGCAAGGGCTCGGGTTTCTTGCGCAATCTCGACGAGCTCGAAGTGTTCTTGAGCGATGTGTGCGAGCGGTCGCCGTTGCCGGTATCGGTAAAGACCAGGCTGGGGCTGGAGGGCGATGACGAATACGAGCGCGTGCTCGATCTGTATTGCCGCATGCCGCTGGCAGAGCTGATTGTGCACCCGCGCGTGCAAAAGGACCGCTATACGGGATCGCCGCGCAAGGAGTTTTACGGCGAGACGCTGGGGCGTGCGCCGTTCCCCGTGGCCTATAACGGCGACATTTTCGATCTTGAGGATATGGATGCGCTGGTGGAGGCCTATCCCGGGACGCGCCATGTGATGCTGGGGCGTGGCTTGCTTGCGAACCCCGCGCTCGCTCGCATGGTCAAGGGCGGTCCCGCTGCCACGGCAGCCGAACTGCAGCGTTTCCACGACACGCTGTTTGCGGCCTATGCAGAAGAGATTGGCGGCAACGCGGTCTTTCGCATGAAGGAGTGGTGGTTCTACGCCAAGTGCGCCTTCGCCGACCCCGCTACCGTTCACAAGCTCGTGCGCAAGACTAAAAAGGTCGACGAATACCGCGCCGCCGTCGATCGTGTCTTTCGCGAACAGCCGCTTGCGCCCATAGTCCGCTTCCACGGCTAGTTAGCCGTTGGGGACGTTCTTTAACGACTAGTCATTTAAGAACGTCCCCAATGACTATGTTGCACTAGAGCAGGTTCTTCTGTACCCATGCGATGATGTCGCTTGACTCGTAGAGCGGCTTGCCGTCGATGAACAAGCAGGGAACCTGGCGTTTTCCGCCGACGGCGATGAGTGTCTGCTCGGCTTCGGTATCGGTCGAGATATTGCGTTCGGGAATGGTCACGCTGCTATCGGCCAAAAAGCGCTTGACCTTTATGCAATACGGGCAGCCGGTCATAACGTAGAGCACGAGCTCGTGATCAGTAGTCATAGGTCTCCAATCGGTTGCGGTTTTGATTGAAATACCCAAAGCCGCCGCGGTCTATGCGCACGTCAACGACGACTCGATGGCCTGGACCAGAAACGCCGTGGCTCCGGTGCCGCAGGGCTTGTCGTAGTAGTCAACAAAGCGCTGGTCGGCAAGATAGCCGTGGGCGAGGCCCAGGTACGCCTCGTCTTGGGGCTCGCATCCCCAGTTGAGAGCAATCCATCGACGGTGCATTGTAACCAGTTTTTGAGCTTCGTTGCTCTCTGGGTCGCCAATGCCCATGGCAATCGAGAGCTGGCCCAAAATGGCGCGTTCAAGTTCCTTCATGTCGTTCCATGTCTGAGGATCCATATCCAGTAACGTTTCGTTTGCTGCATCGATAGCCTCATTGCCATAGCGAGCTCGAGCCTCGGCGCCGTAGCATTCCTCGTTTTCCTGCACGGTGCGCCAGCGCTCCAGTTGCGGCAGGACGGCGCCCATGAGCGAGACGGCTTCGTCAAGCGACATGCCGGTGTTTTGCGCCAGGCGCGGGGCACAGTCCTCGATCATCGCCTCCATGGTGGTGGCGTAGGTGTACTTGCCGTGGTCGTAGCACCACTTGCAGTAATGGTCGGTCGTGGCGCCCGTGGCATCGGTGCCGCAGTCGTCGGGCGTGAGTATCATGCCGCAGCTCTGACAATAGTGCTCGGGCATTTCGAGCAGGTGAGACAGGGGCTCGCCGGTTACGGCGGCAATGAGCTTCATCATGTCGATGCCCGGTGTGACCTCGCCGCGCTCCCAACGGCTGATGGCCTGGCGTGTGACGAAGAGCTTGGCGGCGAGCTGCTCTTGGGTAAGGTGATGGGCGCGGCGGACAGCGATGAGCTTTTCTGCAAAGGCCATAGCGGCTCCTTTCTGCTGGTTGATGGCTTAAGCATACGCGGTGACAGGCGCCCTTCCAAGCAACCGTTGGTTGCACGACGGGGGACCGCGGCGAAGAATTGCGCGTAACGCCCCATGCCCCCATGCCGTACAATGACCGGCATGGAACCTATCGCACACATACATACCGACCTGCCGCAGAAGTTCGGCATCCCGCGCAACAGCTTTTTGGCGCCCCATCTGCAGGGACGCATCGTTTTTGAGCCGGAATTTGCCTCCAATGCAGCGGTTGAGGGTCTGGACTCCTTCTCTCACCTGTGGCTGCTGTGGCGCTTCGAAAACGGAACGCCCGGCGGCACGGCTAAGGATATTGCCGTCGACGCTAAAACGCAGGACAGGTCCGGCACCAACGTCAAGTGGTCGAAAACCGTGCGCCCGCCGCGCCTGGGTGGAGCCGAGCGCGTGGGCGTCTTTGCCACGCGCAGCCCGTTTCGCCCCAATCCTATCGGACTTACCTGCGTAAGGCTCGATCACGTTGAGCTCACCGACGATGGCCCCATCATCCATGTGCTGGGGGCCGATCTGCGCGACGGCACGCCCATCTACGACATTAAGCCCTACATTCCGTTTGCGGACTGTCACCCGGATGCGACCGGCGGCTGGATTGAGGATGCTCCGTGGCAAGAGCTCGACATCGAGTTCCCGCAGACGCTGCAGGATATGGTCCCGCCCACAAAGCTCCCCGGCCTGGTCGAGGTCCTGCGCCAAGACCCGCGCCGCGCAGGCAGCAAGCACGAGCCGAACCGCGTCTATCATCTGGCCTTCGCCGGGCTCGACATATCGTTTACGGTCGATGAAACCCAGCTAACCGTAGTTGCCGTCAACGACGCGCGAGACTAACCGGCCATTCGTCCGCACCCGTCAAATTAAGCGCCAAACCCCATGCCAAAACCGCCCACGCTGGTGGACAATAACGCCTATCGAAACAGTCTACTTTGCACGGGAGCTCAGCATGAAATACGACTTTAGCTCGCTAATCGATCGCCACGGCATGGACTCCATCGCCGTTGACTCCTGGGACGAGATCCCCGGTATGGCTCCGAACGCACCCGACGAGGGCTTCGACCGCATTCCCATGTGGGTGGCCGACATGAATTTTGCCACGGTGCCCACGGTCCAGGAGCACATCATTCAGCGCGCTCAGCATCCCATGTTTGGCTACTTTAACCCGCGCTCCGAGTATTTCGACCGCATCATCGAATGGCAGAGCCGCCGCAATGGCGTCGAGGGTCTGCGCCCTGAACATATCGGCTACGAAAACGGCGTGCTGGGCGGTGTCGTGTCGACGCTGCGTGCGTATGTTCAGCCAGGCGATGCGGTGCTGGTCCACAGCCCTACCTACATCGGCTTTACCAAGTCCATCGAGGCCGCGGGCTATCGTATTGTCCACAGCCCGCTTAAGCTCGACGACCAGGGCGTGTGGCGTATGGACTTTGAGGACATGGAGCACAAGCTCGCCCAAAACCACATCCATGCCGCGGTGTTCTGCTCGCCGCACAATCCCTGCGGCCGCGTATGGGAGCGCGACGAGATTGAGCGCGCCATGGACATCTATTGCCAGCACGATTGCGTGGTGATTTCGGACGAGATTTGGTCCGATATCATCCTGCCGGGGCACAAGCACATCCCGACGCAGTCGGTGAGCGAGGATGCCCGCATGCGCACGGTTGCCCTCTATGCGCCGAGCAAGACGTTCAACCTGGCGGGCTTGGTCGGCAGCTACCACATCATCTATAACGAGACGCTGCGCGACCGCGTGTGCGCCGTGTCCAACAAGACCCACTACAACGAGATGAACGTCCTCTCCATGCACGCGCTTATCGGTGCCTACCAGCCGCAAGGCTACGAGTGGGTGGACGAGCTCAACCAGGTGCTTGCCGGCAATATCGAGTACTTCTGCGATTACGTGGACGAGCATTTTGAGGGCGTGTCCTATTCGCGTCCGCAGGGCACGTGCATGGTGTTTCTGGACTGCACCGAGTGGTGCCGCGAGCATGGCCGCGATATTCAGTGGTTGCTCGACGAGGGGGCGCGCGTGGGCGTGGGGTATCAGGACGGCCGCCCGTTCCACGGGCCCTGCCACATTCGCGTGAATCTGGCGCTGCCGCTTTCGCGCGTGAGGGAAGCGTGCGACCGCCTGGACCGCTACGTTTTTAATGCACGGTAAGCGTGCGCTGCATGTGGGGCCTTCTGCCAAGTTGGCTAGAAGGCCCCACATGGTAAAGCATCTGTAGCAATTGGGCGCAGACCTGCTGAGAGGCTTACTTTTCTTGAATCTGCTTGCCGCAAAGATGCTCAATCGTAATCTCGTAGAGCTGGACGCCCTTGATGTCTTTGGCGATTTCCTCTTCGACTTCCTCGGCAGAAGGGTAGTACTTAAGCGCGAGCTGGCGGACTTTGTCCTCGATAAACGCGGGGGTGTCATTCGCCAGGCGACAACGGCCAAAGACCACGGTACTCATAACGTAGGGAGCCCAGTCACCGTCCTGGTACCACTCGTTGCCGTAAACGGTAAAGCAGACCTTGTCATCGCGCTTGAGTGCGTCGACCTTGTGGCCAGCCTTGGCGCCATGGAAATAAATCTTGTCGTGCTCGGCGTCAAAGAAGTAGTTGACGGGAATGGCGTACGGGTAGCCATCGTCGCCGTTGACGGCAAAGACGCCGCGCTTGCAGGTAGCGAGCAGTTCGCGCGCTTCCTCGTCAGTGATGGCGCGTTTCTTTCGACGTAAGGGCCTAAACATCGTTGGTTTCCTTTCTGGTCGTGCGTGGTGGTTGAGCACAAACTATAGCGAAACGGATCCGTTTTTCTTGATGCGGGCGAGTATGTTTTTGAGCTTGTTAAAGTCGAGCGGTTTGGACAGATGGGCGTTCATGCCGGCATCGTGTGCCGCCTTGGCGTCCTCGGCAAAGGCGTTGGCGGTGAGCGCGATGATGGGGATATCGGCTGCATCGACCTTCTCGCTCAGACGAATCGCGCGGGTTGCCTCATAGCCGTCCATGCCCGGCATCATGATGTCCATCAGAATCGCATCGAAGCTGCCGGCGGGACGGCCAACGTATAGGTCGACCGCTTCGTTGCCATCGGCGGCGCGAGTTACGACAATGCCTTCGCTTTCGAGCAGCGTCTGGGCAATCTCGGCATTCAATTCGTTGTCTTCGGCGAGCAACACGTTCATGTCGGCGAGCGAGCAGTCGAGCACCCCCTCGACCGTATCTGCCCGCGCCTGAGGGTTCTTGTCGATATCGAGCGGAATCTGGACGTTGAACGTACTCCCCACGCCAACCTCACTCGAAATCTCAAGGCTCTGTTAGACCAGGATTGACATACATGTGTCCCCACGGTGCCATATCTTTGACCCCGTAGACCGCGATGATGGGGGCAGCATGAACGCCGAAGACCTGGTCCTCAACTTCAAGAAGGGCATGGCGAACCTCAGCAA